>DASWVJ010000206.1:0-31595 GCA_036406295.1 Bradyrhizobium sp.
ATCATGCCGGCCCCGCCCGAGCAGGAGAACAAGGGCATCACGTGGCCGAACTGGCCGCTGAAGATGCGCACCTCCTCGAGCCAGGCCGAGGGTGCGGTGCGCGAATTCGCCGTGCTGACGCAGAAGTTCTCCGGCGTGGACAGCAAGGTGCAGAAGCTGCACTGCGTGAAGGTGGACGAAAAATTCAAGCCGCTGCCCGGCAGCGAGTTCGCGCTGGATGCCCAGCTCGTGCTGCTTGCCATGGGCTTCGTTCATCCGGTGCACGAAGGGCTGTTGAAGACGCTCGGCGTCGACCTCGACCAGCGCGGCAATGTCCGCGCCAATTTCAATGACTATCAGACGTCCTTGCCGAAGGTCTTCACCGCCGGCGACATGCGCCGCGGCCAGTCGCTGGTAGTCTGGGCCATCCGCGAGGGCCGTCTCTGCGCGCGGTCGATCGACACGTTCCTGATGGGGAAGACGGACCTGGCGCGGTAGTGTTCCGCACTGCTGCTATTGACTGCGTCATGCCCGGGCTTGTCCCGGGCATCCACGTTTTTGGGCGCGCAAAGGAAGTCGTGGATGGCCGGGACAAAGCCCGGCCATGACGAGACCATCAATTCTGCACCCTCACGCCAAGCATCACCACCGTCGAGTTCGAGCTCGCACCGATCACGTTCGACTCCAGCCAGTCGCGCCGCAGCGTGCCCTTGAGCCAGATGCTGCGGTTCAGCTTGTAGATGAGATCGCCTGACACCGAGTAAGTCTGGTCGCGGCGGACGTTACCCTGGTAGTCGAGCGTGCCGTAGCTGAACTTGCCGATGCCGGTCAGCCAGCGGCGGAAATCGTGGTCGACCTCGAAGGTGTAGGTGCGCACCAGGATACCGGACGTGTCCGGCATCGTGGTCTCGACGAGCTGGGTGTCGGAGAAGAATTTTGCCGTGGTCAGGGGCGTCGCTGTCCACACCAGCGAGGCTGTGGTGAGCAGGCCCTGCAGGCGCGGCAGGCGCGAGTCGACATAGGTACGCTCGGCCCAGCCGATCGCAAGTTCGCCGGTCAAGAGGCGCGAGAACTCGAACGAGGTGCCGGCCTTGGCGTAGCCGCCGGTGGAATTGCGCGCAAAGCCGTTGCGGTCGAAGTAGAGGTCGTGCACGCGGCTGTCGCCCTGCACCTCGGCGAACGGTTTCAGCCCCGGCATCACCTCGTACGAGACGCGGCCGATGCCGCCATACTGGGTGAAGTTGCGGTCGTCATTGCTGGTCTTGGTGCCGTCGGTCAGCTTCGACCACTGATAATCGGTGCGGTCGACGGTGGCGCCGCCGGAGACTTGCAGGCGATTGAAGGTCTGGTCGAAGCCGGCCGTGGCGCCGACCGTGGTGTAGATCGGATAGCGATCGAGACCCGCCTGCACGTTGGGGCTGCCGGGATTGTCGGTCGAGACCAGCAGCCTGCCCTGCCCGGTCAGCCGTGTATCGCGCGACACGTCGAGGCGGCCGTCGATATGGCCGATGAAGTTCGGCCGGTCGATATCGAGCGGCGCGGACAGCGGCGTGCCGTCGGCATTCGGCATCAGGTTGTTGCCATAGCCGGTGAAAGAGCCGCGCAGATCGGCGACGACAGCATGGCGCTCCCAGTCCGAGACAGCGAGAAGCTCCGGCGCGATCACGTAGAACGGCGAGCCCTGCGGCACGGCGAGGCGGCCGGGATTGGTGTCGTGGCCAGCAGAGAGTTCGACCGCGCCCTTGAGCAGGAAACTGCCGGCATAGTCACCGACCGCGCCGAACGGATCGTCGTCGATCTTCAGCCGCTTGCGCACCGGCTGGCCGACAATCGTGCCGGCCATTGCGGGCGGTAGCGGCGGCTTGTTGGCAAAATCCGACGGCGGCGGCGCGATGCGCATGCGCCCCTGGACGACGGGCGCGACCAGCGGCGGCGGCGGCTGGCTGCCGGGGCCGACCGGCGGCTTTGGCCTCACCTGGCCCGGATAGTATTTCGGCTTCTTGCGCTTGCGGTTCAGCGAGTCATAGCCGGAGTCGGACGCGCCATTGGCGGCGGGCGAACCGTAGCCCGGGGTCTGGCCGACGCGCGGGGTCGCCGGTGTGTCGGTGGCACGCAGACCGGGATCGGCCGATGGATCGGGAAGGCCTTCGACCCGCGCCGGCGCGGTCCTGCGCAGCGGAGAATCATCCGCCGAAACGAAGCCGCCGCGCACCGGGCGCAGCATGTCCGGCGTCAGCGTCTGTGCCTCGGCGAACGCAGGAAAAAACGCGGTCAGGGCCAGGCATGGCAACAGCGCGCGAGAGCGGCTCGCGCGCCTGTTCCGGCCCCTTGCTGGCCCCAGCCCCACGTGAAAATACCCCAACAAATCCATACACTTATCCGACGAGCTCGCGAGGCCGCGAAAACGTCGTTAATGGAGTTAAAACAATTATGGTTAATGGGCCGTTGAGGATGGCCTGCGCGCGTCGCCCTCCCCCGCTCACCATGCTAGAAGTTCGACATGGCCAATCCGAAATCGCTGATGCAGGACGCATCCCACGACGCCGTGCAATCGGCGCTCCGCACGCTCGATGCCGGCAGTAGCGGCATGGCGGCGCTGTCCACCGCGCTGCGCGGCCCGCTGGGCACATCCTTTGTCGAGGCGGTCGAACTGATCCGCAAGGCCAGGGGCCGCGTCATCGTCACCGGGCTCGGCAAGTCAGGCCATATCGGCCGCAAGGTGGCGGCCACTCTGGCCTCGACCGGCACGCCCGCCTTTTTCGTACATGCCGCGGAAGCAAGCCACGGCGACCTCGGCATGATCACCGCGGACGACGTGATCGTCGCCCTATCGTGGTCCGGCGAGCAGCCGGAGATGAAGAACCTCGTCAATTACTCGGCGCGCTTTGCGATCCCGATGATTGCGGTTACCTCGAACGCACAATCCTCGCTGGGATCGGCGGCGCGGATCGTGCTGGAGCTGCCGAAGGTGCGCGAGGCCTGCCCGCACAATCTGGCTCCGACGACGTCCACGCTGATGCAGGCCGCGATTGGCGATGCGCTTGCGATTGCGCTGCTGGAAGGCCGCGGTTTCACGGCGCTGGAGTTCGCCAACTTCCACCCCGGCGGCAAGCTCGGGGCGATGCTCAAGCACACCAGCGACTTCATGCACACCGGCGAGGCCGTGCCGCTGAAACCCCTGGGCACGAGGATGTCCGAAGCGGTGCTTGAAATGTCTGCGAAGGGTTTCGGCTGCGTCGCGATCGTCGACGTACGCGGCCACATCGCGGGCATCATCACCGACGGCGATTTGCGCCGGCACTGGCGTTCCGACCTGAAGGACGCGCTGGTCGATGACATCATGACCAGGAACCCGAAGGTCATCGCCAGCACTTCGCTTGCCAGTGAGGCGTTGAAGCTGATGTCGTCGAAGATCAGCACGCTGATCGTCACCGATGCCGACAGGCCGGTCGGCATCATCCATCTGCATGATCTCTTGCGCGCCGGCGTGGCGTAACACTCTCACGCTCTCATTCCGGAGCGATGCAAAGCATCGAACCTCAGATGCGCACTTGCGCATCGGGGAATCTCGAGGTTCCACAACGCGCACTTGCGCATTGGGGTTCATTGCTGCGCGATGTCCCGGGAACGACGCCGGAGATTACCGCGGAAACCGCGCTGCATTTGGCTCCAGCGGCAGCGCCAGCCCGTTCGCGAGATACGACACCGTGCGATAGAACCCGCACAGCATGATGATCTCCAGAATCTGCGGCTCGTCATAGTGCGACTTCAGCGTGGCGAATTCCGTCTCGCTCAGGGTCGAGCGGTGATGCAGCGTGTCAGCGGTCGCAATCAGGACCTTTTCGGCCTCCGACCAACACGGCGCAGCGGCGCCGCCGCACACCGTGGCGCGCACTTGCTCCTCGCTAAGCTGCGCGGCCTGCGCAAAGGCCATGACATGCACGCCCCATTCGTACTCGCAACGGTTCAGCGCGCAGGTGCGGTCGATGACGATCTCGCGCTCCCGCAAGGAGAGCGGCCCGCGGTCGAGCAGGCTGCCGGCGCGGAATTTTTCCCAGGCGCGCGGCTGGCCCGCCATGACGCGGAACAGCACCAGCGGCGGCGCGCCGCGCATGATGCGGTCGAACTGTTCCTGGATATCAGGTGCATAAGGCGGCGACAGCGGCGCGATACGTGACATCGGTAAACTCTCGCTACTATATTTGTAGCAGCACGCTACAATATCTGTAGCAACAGACAAGAGGTCGGGCTCGTGCCTGCCATGAAAAAATCCGCCGTCCGCGGCTCGCGCACCGGCCGCCCGATCATGGCGCTCCTGGACCTCCTGGGCCGGCGCTGGACGCTCCGCATCATCTGGGAACTGCGCGAGGATCGCGCGTTGACCTCGCGGGCGCTGCGCACCGTCTGCGACGAGGCCTCGCCCACGATCATGCAGGCGCGACTGTCGGAATTGCGCGAAGCGGGGCTGGTGGAACTGGTAACAGGCAACGGCTATCGCCTCACCGGGTTGGGGAAAGAACTGATGGAAAATTTGTTGCCACTGCACCGCTTTGCAGGCCGATGGAGCAAGTCCGCTCAATGACGACCGTCATAGGCCTCCAGCATCGATTGCGGCCTGATCGGCTCGCACTGATAGACCGTCGTCGGTCGTGCCGGATCGCCGGGAATTTCCGCGACCGTGACGGTGTGCGTCCGCCTGTCCCAGACAATCTGACGCTGCTCGTCGCTGGACAAACGAAACGAAACGCGATCGCCCTCCGCGCTTTCGATCTTTCCCTGATAGCTTGAGCCGCCTTTCCGCTGGTAGAGAACCTTTTTCGTGGCAATGTCGAAGGTGAAGAACATTCCCGGTGGAAACGCTTCGCAGCTAATGGAACCGGGATCGGCAACTTCGACCGGCTCACGAAAGCTCAGAATGCTCCTGGCAGGCGTTCTCCGGCACGGATGACTGAGCGTGGGCCTGAACGGATCACCATGGATACCGGGCCACAGCACCCGATTGAATCCAGCATCCCAGATGAAATAGAGCCGGCTTTGGTCAACCTTCAACGCGACTTCAAACCGGCCATCCCGCACGCTGACGATTTCTCCGCTGTAGAGATTGATTGGCGAGGCGCTTTCAAACACCGCCAGCTTCAGATCGGGATCGAACGTCGCGTAGTAGACATGCGCCGACTGACCAGCTTCGCAGCGGATCGAGAACGGCTCGGCGGCCGCCGCGCCACCCGACATCAGCAGGATCGAAATAGCAAGCCAAGGTTTCATGGCTGAAGGCTAGCCAACGACCCTGACAAGATCGTTACGACTTCGATTCGACTTAGACCGAAGCCACCGTCAAACTGGCGCCATCGGCTCTGACAACGCGGACGCGGCTGCCGGCGGGTGCATCGGGGCCGGCGACGCGCCAGATGGTGTCGTCGATCCGCACCGTGCCTGTGCCGTCGACGATCGGCTTCTCCAGCGTGAACTCGCGGCCAACCAGCGCGTCGGTGCGGCGATTGAGGAACGGGTTACTCCTGCTCGCCGCGCCCAACTTGAGCGCAAAGCGCCGCCAAAGCGGCACCGCGGCAACCGCGAAGACCGAGAACAGGATGAGTTGCGTCTGCCAGGACGGGTTGATCACGAACGACACCAGCCCGACCAGCAGCGCGGCGAGCCCGAGCCAGAACATGAAAACGCCGGGCGCCGCCAATTCCAGCGCCATCAGGACGAAGCCGAAAATCAGCCAGTTCCAGGTGCCAAGGGTGGTGAACATCTGGGTCATGAGATGACCTCCCGAACACTCAACGTTGCGGCGCCGGCGGCGGGGTCGGGCCCGCGCTCGGCACCGAGCCGCCGCGGCGCGCAGCAGCAGTCGCCGACGCCGCGCTCTCGCCAAAGGTGGCGCGGGCGATCTCGCCGATGCCGGCGAGCGAGCCGAGCACGCTGGTCGCTTCGATCGGCAGCATCAGCACTTTCTGGTTCGGCGATTCCGCCAACTGGCCGAACGCCTTGATGTACTTGTCGGCGATAAAATAGTTCAGTGCGGCGACGTCGCCCCTGGCGATGGCTTCGGACACCATCTGGGTCGCCTTGGCTTCGGCTTCGGCGAGACGCTCGCGCGCCTCGGCGTCGCGGAAGGCAGCTTCGCGGCGGCCTTCGGCCTGCAGGATCTGACCCTGTTTCGCACCTTCCGCACGAAGGATTTCCGACTGGCGCTGGCCTTCCGCCTGCAGGATGTCGGCGCGCTTGACACGCTCGGCCTTCATCTGCCGGCCCATCGCCTCGACGAGGTCGGCCGGCGGCACGATGTCCTTGATCTCGATACGGTTGACCTTGACGCCCCAGGGCGAGACCGCAGCATCGACGACGCGCAGGAGGCGCTCGTTGATCTCGTCCCGATGTGACAGCACCTGGTCGAGGTCCATCGAACCCATCACCGAGCGGATGTTGGTCATGGTGAGCACGGTGATCGCCTGCTCGAGATTGGCGACCTCGTAGCTCGCCTTCGCGGCGTCGAACACCTGGAAGAAGGCGACGCCGTCCACCGTGACGGTGGCGTTGTCCTTGGTGATCACCTCCTGCTCGGGGATCGCGATCACCTGCTCCATCATGTTCATCTTGCGCCCGACGCGGTCGAAATAGGGCGCGATCAGGTTGAGACCCGGCGAGAGCGTGCGGGTGTATTTGCCGAACCGCTCGATGGTCCAGTCGTAGCCTTGCGGCACGGTCTTCACACCGGCAAACAGGGTAACGATGACGAGAAGCGCAAGTGCAATAACGAAAATTTCAAAACCGCTCATAAATCCTCCAACGCGGGGCGAGAGGTGCCCGCAGCATTCCCAGTCATTACCCGTGCAACGCCGTTGCTTTTGTCTGCCTGAAGGCAGTGCCGGTTCAGCCGGCTCTTGTTGCAGATATAGGTATGGAGGGATTTTCGAATGCGCCAGATGCATCGACCGTGAACGGCGCCAAATTGGCATTCCGCTTGGGGAAAACGGCGGTCTCAACCCGCCGTGCAAATCGTTAACCACGGCCTTGCAGGGCAAAACCCGCTGGATGCAAATGCATCAAATCGACTTGTCTTAAATCCACCCCTGCAGCTCACGCAGCACGAGCTGGCGGATGACGTCCATCCCACCGTCGCTGTCATTCAGGCAGGGGATGAACGAAAATTGCTCGCCGCCATTGTGCCGGAAGATTCCGGCATTCTCCTGTGCGATCTCTTCCAGCGTCTCCAGGCAATCGGCGGCAAAGCCGGGCGTGACCACGGCCAGCCGTTTCACACCTTTCTTCGCCAACTCCTCGATGGTCTTGTCGGTGTAGGGTTTCAGCCACTCGTCATTGCCGAAACGCGACTGAAAGGTGAGCAGGAGCTTCGACGCATCAAGCCCGAGGCGCTTGCGCAGCGCTTCTGTCGTCGCCACGCATTGCTCGTGATAAGGATCGCCGGCATCGACATATTTCTGCGGCATGCCGTGGAAGGAGGCGACGATCAATTCCGGCTGGAACGCCAGCGTCGAAACATGCGCGTCGATGGAGACGGCCAGCGCCTCGATGTAGTCGGGCTCATCGTAGTAAGGCGGGCTCACCCGCAGGATCGGCTGAGCCCGCATCTCGGCGAGCACGCGAAACACCTCGTCGCAGACGGTGGCCGAGGTTGCGGCCGAATATTGCGGATAGAGCGGCACCACCAGCAGCCGGCTACAGCCCTGCGCCGCCAGCGCGTCGATACGTTCGCGGATCGACGGATTGCCGTAACGCATCGCCCAGTCCACCACCACGTGCTCGTGGTCGGCGATGTCGGCGGCGAGCTTTTCGGCCTGCGAGCGCGTGATGGTCTTCAGCGGCGACTCGTTCTTCTCGAAATTCCAGATCTTCCGGTAATCGAGCGCCTTCCGCGCCGGGCGGACGCGCAGGATGATGCCGTTGAGGATGGCCTTCCAGACCAGCCCCTGGTCCTCGATCACGCGGCGATCGGACAGGAATTCCCTCAAATAGACGCGCACGCTTTTGGCGTCGCAGGCCTCGGGCGTGCCGAGATTGACCAGCAACACGCCGATGCGCTCCGGCTTGATGGCCGGTGCCGCGCCGGCGTTTCCGAGGGGGATGGCGACGCTCATGGCGGTGGATTCGCAGCTTTACGCCATCCTTGTCAAGGCAAGCGGGCCTTCGCTACTGTCGCGGCATTGCCGCGCGTCGGGGGAACCATGACGATCGCCGAATGGTGCGTTTTCGCTACGCTGATGCTGTATTTGTTGACGATCGTCGGAGCCAAATGGGCCGGCGGCCGCTCGTTCGACAACGCCAGGCCCCGCGATCCCGACTTCTACAGCGATCCGATCCGCGCCCGGGCATTGGGCGCGCACCAGAACGGCATCGAGGCGTTTCCGTTCTTTGCGGTGGCCGTGCTGCTCGCCGAATTCCGCCTCGGCCCGCAGCGGCTGATCGACGAACTGGCCGTGCTGTTCCTGATCGTGCGGATTGCCTATGTCTTCACCTATCTCGGCGACCGCCCGACGCTACGCTCGATCCTGTGGAGCCTGGGGTTCGCGATCAACATCGCGATCTTCTTCATGCCGGCGATCAAGGGCTGGCTGCCGGTGTAAAGCCCAGCCGTCATTGCGAGGAGCGAAGCGACGAGCCGCAATGATGGAAGTAGCTGTCACAGGCACGTCACCCGCTCAGCGGCGAGGTAGCCCAGCAGAAGACCGAGCCCAAACAGCAGCACAAGGCCGGCGGCGCCGAACTCGATGCCGCGCATAACAAGGGCGCCGCCACCCTCGCGGCCGGCGGACAGGCGCCCCGCGAGATCCTTGGCGGACACGGCGACAACAGCGATGGCAGCGACCGTGATGGCCGTGCCGATCCCCATCACGAAGGTCGCGACGATGCCGGCCCAGAACAGCCCCTGCGCCAGCGAGAACACCAGCACCAGGATTGCGCCCGAGCAGGGCCGCAAGCCTACCGCGACGATGGCACCTAGCCCGCGCCGCCAGCCACCGGGACCGGCGAGCTGATCCGGCGTCGGCCCATGGGAATGGCCGCAATGCTCGTCATGGACGTGGTCATGGTCGTGGTGGTGGTGATCGTGGCCGTGGTGGTCGTGGCCAGGGCCGTGATGATGGCCGTGGTGCTGATGCGCGGCAGCCAGCACCGGCTCGGCGCGCGGGGCCTGCAACGCGCGGACGAAGGCGCCGCCTTTGGTCCAGACCAGCCGGGCACCGAAAGCGGCGATCAGGCCGTAGCTCGCGATCTCGATCGCCTTCTCCGCGCCGCACATCGTTTGCGCGGTGGCGTTGAGCAGCCAGGCGGAAATGCCGACCAGCACCACGGCAACCAGGGCCTGCAGCAGCGCCGAGACAAAGGACAGCACGATGCCACGCCAGGCGGTCTCCTGGTTGGCGACCAGGTAGGACGAGATCACCGCCTTGCCGTGGCCGGGGCCGGCGGCGTGAAAAATGCCGTAGGCAAAGGAGATCGCAAGCAGCGTCCACACCGCTGTGCCGTCGGATTTGGCGGCGCGGATGGTCGCAGACATGTCGCGGTAGAATTCGGACTGCTTGGCCAGCAGCCAGCCGACGATGCCGCCGACCTGCGGCTGGGCCGCAGGCCGCGGCCCGCCGAACGGATTTTGCGCCATCACTGCATGAAGGAGTCCATCGAGGGCGAGGAATGCGTACAGCGCGACGGCAAAGACCGCGAGATGGCGCACAAGGCTGGACCTGGCGCTCACGGGCAATTCACAAGAATCTTGTTGGCGTACATCGCGCCATAATTGGCGTTGTCGCCGCTTGCCACCATCTCCTCGGTCAGCTTCTTCACGTCCGCTTCGCCGGGCCGCTGGAATTTCAGCTCGCAGGAAGCGGGCGCGCCAACCAGCTTGATCGGGTCCTTATCTTCGAATTTGAAATCGATGAAGAAGGCGGGATCGAACACTTCCAACGCAAGCTGCTTCGGCTTCACCGGCGCCTTCAGCGGCAGCGTGAAGTGCAGCGTCAGGGCGTCGTCCTTGTATTCGAGGAAATAGTCGACCGGCTCCAGAAACTTCTCCTTCTTGCCGTCGGCCTTGGCGAAGGTGAAGAAGCCGAACTCCTTCAGGTTCTCGACATTGTCCTTGGCGAGCGGGGCGAGCTGCTCGCGGCTGTAGACGCCCTTGGTCTTGGTCTCGATGCCCTGCAGCGCGTAGGTCGAGAACATGTCGTCGAAGGTCCAGGCGTGGCGAACGCCGGTGATCGAGCCATCCGCCGCATAGATCACTTCGCTCGCCGCGGTGATCCAGACATGCGGATGCGCCTGCGCCGCCGTTGCGCCAAACCCGGCGCCGCCCGCCACAGCGAGCAGCGCCAACAATCGATAGATCACCGTTTTCAAATCAGGCTGCCTCGGATGTTTCCAGAAGGCCGCGCCGGCGGAGCAGCGCGTCGGGCTCCGGCTCGCGGCCACGGAAGGCAATATACGCTTCCTCGGGATCGCGCGAGCCGCCGGAGGAATAAATATCGTCATACAGCCGCTTCGCAGTGGCGGGATCGAAGATGTCGCCGGCCTCCTCGAAGGCGCCGAAGGCATCCGCATCCATCACCTCCGACCACATGTAGCTGTAGTAGCCGGAGGCATAGTGGTCGCCAGAGAAGATGTGGCCGAACTGGGTCGGCCGGTGGCGCAGCACGATCTCGGCGGGCATGCCGATCTTCTCCAGTTCCGCCCGCTCGAAGGCGCGGACGTCGCGGCTGGCCGATGCCGGCTGGGTGTGGAACTCGAGGTCGATCAGCGCCGAGGAGACGAACTCCACCGTGGCAAAGCCCTGGTTGAATTTGCGCGCGGCGAGGAAGCGCTGCAGCAGCTCGTCCGGCAGCGGCTCGCCGGTCTGGTAGTGCCTCGCAAAGCGCTGCAGCACCTCGGGCCGCTCCTGCCAGTGCTCATAAAGCTGCGAGGGCAGCTCGACGAAATCGGTGAAGACCGAAGTGCCCGACAGCGAGGGAAACATGACATCGGACAGCATGCCGTGCAGGCCGTGGCCGAACTCGTGGAACAGGGTGCGGGCATCGTCCGGCGAGAGCAACGACGGCGCGCCCTCCGCACCTTTAGCGAAATTGCAGACATTGATGACCAGCGGCGCTATGGCGCCGTCGAGCCTCTGCTGGTCGCGCAGCGAGGTCATCCAGGCGCCCGAGCGCTTTGAGGGGCGCGCGAAGTAGTCGCCATAGAACAACGCCTTGTGGTTTCCCTCCCGGTCTTTCACCTCCCAGACCCGGACATCCGGATGCCAGACCGGAATGTCCTTGCGCTCGGTGAAGGTGATGCCGAACAGGCGCGTCGCGCAGTCGAAGGCGGCCTCGATCACCTGATCGAGCACGAGATAGGGCTTGATCGCGGCATCGTCGAAATTGGCTTTGGCCTGCCGCAGCTTCTCGGCGTAGTAGCGCCAGTCCCAGGGGGCGAGCGAGAAATTGCCGCCCTCCTCCGCGATCAGCTCCTGCATTGCGTCCCGGTCGGCGAGCGCTCGCATCCGAGCCGGCCTCCAGACCCGCTCCAGGAGGCCGCGCACGGCGTCTGGCGTCTTGGCCATGGAGTCCTCAAGCCGGTAGGCGGCGTAGGTGGGGAAGCCGAGGATGCGGGCGCTCTCCTCGCGCAGAGCCAGGATATCGACGATGGCCGCGTTGTTGTCGTTGGCATTGCCGTTGTCGCCCCGGGCGGCAAACGCCTTGAAGACCTTCTCGCGCAGGTCGCGGCGGGTGGAGGTCTTCAAGAACGTCTCAACCGCCGAGCGCGCCAGGCTGACGATCGTCTTGCCGGCCATGCCGCGCTCTTCCGCGGCGGCCCGGGCCGAGGCGACGAAGCTGTCGGGCAGGCCCGCGAGGTCGCCCTCGCCGAGCTCCAGGAACCATTCCTGCTCATCGGCGAGCAAATGGTGGCTGAAGCTGGTGCCGAGCTGGGCCAGCCGCTCGTTGATTTCCGCCATCCGTGCCTTGGCAGTGTCATCAAGGCCGGCGCCGGCGCGGTGGAAGCGCGTATAGGTCCGCTCCAGAAGCCGCATCTGCTCACCGGTCAGCTCCAGCGTCTTGCGGTTCTCGTGCAGCATGGCGATCCGGCCAAACAGCACGGCGTTCATCATGATCGGATTCCAGTGCCGCGCCATCCGGGTCGAGACCTGCTTGTCGATCGCCAGGATCTCCGGATTGGAGTGCGCCGAGACCAGGTCGTAGAAGACGGCCGAGACCTTCGCCAGCAGCTTGCCCGAGCGCTCCAGCGCCGTGATGGTGTTGGCGAAGTCGGGCGTGGCGGGGTCGTGGGTGATGGCGGCAACCTCGGCCGAGTGGTCGGCGAAGGCCTGCTCGAAGGCCGGCAGGAAATGCTCGGGCCTGATCTCGTCGAACGGCGGGGTCTCGAACGGCGTCTGCCAGGGCCGCAGCAGGGGGTTGTCCTGCGGGTTCGACAGGGCTGTTGTGGAGAGGGTTTCAGACATCACAAAATCCCGTTTTTCGCCGTAAATTTATGGAGGAATCTATAGCACGCGATGCGGCATTTTTGCGCCATTTACGCTTGTAAGGGACGGCCTTTTCGGAGAGATTGCGGGCCGCACAGAGGACCCCAATGATGAGTATGCAAGCCCCCTCGACCGCCTCCCGCCAGATCGTCTGGCCGAGCGTCATCACCGTCATCAGCGCCGCGATCCTGATTGGCGCCGAGGTGTTCGGCGCCGCCTTCGCCGGCGGCTGGGCGCTAGCAATTCTGCTGCCGCCGGAGAGCCTCTTTCTCCCCTTCACCCAGGAGACGTGGGCCCACATCGTCCAGGCTGTGCTGTTCGGCGTCGGCGTCCTCGTCATGGTGTCGTTCATCCGCGGCGCCCAGCGCATCGAGCCGTTCACGCGCCGCGGCTGACAAGCGCGATTCAAGAAAGCACTGTGCCGCAGGCACAACTTCACTCACGCGACTCTCACATCAGTTCGCGCGAAATGCTCTGAAATCTTAACAGCTGTTCATGTTCGGCGTACGAAGCGCGCTTCACGCACGCGAGATTGAAAGCTCGCGTTAGGGAAAACTCCCCTCAGCCTAAAAAAATTGTTGCGAAGCCGAGTCAAAGCGCTTATTTCCCAACTTGCCCAATTTCGCACGTGCCTGTGGTCGTGTGTCAGTCGGTGGGTATCCGGACAAGAGGCCGGACAGCCGCCAAGGGATGAAGGACCGAGGGTCGTCTCAAGTTCGAGCGGCCAGCATCTCTCTCAAGGGATGCCGTTGAAGGTCTCTCCACCCCTTGCAACCGTGACTGGCAGCCGGAGGCGAACCGGCGCACCCCGCTCTCAACGGGGGACGCGACTTAAAGCAACGACGGATCGGGCTTTTTTGGTCTCTACCGGCGGTCCAACGCCGGCGCGGGCTACTGAAAAGGCTTGTCCTTCATTGCCAGGTGAGCGGGCCGGGAGTCACTCCCAACCCAATCCACGGCAGCAAAAGTCGGTTACGGGTTCGAGGCCTTGTCGCGTCTCCATCGTGCGACAACGCCAAAGCACTCACGACCGAAATCACTTGCTACCGGCCCTGTCGCTAGGGCCTTGGGAGAGTGCCATGACTGAACGCATTCAGGAATTCCTGCGCAACCGCCGCAAGGATGGTCTCGACACCGAGCCCTGCCTCGTTGTCGACCTCGAGGTCGTGCGCGACAACTACCAGACCTTCGCCAAGGCGTTGCCGGACAGCCGCGTGTTCTACGCAGTGAAGGCCAATCCTGCGCCGGAAGTGCTGTCGCTGCTCGCCTCGCTCGGCTCCTGCTTCGACACCGCGACGGTTGCGGAGATCGAGATGGCGCTGGCCGCGGGCGCAACAGCGGACCGCATCTCCTTCGGTAACACGATCAAGAAGGAGCGCGATATCGCGCGCGCCTACGCGCTCGGCATCCGCCTTTTCGCAGTCGACTGCGCCGCAGAGGTCGAGAAGGTCGCGCGCGCCGCCCCCGGCGCACGCGTCTTCTGCCGCATCCTCTACGACTGCGCCGGCGCCGAGTGGCCGCTGTCGCGAAAGTTCGGCTGCGATCCGGAGATGGCGGTCGAGGTGCTCGATCTTGCCAAGCGGCTGGGCCTCGAGCCCTGCGGCATCTCCTTCCATGTCGGCTCGCAGCAGCGCAAGGTGAAGGCGTGGGACCGCGCCCTGGCGATGGCCTCGACCGTGTTCCGTGACTGCGCCGAGCGCGGGATCAACCTGACCATGGTCAACATGGGCGGCGGCTTTCCGACCAAGTACCTCAAGGAAGTTCCTCCGGTCGTGCAGTACGGCCGGTCGATCTTCCGTGCGCTGCGCAAGCATTTCGGCAACCAGATCCCGGAAACCATCATCGAACCGGGACGCGGCATGGTCGGCAATGCCGGCATCATCGAGACCGAAGTCGTTCTGATCTCCAGGAAGAGCGACGAGGACGATGTGCGCTGGGTGTACCTGGACATCGGCAAGTTCGGCGGCCTCGCCGAGACGATGGACGAGTCGATCCGCTATGCGATCCGCACCCCGCATGACGGGGCAGAGATGACGCCGTGCGTGATCGCGGGCCCCACCTGCGATTCGGCCGACGTGCTGTACGAGAAGATGCCGTATCCGCTTCCGGTGACGCTCGAGATTGGCGACAAGCTGCTGATTGAAGGCACCGGGGCCTATACGTCCACCTACTCGTCGGTGGCGTTCAACGGCATTCCGCCGCTGAAGACCTATCACATCTGATTTGCCTCGCCTCGAGGCCCGACTAGTCGGGAGCCGGTCCGCCGGCTCCCTCCCCTGACATTGCCGATTTAGACAACGCTGCCCGCGGCGCGCCCAGCGCCGTTGGCCGCAGGGACTGACGTGCCATGACCGCCTTGCGACAGACCAGGATCGCCCTCACCCCGAAAGCCGCTCCGTTCGTGATCCGTGCGGAACGAGCTTCGGACGTCGTCGCCCGCGAAGCGCTGCTCGATGCCTGCTTTGGCGAGAACCGCCATATGCGCACCTGCCAGCGCCTGCGCGACGGACGCGCGCCCGCCGAAGGCCTTGCCTTCTCGGCGATGGCGGAGGGCCGCCTGGTCGGGACGCTGCGGTTGTGGCACGTCAGCGCCGGGGGTTGCCCGGCGCTCATGCTCGGCCCGCTCGCGGTTGAGGCCAACTCCCGCAAGCTCGGGGTCGGGACCGCGCTGATGGACCACGCGCTCGCGGCGGCGAAAGCGCGTGGCCATCGCGCGGTGATCCTGCTGGGCGATGCGCCCTATTACGCCCGCTTCGGCTTCTCTGCCTACAAGACCGGCGAGTTGTCGCTTCCCGGCCCGTTCGAGCGCGACCGGCTGCTGGCGCTCGAATTCACCGAGGGTGCGCTCGACGGCGCCTGGGGCATGATCGCAGCTACGGGGACGCCTGCGCCGAAAGCACGGGCTGTGCGCGCGAAGAAGGCGCAGCACGCCGTACTGGCGGCGTGAGCTGCGGCCATGTCGCAAATCTTCCACGTACGGCGCGACGGCGCGCGTCCGCGATGGCGCGGCGCCATCACCACGGTAGTGATGCTCCTGCTCGCGGTCATGATCGTGCGGGACATCTTCGCGCGCCGTTGGGGCGCAACGCCGCCGCCCTCCTCCGACGTGACGCGCCGCGTCCCCTAACCAGCAGGGGTTGCGCGGTGCGGACAAAAACCCTTAAACCGCGCGCCGAAGCCCTGAGAAACGAGGTCCCGATGCCACGCCGCCTGATTTCCACCGGCTCCCCCTTTGAGAAGGCCGCCGGCTATAGCCGCGCCGTCATCGACGGCGATTTCGCCTTCGTCGCAGGCACCACCGGCTACGACTACGCCACCATGACGATGCCGGTCGATGTCACGAGCCAGTCACGCAACTGCTTCAAGACCATCGACGCCGCGCTGAAAGAAGCCGGCTTCGCGATGGCCGATATCGTCCGTGCGACCTACTACGTAACCCGGTCCGAGGACGCGGACGCCGTGCTCGCCGTGTCCGGCGAGGTCCTTGGCGAGATCCGCCCGGCCGCTACCCTGTTGGTGGTCGCGGGCCTCCTCAAGCCCGAGATGAAGATCGAAATCGAAGTCACCGCAAAGCGGCGCACCGCCTGATCCCTCCCTGCCCGCGAATTTCTGTTTCTGGAGACCGACTGATGAACGCACTCGCGAAAATTCACGCGAAAATCACTGGCCCCATTGTCATGATCGGCTTTGGCTCGATCGGCAAGGGGACGTTGCCGATGATCGAACGGCATCTCGACTACGACAAGTCGCGCATTACCGTGATTGATCCCAAGGACGAGGGCCGCAAGGCCCATTGCGAGAAGCATAATGTAAGATTCATCCAGAAGGGCCTGACCAAGGACAATTATCGCGAGTTGCTGACCCCGCTGCTCACTGAAGGCGGCGGCCAGGGCTTTTGCGTCAATCTCTCGGTCGATACCGGCTCTACCGACATCATGGAGCTCTGCAACGAACTTGGCGCTCTTTATATCGACACCGTCAACGAGCCCTGGCTCGGCTTCTATTTCGATTCCTCGAAGGGCCCGGAAGCGCGCTCCAACTACGCCCTCCGCGAAGTGACGCTGGCCGCCAAGAAAGCGCGCCCCGCCGGCTCGACGACGGCCGTCTCCTGCTGTGGCGCCAATCCCGGCATGGTCTCGTTTTTCGTCAAGCAGGCGCTGCTCAATGTCGCCGCTGATCTGAAGCTCAATGCCCCCAAGCCGAAGACTAAAGCCGAATGGGCGGACCTGATGCGGCAGGCCGGCGTCAAGGGCATCCACATTGCCGAACGCGACACCCAGCGCTCCAAGAAGCCGAAAGAGCCTGATGTCTTCGTCAACACCTGGTCGGTGGAAGGTTTCCTGTCAGAAGGCGTGCAGCCGTCCGAACTCGGTTGGGGCACCCATGAAAAATGGATGCCCGAGAATGCGCATACCCACGAAGCTGGCTGCGGCGCCGCCATCTATCTGATGCAGCCCGGCGCTAACACGCGCGTGCGCACCTGGTGCCCGACCCGTGGTGCACAATATGGCTTCCTCGTCACCCACAACGAGTCGATCTCGATCTCCGATTACTTCACGGTGCGCGATGCATCGGGCACGGCGATCTATCGGCCGACCTGCCACTATGCCTATCATCCGGCTGACGATGCCGTGCTGTCGCTGCATGAAATGTTCGGCCGCGCGGCAAAGATGCAGGAAAAGCACCACATCCTCGATGAGAACGAAATCGTCGATGGCATCGACGAACTCGGCGTGCTGCTGTTCGGCCATGACAACAATGCCTACTGGTACGGCTCGCAGCTTTCCATCGAAGAGACCCGCAAACTAGCGCCCTATCAGAACGCCACCGGCCTGCAAGTGACCTCCGCCGTGCTCGGCGGCATGGTGTGGGCGCTGGAAAACCCCAACGAAGGCATTGTCGAAGCGGACGAGATGGATTTCGATCGTCTGCTGGAAATCCAGATGCCGTATCTCGGCCCGGTGAAGGGATACTATACCGACTGGACGCCGCTGACCGATCGTCCCGGCCTGTTCCCGGAGGACATCGACACCAGCGACCCCTGGCAGTTCCGCAACGTTCTGGTGCGCTGAGGCTGCCCCTCTCGTGATGGCCGGGCTTGTCCCGGCCATCACGATCAAGCGGCAAATCCTCCCGCGCGGCTCGCGCTCGGCGTCGCCATCCACATCCCCGAAAATTCCGGAGATGACGCGTGCGCCGGTATGCCGCTATCTTCGGCTCGGGGCAGGCGAGCGATTCGCGGGCGGGGGAAAATGAAGGAAGCATTGTTGCGCAATCCATTCGATGCGGTCGAAACGCCGGGCGCGCCGGCGCGGACCATCAACCGGGCGGCTACGCGCTCGACACCGGTCTGCTCGCATTGCCAGTCGGATGACATCGTTGCCCAGGCCACGGTGCAGTGGAGCAATGAGTCCCAGGAGTGGGAACTGGCCAACACCTTTCGCATGCCGGCGCATTGCAATCAGTGCAACAGCGGCTGCGACATCACCTGGCTATCGCTGAACTGAGCGCGAAAGCCGCTCTACCTATCCTTGATTGGTGGAGCCGTCTTCTCGGCCGGCGCGGGCGGCAGCTTGGGCTGCGCGCCGGTCTTCTGCGCATCGGGATCAGGACGCGCGGGCTCCGGCGCCGGCGTGGTCGGACGCGCACCGCCGGGCTTGGGTTCGGCCGGAGCGTCCTTCTGCGCAGCCGGCGGTGATGATGGCGTCTGCTGCGTCGCCTGCGCGAGCTCAGTCGACGTCTGGTTCGCCCTGATTTCGGCCAGCGCAACAGCCGATATTGCCGCTCCCACCGTGATCAGCGCGGCCGCAATCAGCCAATCACCTTTGCCAACTGGTTTCTGCTCATTGCCGGGCATGTCGATCACCGCAAATTCCTTCGCGGAATCAACCGACCGGCGGGAACATGGTTCCCGCACCAAATAGCCGCGGACGGCGGAACTAATCCGTGGTGTTGACTTCCCAAGTAGCGTGACGCACGCCGCTCTGCTTCTGCAGGTCGAGCACCACGGCGTTCAGCTCGTTGGGATCGACGGCAGTGGGGACCAGGGTGGCCACGATCTCGAGCTGGCCGTCGCCAATCTCGACGACGTCGATATCGGCAACGGGATAGGCTGCAGCCTCCAATTGCTCGACCAGACGGTCGCGCATGGCGGTCAGCGCATGCGGCGTCACCGCGAGCTTGAAATAATAGGTCGCTTCCGACGCCTTCTCGTCGAGCGGGATGCGGTTGATGGCATTGACCAGCGGCCGCAGCAGCGTGTTGCCGGCAAGCACGAAGAGGGTCAGCGCCACGGCCTGCGCGACCATGTCGGCGCCGGCACAGGAGCCGACTGCTGCCGAAGCCCACAGCGTCGCGGCGGTGTTGAGACCGCGCACGTCGGTGCCCTGCTTCATGATGACGCCGGCCCCGAGAAAGCCGATGCCGGAGACGACGTAAGCGATCACACGCACGCCGCCGTCGGCGCCAGTAAGATGTATGGCAAGATCGACGAAGGCGGCGGCGCCCACGGCCACCAGCACATTGGTGCGCAGGCCCGCGGTGCGCTGGCGATATTGCCGCTCGGCGCCGATCAGCGTGGCCAGCACGAAGGCAACGGCCAGACTGACCAGCGTGTCGAAAAAATCGGCGGCCTGAAAGGTTGTGAGAAACTTCATCGCCTCGCCCCGGACTTGCAAGGCGATTACTTACAATTCCAGCAGCCCGCCGTCACCCTCTTCGTCGGCAAACGCCAGCAAAGTGCCTTTGGCGTTCCAGGCAAGGGCCGCGACCGGCGCGCCCTTGTTGCGGCGGACCAGGATTTCCGCGCCGTCTTCGAGGCGGACCATCAGCACGGTGCCGTCGCTGTAGCCGGCGGCCATGATGTCCTGCCTGGGATGGCAGGCGACCACGGCCACGCGAGCCTGCAGCGGCGCCAGCATCGCAGGCTCCTTGCCCATCGGGCCATCCTTGCTGGCAAAGGGCCAGACAATGACGGTATCGGCGCCCGATGTCGCAAGTCCCTTGCCGCCCGCGGTCCACGACATTGAGCGGACGCGACCGGGATAGCCGCTCATACGCATGTGCCTGTTGTCAGCGAGCCGCCAGCCATGCAGCGCCGGCTCATGCATTGCCGTGACCAGAAACTTGTTGTCATGACTGAAGACGACGCCGAGATGCGAGCCGGCCCATTCCAGAAATTCCGGCTTGGCGGCCATGTTGGGAAACCACAGCGTCACGCCGCCGTAATGCGCGATCGCAACGCGCAGCCCCTTCGGGGCGAAGGCGAGCCCGCCGACGGTCGAGGGCGCGTCGAAGGATTTTTCCTCGCCCTTGCCGCCGCGCACGAAGGCAGTCTTTCCGGCCGACCATGCAAAGGCGCCGTCCGGGTGCAGGGCGACGCAGTCGATCCAGCGCCGCTTGGCGTCGGTCGCCAGCACCGAGACCTCGCCTTTCGCGTTCAGCGCGACCAGCTTGCCGTCGTCACCCCCGGTGACGACGCGCGCGCCATCCGACGCCGCGCAGAGGATGGCGCCAAAATGCACTTCAACCGGCGAAATCTCACCGGCCGGGGTAGCGATGGAGATTTTCTCCTCCGCGCCAACAAAACAGGCGTTGTCGCCGAGAAAATGCACCGATGACACGGCCCCACCCAGCGGCAGCGGCCGCACGCGGTCGGTCACCGAAACGATGGAGGCGGACTCGCCTGGATCGAACTCTTTCATCACGTGACGATGCAGCGTTCAAAGCCGTCGCGGATCGTCTGCTCCGGCAATTCGCGGCCGATGAAGACGACCCGGCTTTCGCGGCGCTCGCCGTCCTTCCATTTCCGCTGGTGATCGCCCTCCAGCATCATGTGCACGCCCTGGAAGACGTAGCGGTCGTCATCGTCGCTGAAGGCGAGGATGCCCTTCGAGCGCAGGATCTTCTGGCCTTCGCTGGCCACGAGCTGCTGCAGCCACGGCATGAACTTTGTCGGGTCGAGCGGCTTGTCGGTGCGCAGCGCCAGCGACTGCATTTCCTCGTCATGGTAGTGCTTCAAGCCGCCATGGCTGTGGCCGTGATCGTGGTGGTGATGGTCGTGACCGTGGTGATGATGGTCGTGGTCATGATCATGATCGTCGCCGGCCTCCAGGAAGTCCGGCTCGATTTCGAGGATGCGGTCGAGATCGAATGCGCCGCGTTCCAGCACATCGGTCAGCGCCACCTTGCAGCGCTCGGTGCGGTGCAGTTTGGCGTAAGGATTGATGCCGCGGATGCGGGCCTCGACTTCGGCGAGCTCGCCCTTGGAAACGAGATCGGTCTTGTTGAGCACGATGACGTCGGCAAAGGCGATCTGGTTCTTGGCTTCCGGCGCGTCCTTCAGGCGATCGCTGAGCCATTTGGCGTCCGCCACCGTGACGACGGCATCGAGCCGCGCATTCTTCTGCACGTCCTCGTCGACAAAGAAGGTTTGCGCCACTGGCGCCGGATCGGCAAGACCCGTGGTCTCGACGATGATGGCGTCGAACTTGCCCTTGCGCTTCATCAGGCCTTCCATGATGCGGACGAGGTCGCCGCGCACGGTGCAGCAGACGCAGCCATTGTTCATCTCGAACACTTCCTCGTCGGCGCCGATGATGAGGTCGTTATCGATGCCGATCTCGCCGAATTCATTGACGATGACGGCGTATTTCTTGCCGTGGTTCTCCGACAGGATGCGATTCAAGAGCGTGGTCTTGCCGGCGCCGAGATAGCCCGTCAGCACGGTCACGGGAATTTTTGGGGAAGTAGCCTCTACCATAGCAGCTCCGAAAAAGCGGGATTTTGCGCGGCTCAGGCCGGCGGGGTGGCCCCTGCCTTAGTCGCCGAGCGCGCGGGTCAGGGCCTTTATATTGTGCCTGACCATCTCAATGTAAGTGGGGGCATCGCCCTTTTCGCCCGTCAAACCGTCCGAATAGAGCGTTCCGCCGACCCTCGCCCCCGTCTCGGCGGAGATTCGCTGCATCAGGCGGGGGTCGGTAACATTTTCCAGAAATACTGCCGGTATTTTCGCCTGCCTGACCTGGGTGATGATTCTCGCAATGTCCCGCGCGCTGGGCTCGGATTCCGTGGAGACGCCGAGCGGGGCGATGAATTCGATGCCATAGGATGCTGCGAAATAGCCGAAGGCGTTGTGGGTGGAGATCACCTTGCGCCGGTCGGGCGGGAGTTTTGCGACCGCCTCGTGGACCTCGCGGTCGAGCCCATCGAGCTTTGCGAGATATGCCTGTGTGTTCGCCGTGAATTGTCCGGCGGCGGCTGGATCGGCGGCCGACAGCGCCAGGGAGATATTGGCGACATAGATCTTGGCATTGTTGACTGACTGCCAGGCGTGAGGGTCGGCATCCGCGCCCAGCCGAAGTGGCGTGATGCCGCTGCTCGCGGTGACGATCTTCGCCTTACTGCCCGAAGCTTGGACAAGCCGTGGCAGCCAGCCTTCAAAACCAAGGCCGTTGACCACGATCAGCTTGGCGTCGGCGATCTTCTTCGCGTCCGCCGGCGTCGGCGAATAGACATGCGCGTCGCTGTCCGGGCCGACAAGGCTCGTGACATCGACGCCGGCGCCGCCGACATTGTGCACGAGGTCGGCAAGGATCGAGAAGCTCGCAACCACTTTGAGCGGCTCGGCAGATGCGGGCAATATGCTCGCGATGAACGCGACGCAGACCAGCCTTAGTCGAAGCCTCCGCATGGTCAAGCCTCGAGATGGCGGCCGGGAAACGCCTGCCGTACCAGCCCGCCACAACTACCGAACAACAGCGAGATCACATAAAACACCGCCGCGACAAGGATCACCGCGGGGCCGGAGGGTATTCCGCTCTGGAACGACAGCACGAGCCCGGCATAGCCCGACACGATCGCGCTCAACACGGCAATGCAGATCATGACGGTGATATCGCGCGACCAGAAGCGGGCGGTACCGGCGGGCAGGATCATCAGCCCGACGCCCAGCAGTGTGCCGAGTGCGTGAAAGCCGTTGACGAGGTTGACGACAACAAGCGCCAGGAAGGCGAGATGCGCCGGTGCACCTGCGCGGCTCACCGTGCGCAGGAAGACGGGATCCACGCATTCGATCACCAGCGGTCGGTAGATCACCGCGAGCACCAGCAGCGTGACGGTGGCGTTGAAGGCGATGACGAACAGGGTCTGGTTGTCCATCGCCAGGATATTGCCGAACAGCACATGCAGCAGGTCGATATTGGTGCCCTTGACCGAGACGATGGTAACGCCGAGCGCCAGCGACACGAGGTAGAAGGTTGCAAGCGATGCGTCTTCCTTCAGCTCGGTATTGCGCGCGACGAGGCCGGCGAGAATGGCGACCGCAAACCCCGCGATCAGGCCACCGGTCGTCATGGCAAAGAGATTGAGCCCCGATACGAGAAAGCCGATCGCCGCGCCCGGCAGGATGGCGTGCGCCATGGCATCACCGACGAGGCTCATCCGCCGCAGCATCAGGAACACGCCGATGGGAGCTGCGCCCAGCGACAGCGCGATCACGGCGGCGAGCGCGCGGCGCATGAACTCGAAATCGACGAAGGGTGTAATCAGAGCGTCGGCGATCATGTCAGGCAGCTTGCGAGGGCCTTGCGTCCACGGCGCAGGCCGCAGCGGCATCGTCGAAGGCCTCGCACATGCGGCGGGCCTCTGCGAGGTTGTCCGATGTCAGCACCTGCGCGGTCGGGCCCCAGGCGACCGGGCCGCGCGCCAACAGCAGCGTTTCCGGAAAATTTTCCCGGACCAGATCCATATCGTGCAGCGCCGCCAGCACCGTGCGGCCCTCGTCGTGCCAGCGCTTCACCAGCTCGAGCAGATCGGCAGCGGTTTTCGCGTCGATCGCGTTGAAGGGCTCGTCCAGCACGATCAAGCGGGCGTCCTGCAGCAGCACGCGGGCAAACAGCATGCGCTGCATCTGCCCACCGGAAAGCGTGCCGATGTTGCGGTTCTCGAAGCCGTTGAGCCCGACGGCGGCGAGCGCCTGGGTGATGCGGTCGCGCTCACGCCTGCCCATCCCGCCGAAAAAGCCGGTCACACGCCACAGCCCGGTGCCGACGAAATCGAACACCGAGATCGGAAAGCTGCGGTCGATGTCGACGCTCTGCGGCAGATAGGCGATGTCGCGGATATCGAGCCCGCCGAGATCGATGACGCCGGACAGCGGCTTCAGGATGCCGGCGAGCCCGCGGAACAGCGTCGACTTGCCGGCGCCGTTGGGGCCGACCACGGCCAACAGCGCGCCGGCGGCAACCTCACCGGAAAGATGATGCACGGCAGGATGCCGTTCGTAGCCGAGCGTGACGTCGCGAAGGGTGATCTGGGCTATCATGCTCACCTCATCGCCAGCCAAACGATGCCCCACAGCCCGGCGCTGACCGCCACCGCAGCAGTGACCCGCGCCGCCACCGTCATGCGCAGGATCGACCACGGCGCCGCCTGCGCCGGATGGGGCGTCGCCGGGTCGTGGCTGTGGTGGACGTGGCCGTGATGGTGGTCGTGGTGGTGACCTTGGCCGTGGGAATGGGTGTGCGCCATGGGAAAATGTTATATTATAACATTACTTAAGTCTACCCGACGGCTCAAGGCTTGCCGATGGCCATGGACAGCGCCGCCGCCAGGAAGGGAAACGGCAGCGACACCGCCGCACGAAACCAGACGAATTTGGCCGGCATGAAAGGGATTTCCCACAGAATCAGCCGCTGGAAGGCGAACAGCGCCCATGAAATCACATAGGCGATCACCTGCGGCGTCCCGCCGCCGACCTTCAGCGCCACTGCACCGATCGAAAAGCCGATCACCGGCCCGCCGGGCGTCGCAGCCCCCGCAATGGTGGCGGCCAGTACCCCCGTCCAGCCACTGTCGGGCCCGAGCCAGCCGGTGATCACCTCGGGCGGGATGATCGCAGCGATGTAGCCCGAGCCGATCACGCCAAGCGCGATCCGCGGCACGATGTTGATGAAGTCCATCGCGCCTTCGCGCGCGGAAGCCAGCGCCACCACGCGCCCGCGCTGCCAGACCATCAAGCCGAGAGCGACGACCGAGCCCCACAGCGTGATATCGATGAAGAGCGCGGCGTTCATTCCACCTCACCCTTCGGATAGAGGCGGACATAGACGATGCGCCCGAGCGCGCCGGCGAGGATCGGGATCGGCACCGACAGCGCGATGCGCCAAATGGTGAAGTCGGTGCCCAGGATCGGCAATTCCCAGGCAATTGCGCGGCCATAGCCGATCAGCGTCCAGCTCACCACCATCGCAATCGTCGCGCCGAAATCGGCGCCGACCGTGAGCAATGCTGCAGCGACCGGATAGGCCGTGAACGGGCCGCCAGGCAGGATCGCGCCGAATGCCGTCCCGATCAGAAGACCCTTGAGACCCGATTCCGGCCCGAGCGATCGCGATATCTTTTCATGCGGCAGGATCTCGGCGATGAAGGCTCCTAACAGACAACCGGCCAGCACGCGCGGCAGGATGCCCCCGAACAGTTCGAGATCGCTGGTGAGAATTTCCAGCACGCCATGAGCGCCGTCGCGCCGCCAGACCAGCACGACGCTGATCGCGACCAGCACGGCAATGAAGATCACCGACCAGCCGATCGGCTTGCGTTTCTTGCGCGACGCTTCAGCCTCGCTGGAATCGTCGGCCGGGTCTTTGGGGAAGTCTGCCAAATGGATCGGGTCGGGCGGTGAAAAATACCGCCCTGCTTAGTCCGCGCGGCGCAGCGAGGCAAACGGAACGAGGGGACGACCCATGCGCATCGCCGGGGATGCCCATGCGGATCGGCGCAAGCTGGCCGCTCAGGTCATGTGGCGGATCAGCGCGAGCCCGGCAAACAGGCCGGCGATGGAAAAAACCACCGAGCCGATCACATAGAAGGCCGCCAGCCCCAGCTGACCGCGCTCATAGAGCAATGCCGCATCGAGCGAATAGGCCGAGAAGGTGGTGTAGCCGCCGAGGATCCCCGTCATCAGGAACAGCCGCCACGGCTGCGAGGCATCGCCCCTGAAGGCGAAATAGCCCGCGATCAGGCCCATCACGGTCGAGCCCGTGATGTTGATGATGAAGGTGCCGTAGGGAAACGCGGTGCCGATGCAGCGGGCGCAGGAAACGTTGATGAGATGACGCAACGTTGCGCCCAATCCGCCGCCGACGAAAACCAGGATGTAGCTCACTGCCCTGCCCTTAGGTCGTAACGGAGCGACGTCCGGACGTCATTGCGACCCACCCGGTCGGCGCGAGTGCCGCCGGATGACAGGCTCAGCGAAGCAATCCATCTGTCCACTCGGGGCACCATGGATTGCTTCTACTTCGCGCCGAAGCGCTTCGGCGGAGCCCTGCGGAGCTTGCTCAGCAAGCGGAGAAGATCGTCGCTGTCGCTCCTCGCAATGACGTCAGTGAAAATCAAGTCTTGGAGAACAGCTGATCGACGTAATCCCAGTTCACGAGATTCTCGACGAAGGCCTTCAGATAGTCCGGACGGCGGTTGCGATAGTCGATGTAGTAGGAGTGCTCCCAGACGTCGCAGCCGAGGATGGGGGTCGCGCCATGGACCAGCGGGCTCTCGCCATTCGGTGTCTTGGCGATTTCGAGCTTGCCGCCCTTGACTGCGAGCCAGCACCAGCCCGAGCCGAACTGGCCGACGCCGGCGGCGATGAAATCGGTCTTGAACTTGTCGAAGCCGCCGAGGTCTTCGTTGATCTTCTTCTCAAGACGGCCGGGCAGCTTGGTGCCGCCGCCATTCGGCTTCATCCAGTTCCAGAAATGCAGATGGTTGTAGTGCTGGCCGGCATTGTTGAACACGGCCGCGTTCTTGCCGAACGACCCCTTCACGATCTCCTCGAGGGATTTGCCCTCGAATTCGGTCCCCTTGATTGCGTTGTTGCCGTTGGTGACATAGGCCTGATGATGCTTGTCGTGGTGATACTCCAGCGTCTCCTTGGACATATAGGGCGCAAGGGCGTCATGGGCGTAAGGCAGGTTGGGCAGCGTGAAGGTCATGGGGTGATATCCGCAAATGGTGGGGTACTACGGGTAACGGAACCCCTTATAGAAGGTTCCACCGCGGTTCGACACACCCAATTTTGACGACGAGGCAGAACTGAAATGAGCATCGAGATCGACGTCCTGAACGGGGACGCTTCCTGGCCGCAGGCCAAGCCGCTGCTGGAGGCGGTCTGGCCGCAGCATTTGGTCGAAAAGCTGCCCTGGGGTCACGTCAAATGGGCTCACGCCGACTTGCGCGTGTTGATTGACGCGCCCGGCGGCGACGGGCTTGCCTGCCACGTCGGCATCTATTTCCGCACCGTGATCTGGAACGGCCACAAGGTGCATGCCGGCGGCATCGGCGGCGTGTCGACGCGCGACGATTGCAGGCGCCGCGGCTATGCCAGTCTTGCGCTCGATGCCGCCGTGCAGACCATGCGCTCCAACGAGGCGGTGAAGTTCGCGATCCTGTTCTGCGAGCCGCACAATCATGCCTTCTATGAAGCCCGCGGCTGGCATCGCTTCACCGGCGAGATTTTTTGCGAGCAGCCCGAGGGACGGGTCCGCTTCGACGCGATGACGCCGTTCGTGTTCGACATCGTCCGCGCCCCGCGCCAGGGCGCCATCGACCTATGCGGCCTGCCATGGTGACCCCTGCGCCGCCGGGGGTGGCTTGAACAAGGCCACCGCTCTTAATATGTCGACCATAATCTATTGGCATATCGCCTTTGGCGGCCAGGGCAGGGTGACGCATGACGATGGAAGCTTCCGCTGACGCGCGTCCGCCGGCGACGGCGATCAATAGCCTGCTGACTTCCCCGATCCTGCCGACGCTTTCGAAGCTCGCATTGCCCAATGCAATCGCGATGTTCGGCACGGCGCTGGTTGCGGTGGCCGAGACCTCCTATATCGGCCGGCTCGGGGTCGAGCCTTTGGCAGGCATCGCGCTGGTATTTCCCTTCGTCATGCTGACGCAGATGATGTCAGCCGGCGCGATGGGTGGCGGTGTCTCGTCCGCGGTGAGCCGCGCGCTCGGCGGCGGCAAGCGCGAGCGCGCCGCCAACCTCGCGCTGCATGCGGCGATCATCGGCACCGGCGGCGGCCTGTTCTTCACCGCGATGATGCTCGTGCTTGGAAGAACCTTTTATTCGCTGCTCGGCGGCAGCGGCGAAGTGCTCGAACAGGCGATGCATTATTCGCAGGTGCTGTTCGCGGGCGCGGTATCCATCTGGCTGGTCAACACGCTGGCCTCCGTCGTGCGCGGCACCGGCGACATGCGCGTGCCATCGCTGGTGCTGATCGGAGTTGCCATCATCCAGGTCACGATCGGCGGGGGGCTCGGGCTTGGCCTGTTCGGTCTGCCAAAATTGGGCATGCGCGGCGTTGCCGCGGGGCAGCTTGCGGCCTTCACATCGGGCGCGCTGTTCCTCGCCTGGTATCTTGTCAGCGGCCGCAGCCGCCTGAAGCTCAATTTCAGGAGCTTCGTATTCCAGCCCGACATGTTCTTCGACATCCTTAAAGTCGGCGCCGTGTCATGCCTGTCGCCGCTGCAGACCGTGCTGGCCATCGTGATCTTCACGAAGATCCTCGCAGGCTTCGGCACGGTAATGCTGGCCGGCTATGGCATTGGCTCGCGGCTCGAGTTCCTGCTGATCCCGATTGCGTTCGCCGTCGGCACCGCCTCGATCCCGATGGTCGGCATGGCGATGGGCGCCGGCCTCGTCGCCCGTGCGCGTCGCGTGGCATGGATCGCGGCGGCCACGGCAGGTGTCGTCGTCGGCCTGATCGGCGTGATCGTCGCGATCAATCCTGGCCTCTGGGTGTCGCTGTTCACCAGCGACCCCGGCGTCACGGAAGCCGCCCATTCCTATTTCCACTGGGCCGGGCCCGGCTTCGGCTTTTTCGGCGCAGGCGTCTGCCTCTACTTCTCCTCGCAAGGCGCCGCCAAGGTTGGCGGCCCCGTGCTGGCCGGGACCATCCGCCTCGTGCTGGTCGCCGTCGGCGGCTGGTGGCTCGCCACTTCAGGCGCGCCGGCATCGACACTGTTTGCCCTGGTCGGCACCGCGATGGTTGTATTCGGGCTCAGCACGGCGCTGTCGATCCGCTTCACCCACTGGAGCAAATAGGCCGCACACGCGTGATCGCTGCCGGCATTGCAGAATCCGCCATTGTTGCTATTCAGGCCCCGCTTTCAGGAGGGGCTTTGATGGCCAGATTCGGTTTCATTGTTGCTATCATCGCAACCGTGTTGAGCGCAGCGCCGGCTTCGGCGCAGAGCGCCGAGCCGATCGGCGTCTGGCTGACCGAGAAGGGCGACGCGCGCGTCAAGGTCACCAAATGCAGTGGCGGCATTTGCGGCGTCATCGTGTGGCTGAAGGAGCCGATCGATCGCGCCACCGGCCGGCCGCAGGTCGACGACAAGAACCCTAATCCCGCGCTGCGGACCCGGCCGGTGAACGGGTTACCGCTGTTCATCGGCATGCGCCCGTCGGCATCGGGCAAATGGTCGGGCCAGATCTACAATGCCGATGATGGCGGCACCTATGTCAGCCATATCACCTTCGCAGGCGGCGACGCGCTGCATGTCGAGGGCTGCGTGGGCGTGATCTGCGGCGGCGAGATCTGGACCCGCGCCGGGCGTTGAGGGACTTTCTTGTCTTGAACCGGTGTCGCTTCGCTTGAAACGCTATGCCGCACTCGCCTTCAAGGCGGTCGCGGCCGTCGCATAGCCGCCGCGTGCGCCGTCGATGAAATGGACGTGGTCGCTGCGCATCACTGACGGGACGAAGCAGGTCATCATGGCGGCGTCCTGCCGGTGCAGGCCGTAGTGCAGTATGCCGGCCGAGGCGGCAGTCTTCAGGCGCTGCGTCAGCTCGTTCTCCAGCCCTTCCGTGCAGTCGAGGATCATCTTCAATCCGTCGTCATACTTGCGGTAGTCTGAGTTCTCCACCACCTGCCGCACATAGTTCTTCGGCACGAAATTGCCGACCTTGATGCCGAAGCGCATCACCAAATAGGCCCACAAGGTGACGGAGAGCACGATTGTGCGCCGCTTTGCCAGTGACCCGCCGCGCGCGGCGCGCGCTTCGTATTCCAAACCCTGCGGCGGCCAGCGCAACGGCGGACCGTCTGCCGGCACGGGGCGGCCTGCATCGGGGCTGCGCTCGACCAGACCGAGGATGTCTTCGATCGCCTTGCGGAAGGCCGCCGGGTCCGCACCCTTCGCCGGCAGCACCAGCACCGACAACATGACGCCGCGGGATGAGGGAATTTCCTCGAACCGGCACGACAGGCCGGAAAGGTCGGGCTGTGTTCCCGGCGGCGCCAAGGCCACCGAAAACCCGCCGCGCTTCATCGCCGCATCGGCCCAGCCGAGTCCGCCGCCGGAGAACATCGCATAAGAGAGGTTCGTCGACGGACCGAACCGCGCAACGCGGACGTCGAGGCCTTGCGCGCGCACGGCAGATACCGGCACCAGCGCGACCCGCATCGAAAGATCAAGGTCTGCCTTCACCCAGGTGGCGGTTGCCGCCAGTGCCTCACGCGCGAAATCGAGATCGCCGGGCGCCACCGCAAAGCTTGCGCCATCGCCGCCGAACACGAATGGGAATTCCCGTCCCTGCAGCGCATTGGTGACCGCGGCAATCACGGCGGCGCCGGCCATGTTGACCGCCTTGTAGCGCTGCGCGGCGATCGCCTTGGTCGATCCGACGATATCGGCGACGCCGATGGTCCAGTCATCAGGCAACGGCGCATAAAGCTTCGGGTCCATCAGCCTGGAGAAGCCCCGAAAGACCGGAATGCGTCCGTAGAAAACGTCGGTTCCGCCGGAGGTGTTCATCGTGGTCCCGAATTGCTCCTGCCCGCTCGATGTACCAGATACGGGACCTGCCGCATCCGGGTTCGCGCCGGCTAGCAGGCTGTTGAAGAAGTCTTTGAACGACGTGCGATGAATGGGATGTCGTCGCCGGTGGTAAGGCAGATTTCGCCTTCGAGCGAGCCGTCATCCTGTAGTTCGGCCCAGCCATTACCGCTGGCTGGCTCCATTTCGTCGCTTCCCTCCCAGGTGAACTGAACCGCATCGCCGTCGCAGCAACCATGGATGGAGCCTGTGAGGCAATCGAAGGCGAACTCGCCGCCAACCTCATCGAACAGGATGTAGGCGCCCGACACGGCCATGTCATAGCCCGGCGTCTCGACGACGCGCCATCGGCCCCCGACGCTCATGCCGGCGCCACCAGAAGCTTGGGCAGCCGGACCAGATTGTAGGCCGCCAAGGCCAGAGTGAAGGAGGCGTCCACCCGCTCGCGGCCTCGCAGCTTTATCTTGGCCAGACCGGCAGAGCTTTTGATCCAGCCAAATACCTCTTCGATCCGCTTGCGGCAGCGCTGGCTGATGTCATAGCCGGCATGACGTGTCGTGCGCCCGTCGACCGCTGTCTTGCGCCGCTTGCCGGTCTTGCTGAGGTGCCCGTCGATCGCGATGTGCGGCGTGACCGATCGGCCTCTCAGTTCGTGAACGAACGGCGTGACGTCATAGGCTTTGTCAGCGCCCAGGGTGATGCGGCGCTCGCTGTTGCCTCGATAATCATCGATCAGTTCGAGAGCCTTATCCCGCTCGGCAGTGCCGGTTGCCTGACTGATGCCACCGCCGACCGCCAGACCATGGCAGTTCTCCATCAGGGCATGCCCCATATAACAAAGCTTGGCCGGCTGCCCGTCGCCCTTCTTGTAGAGCTTTGCTTGCGGGTCGGTCGTGCTCTTGTGCGTTTCGTTTGAGCGCTTCTCCTTATGGAAGCTACGCTCCGAGTTGCGGCCAGGTCCCGGGCGATCGTCGTCGCTGCCGTCCTTCCTACGGAAGCTCTTGATCGAAGCCCATGCCTCGATCAGCGTGCCGTCCACCGAGAAGTGATCGTTCGACAACAGCCGCTTCACTTTCGGCTGAGCCAGAACTGCTGCCAGGAACTTCGCAGCTATCTCACCCTCCAGCAGCCGGTCACGGTTCTTGGAGAAGGTCGAATGGTCCCACACCGGATCATCCACGCCAAGACCGACAAACCAGCGGAACAGAGGGTCGAACTCCAATCGCTCCATCAGTTGGCGCTCGGAACGGATGCCGTAAAACGTCTGCAGCAACATCGCCCGAAGCAGCTTCTCCGGTGCAATCGATGGCCG
>DASWVJ010000207.1:0-6174 GCA_036406295.1 Bradyrhizobium sp.
GAGCCGCGCGTCGGCCTTGCCGCGCTCGCCGGCGGCCTGCAGCGGCTGCCGCGCCAGATCGGGCTGAAGCGCGCCATGGGCATGATCCTCACCGCGCGCCATGTCAGCGCCAAGGAGGGACTGGACCTTGGCTTCGTCAACGAGGTGGTGCCATCAGGCGAAGCGCTGGCGGCGGCCGAGCGCTGGGCGGAGACCATCGCCAAGAACTCGCCGATGTCGATCCGCGCCTCGAAGCAGGCGATCCAGAACGGGCTCGCGGTATCGCTGGAGCAGGCCATCACCGAGCAGCGCGACTATCCGGCAGTGAAGGCCATGGCGGCCTCGCAGGATTGCATCGAGGGACCAAAAGCGTTCGCCGAGAAGCGGCCGCCGAAGTGGCTCGGGCGATGACCGCGCATCTGGCGCGGTCATTCCGGGGCGCCTCGAAGAGGCGAACCCGGAATCTCGAGATTCCGGGTTCACGCTTCGCGTGCCCCGGAATGACGCCGTGAGAGAGTTACGTCTTATTGCCCAATTCCCGCTTGTACGATGCGTAGTTCGGCTGATCGACGGCGAGCTTGTCCATCGTGGTCTGCCACAGGTGCGCCTTCAGCCCGGGCGTGTCGAGATCGACCTCGCCATTGGCGATCTTCTCCGCCAGCGCGCGATTGAGCTCCATCAGCGAGCCGTCGGTGCCGAGCACCTGCTTCAGCCGCGCGGCCTCCGCTGCATCGGCTGGGCCTTCCAGCGCGATCTGCCGCGTGACGAGATCGAGCGCGTTGATGCCGACGCGGAGCTTGAAGGCGTTGTGGCCCTTGATGGCGGGCACAATCTCGGTGCGGAGGAAATCCGCAACCGCCTTGATCAGTTCGGTGGGTGTCGGTTCGTCCTGCATTTCACCCTCCTCTCGGCGCAAGAAGCCGAAGCAAATCGATCTCGGTTTCCGAGGAACGCCGGCCGATCATGGCCTGCTCCATCGGATGATCGGGGGCGGTACGGAAGCGCTGCATCATGCGGCCGCACATGATGCCCCAGCGCAGCGTACCCATGACTTCCCAGAACATGACGCGCGCGGGATCGACCGCGCGGCCCGCCTCTTCGTAGCCGGCAAACAGTTCCTCGCGCGTGCCAAAACCGCCGACGGGCTTGTCGATCTCGCCGAAGCGCCAGGAGTTGACGCATATCCACCCCAAATCCTCCATGGGGTCACCGAAATGCGCGAGCTCCCAGTCCAGCACCGCGCGCACGCCGTCGGGGCCGATGATGAGATTGCCGTGGCGGAAATCGCCATGCACCAGCGTGACCTCGCGCGAGGCGCCCGGATCATGATCGGCGAGCCAGCGTAGCGCGAGTTCGAATACCGGGCGCGGCCAGCCCGCGCTGCGGTACTCGCGCCCGAGGCCGGCGATCTCCTGTGTCGAGGTCGTGCTGCGCAGCTTCGGCAGCTTCGCCTCGGGCAGGCCATGAATGCCGGCGGCAATCCTGCCAACCTGTCGCGCGAGCAGCGGTCTTGCCGCGGCGAACTCCTCGTCGCGCAGGATTTTCCGCGCGATGGTTTCGCCCTCGACGCGGATCATGATGAAGCCGCGGCCAAGCCCCTCTTCGGGCCTCAGCACATGCAGCACGCGCGGCGACGGCAGGCCGGCGTCATGGGCGAGCTGCATCAAGGCGGCTTCGGCATCGAGGCCGGGGCGCGTGGAAGACGCGCCATAGCCGGGCGGCGCGCGGCGCAGGATCGCGCCGACATTGCCGGCGGGATGCGCGATGTCGAACATCCAGGTCTCCTGGCTGGCGCCGCCGGAAAGCTTTGCGGCGCCGGTGACGCCGGTCGCTCCCGGATAGAACGAGGTGACGCAGCGCCCGAGGTCGGTCTCGATCATTTTCCCTTGAACTTTGCCGGGCGCTTCTCGAGGAAGGCGGTGACGCCTTCGCGAAAGTCCTCCGCACTGCCTGCGATGCGCTGCGATTCATATTCGAGGTTGAGCTGGTCCTCGAACGAGTTCTCGGGGCTGTCCCAATAGAGCTTTCGGATCAGCGACAGCGCGATCGTCGGGCCGCTCGCAAGTTCATGCGCGAGCTTCATCGCTTCATCCATCAAGGCGGCATCGTCATAGACGCGGTTGACGAGGCCCCATTCCAGCGCCTTTTCCGCCGGCAGCCGCTCGCCCATCAGCGACAGCTCGACCGCGCGCGCTTTTCCGACCAGCCGCGGCAGCAGCCAGGTCGAGCCGCAATCCGGCACAAGACCGATGCGGCGGAAGGCTTGCAGGAAATAGGCCGAGCGCGCGCACAGGATCATGTCACCCAACAGCGCGAAGCTCATGCCGGCGCCCGCAGCCGGCCCATTCACGGCGGTCACGAGCGGGCAATGCAGGCGGCGGATACGGCGCAGGAACGGATGGAAACCGACCTCCAGCGACGCGCCGGCATTGCTCCTGCCCGGCTTCTGCTGGTTGCGGCCCTGCAGGTTGGCGCCGGTGCAGAATGCGCGGCCGGTGCCGGTCAGCACCACGCAGCGCACGTCCGCCTTCTTCTCCTCGATGGCATCGAGCGCCTCGGCCAGTCCTCCCAGCATGTCCATCGAGACCGCGTTCATGACCTCCTGATGGTCAAGCCTGAGGACCGCGACCGGTCCGTCGAAATCGAGCGTGACGTGCTTGAACTGCATTGTTTCCTCGTGAGCTGATTCCCACGCATTTTCCGCGTGGCGGGCCTGATTGAGATGTCGAGACCCATATTTGATTTTTGAGGCAGGCTTGTCCATGGTGAGACCAGAACATGACCCTGCGCCGGACGCACATCTAGCAGCATGATCCGGAAAAGGGGACACCGGTTTTCCCTGCGACAAACGCGTAGCGCTTGCGCGCATATCATGCTGAAACCAAGAGAAGCGCCCGGCGAAATGAAAACACCAAAGGAAACGCTATGAGCATCTTCGACCTCACCGGCCGCGTGGCCGTTATCACCGGCGGCAATGGCGGTATCGGGCTCGGCATCGCGCAGGCACTTGCGTCTAGTGGCTGCAACGTATCGATCTGGGGCCGCAATGCCGAGAAGAACAAGGCGGCGGCTGCGACCATGAAGGCCGGTCCCGGCAAGGTTCATACCCTCGTCTGCGACGTCACAGATGCCGCGTCCGTGAAGGACGCGATGAAGGCGACGCTCGACACCTTCGGCCGGGTCGACGGCTGCTTTGCCAACGCCGGCATCGGCGGCGGCGGACGGCGTGCTTTCATCGACCGCACCGAAGAGGAGTGGCGGCGGATGTTCGCCACCAACCTCGACGGCGTGTTCCACGTCTTCCAGGTCGCCGCGCGCCACATGACCGAGCGTGCGGAAGCCGGCGACAAGTTCGGCCGGCTGGTTGCGACCTCCAGCCTCGCCTCGCTGTTCGGCACGGCGCGCAACGAGCACTATGCCGGCACCAAGGCCGCGCTGAACGCACTGTGCCGTGCGCTCGCGGTCGAGCTTGCGCGCTACGGCGTCACGTCCAATGCCATCCTGCCCGGCTGGATCAAGAGCGACATGACCGCCGGCATCATGGCCAACGAAAAATTCGTTGCCAACGTGATGCCGCGCATTCCCGTGCGCCGCTTTGGCGAGCCCTCCGATTTCGGCGGCATCGCCGTCTACATCATGAGCAAGGCATCGTCCTATCACACGGCGGATTGCTTTGTGATCGACGGCGGCTACACGGCGTTCTGAGGTTGTCATGGAATACGCGCCCTCCGACCTTACCCAGCGCGAGCGATACAAGGTGCTGACGTCGTTCGTGCTGCCGCGGCCGATCGCCTGGGTGACGACGCTGGGACCCTCGGGCGTGGTGAACGCCGCGCCCTTCAGCTTCTTCAACGCGTTCTGCGAGAGCCCGCCGCTGTGCATGTTCGCGGCCAACAACCGGCCGGACGGGCGTACCAAGGACACGCTGGTCAACATACAGCGCACCGGCGAGTTCGTCGTCAACATCGCCGACGAAACGCTGGCGCAGGCGATGCACGAGTCCTCGGGCGACTTCCCGCCCGAGATCGGCGAGCCTTCCTATCTCGGCTTGAGGCTTTCGCCCTCCTCCAAGGTGTCCGTACCGCGACTCGCCGACACGCCGTGGGCGATGGAGTGCAAGACGTGGAAGACCATCGACGTCAACGGCGACCGTATCCTCGTCATGGGCGAAGGCATCAACTTCTATATCCGCGACGAGCTGTGGGACCGCGAGGCCATGCGCGTGCACATGGAGCGCTATCACCCGATCGGCCGCATGTTCGCGGACCGCTATTGCCGGACCGATGACCGGGTGGTCTTTCCACCGGCGCAGGGGCCGGTGGCGAAGTAGACTCCATCATTGCGGGGAGCGGAAGCGATGAAGCAACCCACAGTGCCGCGCACGAAAGATGGATCGCTTCGCGGAGCCTGTCATCGGGCGCGCGTTCGCGCGATCCGTTGGCTCGCAGTGACGGTTGAGTTACCCGTCGCTCAGGCGGGCCGGTGTGCGCGCAGGAACGACCGGATCTGGCGCACGGCCAGCGGCACCCGCTCCTTCGGCTCTTTCCACGGGAACATGCTGACTTCCGCGTTCGGCGCGAGCATCGCCGCTTCCATCGCGACGGCATAGGGATGTGCCGGAATGTCGTCGGGCAGGATCAGCACCGGCGTCTGGCAGCTCTTCACGAAATCGCGCGTCACCGTGAACACGAAATCGGGACTGGTGCGGTACATCCTCGTCAGGAATTTTTCGCACCTCTCCATCGTGAGGTCGGGCCGGCGCTTGACCAGTTCCGGCGCCCAGCCCTTCATGTTGTTGTCGTAGAAGAGATCGCGCATCTCCGGCCGCGAGCCGCTCGGCATCGCCAGCACTGCGGCGGCGACGCGATCGCCGGCGCGCTTCAGCAGGTTCCAGATCAGGGGGCCACCGATGCAGAAACCGAGCACCATGAATTTTTGGCAGCCGAGATGATCCATCAGCGCGAGCTGGTCATCGGTGTGGGAATCCCAGGGGCGATCGATCTCGAGGGGTCCCGAGGATTGGCCCGGATTGGCGTTGCGCAGGTCGTAGGCGACGCAGCGGTACTCGCTCGAATATTCCTTCATGGCGTTGAAGGGCGGGTACGAGCCGGTGATGCCCTCGATGCATGAGTTTAGTCCGCCGCCCGCGATCAGCAGCAGCGGGAAGCCGGAGCTGGCTTCTTCATAATGGATGCGAACGGCGCCCTTCTCGAAAAAGCCCATGGTGGCCCCCTGCTTGTTTCTCCTTCTCCCCGCTCGCGGGGAGAGGTGAATCATCACGCCTACACAGGCTCGCCGATCTTGTCCTGCGTCTTGGTCTGGAAATCGCTGGCGTCGTGGCGCTCATGGAGCTGGCTCGCCGGATCGCCCCAGGTGCGGTTGACCATCCGGCCGCGCTGCACCGCCGGACGCCTAGCGATCGCCTCGGTCCAGCGCTGCACGTTCCTGTAATCCTGCACCGAGAGAAATTCGCCGGCGCCGTAGAGCAGGCCCTTGGCAAGCGCGCCGTACCATGGCCACACCGCGATATCGGCGATGGAATAGTCGCCGCCGGAGAGATATTCGACCTCGGCAAGCCGGCGGTCGAGGACGTCGAGCTGGCGCTTTACTTCCATGGCATAGCGGTCGATGGCGTATTCGATCTTGCTCGGCGCATAGGCGTAGAAATGACCGAAGCCGCCGCCGAGATAGGGCGCGCTGCCCATCTGCCAGAACAGCCAGGAGAAACATTCGGCGCGTGTTCGGGTGTCGGTCGGCAGCAAGGCGCCGAATTTCTCGGCGAGATAGACCAGGATGGAGGCGGACTCGAAGACGCGAACCGGCTCCTTGCCGCTGCGATCCATCAGCGCGGGAATTTTCGAGTTCGGGTTGACCTCGACAAACCCGCTGCCGAACTGGGCGCCGTCGAGCTTGATCAGCCAGGCGTCGTATTCAGCGCCCTTGTGGCCGAGTTCCAGCAGTTCTTCCAGCATCACCGTGGCCTTGACGCCATTCGGCGTCGCCAGGGAATAAAGCTGCAGCGGATGGCGGCCGACCGGCAGTTCCTTCTCATGCGTAGGGCCTGCGATCGGGCGGTTGATGGCGGCAAAGCGCCCTCCGCTCTCCTTGTTCCAGGTCCAGACTTTCGGCGGTTCGTAGGTCGTGGCTAGGGCGTCGGTCACTTGGTTGCTCCGGATCGGATTTCATCATTCCGGG
>DASWVJ010000208.1:0-27484 GCA_036406295.1 Bradyrhizobium sp.
TCGGGGCGATAGTAGCGGCGGCCGCCGCTGCGCTTCATCGGCTTGATCTGCGCGAAGCGGGTTTCCCAGAACCTCAGCACATGCTGGGGAATGTCGAGTTCGTCCGCGACTTCACTAATGGTTCGGAACGCATCCGGCGCCTTCTCCAAATGCCCGCTCCTTTCCGCTCGCTACGTTGAGCGTTAGTCGTCCTTGGCGTCGCCGTTGGTGGGCGCGTGCCCGTTGATACGCTGCTTCAGGATCGCCGAGGGCTTGAACACCATGACACGGCGAGGCGAAATCGGTACTTCGGTGCCGGTCTTCGGATTGCGTCCGATACGTTGACCCTTCTTGCGCACCATGAACGAACCGAACGACGAAAGCTTCACCGTCTCGCCCTTCTCAAGGCAATCGGTGATCTCTTTCAGAACCAATTCGACGAACGCCGACGACTCCGTCCGCGACAAGCCCACCTTCTGGTAGACCGCTTCGCAGAGATCAACGCGTGTGACTGTCTTGCCCGTTCCCGTGGTCATGCTCATCGCCTGCCCCGCACTCTCGGCGAACAAATTTGTTGCCTGAAATTAGGAGCTTAGCAGACCACGGTCAACAGCGAGCATCATGCAAGGGCATGAAAACACAATTATAATTTGTGTTGAAATCTTTTTGCCACACTACCAGCGGAGCAGCGCCGAGCCCCAGGTGAAGCCACCGCCCATGGCTTCGAGCATCAAGAGGTCGCCTTTCTTGACACGGCCATCCCTCACAGCAACGCAAAGCGCCAGCGGAATCGACGCCGCCGAGGTGTTCCCGTGCATGTCCACCGTCAAAACCACTTTCTGCGGCGCAATATGCAGCTTGTGCGCGGATGCATCGATGATTCGCTTGTTGGCCTGGTGCGGAATGAACCAGTCGAGGTCGCTGGCCGTGGTTCCCGTTGCCTTGAAGGCGTCGACGATGACGTCGGTGATCATGCCGACCGCATGCTTGAAGACCTCCCGGCCTTCCATCTTGAGGTGGCCGACCGTCTTGGTCGAACCGGGACCGCCATCGACATAGAGCTTCGATTTATGGCGGCCGTCGGAGCGCAGATGCGTGGTCAGGATGCCACGGTCGGTGTTCTTGCCGGACTGCTCCCGTGCCTCCAGCACCACGGCGCCCGCGCCGTCGCCGAACAGCACGCAGGTGGTGCGGTCCTCCCAGTCGAGTATGCGCGAAAAGGTCTCCGCGCCGATTACCAGCGCGCGCTTGTAGGCGCCGCTCTTCAGGAAGTTGTCGGCTGTGGCAAGCGCAAAGATAAAGCCGGAGCAGACCGCCTGCAGGTCGAAGGCCGCGCCATGGTTGATGCCGAGCCCGTTCTGGACCGCAACGGCGGTTGCCGGAAAGGTATTGTCCGGCGTCGAGGTCGCCACCACGATCAGGTCGATCGATTGCGCGTCGACACCGGCGTCAGCAAGTGCCGCACGCGCGGCGTTGATGCCCAGATGCGAGGTGAACTCGTCTTCGGCGGCAATATGGCGCTGCCGGATGCCGGTGCGCTGCACGATCCAGTCGTCGGAAGTGTCAATTCGTGCCGCCAGTTCGGCATTGGTCAGCACCTTCTGCGGCAGATAGCAGCCGCAGCCGAGCACGACCGAACGTATTGCAGTCACGAAACAGCCTCCTGTGCGGTCTGCGCCTTGGCCAGCGCGCCGCCATCACGATTGAGCATGCGGTTGATCTTGGTGAGGAGATCGTTGCGAACCGTCTCATAGCCAACATCGACCGCGTAGGCAAAGCCTTCGGCGCTGATTCCACCGTGGCTCTTCACCACCACGCCGTTGAGGCCCAGCAAGACCCCGCCATTGGATTTATTGGGGTCGAGCTTGTCCCGGAGTTCCCGGAACGCGTTGCGGGCAAACAGATAGCCGATCCGGGTGAGCCAGGTCCGCGACAGCGCCGCGCGCAGGAATTCGTTGATCTGGCGCGCCGTGCCTTCGGCCGCCTTGAGCGCTATATTACCCGAGAAACCCTCGGAGACGATCACGTCGGCCGCCCCTTTGCCGATGCCGTCGCCTTCGACGAAGCCGATATATTCGAGCTGCGGCAGGTTCAGCGTGCGCAGCAATTCCGCGGCCTCGCGGATCTCCTCATGGCCCTTGATCTCCTCGACGCCGATATTGAGCAGGCCAACCGTCGGCCGCTCCTTTTCGAACAGCACGCTCGCCATCGCAGAGCCCATCACGGCGAGCGCGACCAGATGACGGGCGTCGCCGCCAATGGTGGCGCCGAGATCGAGCACGATGGAGTCGCCGCGCGCGGTGGGCCAGACCGCGGCAATCGCGGGCCGGTCGATGCCGGGCAGCGTGCGTAGGCAGAACCGAGCCATCGCCATCAGCGCGCCGGTATTGCCGGCCGAGACGGTGACGTCAGCCTCGCCTTTCTTCACCGCCTCGATGGCCAGCCACATCGAGGAGGTCTTGCGACCGCGGCGCAGTGCCTGGCTTGGCTTGTCGTCCATGCCCACCGCAACGTCGGTATGGATGACGCGCGAGGCCGCCTTCAGTGCGGGGTGCTTTTCAAGCTCAGCACCGATCTTGGCGCGATCGCCGAACAAGAGAAATTCGGTGTCAGGATGTCGGTTCAATGAAATCGCGGCGCCGGGAATGACGACCGAAGCGCCGACGTCGCCCCCCATGGCGTCAAGCGCAATTCGAACCTTTTGCGGCATGAATGTCCCGGAAACCTGATCTCTTGCAGTCTTGACGTGCTTGGGCCGCGCGCTGGAGGCCGTCGCGGCGCGACCAAGCGCCGCGCTCCCGGCCGGGCCGCGACAATAGCGTTTCCCCGTCCCGACACAACCTCTTGACCGCCGCCTTTAGCGAATGGCGCGATCCACACACAGATTCGTAGATAGCTGCTTTATCTATATAATTCAATATATTATGGAGGCATCCTGAAGGAATTGCAGAGCCCCCTGGAGCGAAATGCAAGGATAGAGACGAGACTTCTTGGATTACTTGCCTTTCGGCTTCCGCTTCACCTTTGGCTTTGCCTTGAGCGCCCTCAGCGCGGCGAAGGGATGGTCCCGCGGATCGGGCGGCGTGATCGCGTGATCGAACACCGCATCCGGCTTGCGCGGATAGGGGTCGATGCCGAGAAACAGCGCATCGGTGGCTAGCCGGCCGAGATCGATGACGCCGCCCTCGATCGGCTCCGGCGGGTCTATATCGTCGTCAGCGGTGGCCTCATCGGCAAGATCGGAAAGCGCAGGGATTTGCTCCGGAGGCGCGAACATCAGATCGATCTGTTCGTCGATGTCGGTCTCCATCGGATCGAGCGTCACCACGCAGGTCTGCCCGATCCGCGCGCGCACACGTCCCGCCACATGAAAGCGCCCACCGCTCTTCGGCGCCACATCGAACGAAGCGTGAGCGGAAAGCACTTCACGAAGCCCCGCAATGTCGGCCATCGCCTTGCGCTGCGCTTCATCCGCGTTGAGTTCGCGGTGCAGCCCGCGCTCCGGAATCTGCGCGAGGGTAACGGGCGCGCGCCAGGGGTCAGGTCTGTCCTGTCGGTTGATCACTGCGGCCTCGCCTGTGCAGGGACGGGAAACTGCCAGCCGCCGCCGAGCAGCGCGGCATCATCCAGTTGCGCGAGCCTCGCCATGGCGGCCTCCGTATAGGCTGCAAGCTCCCTCGCCTTTTCGATTCGATCGCCGTCGAGGACGTTCTTGCAGATCGCGCGGGCAAGCGCCTCGCTGCCGTCTGTGAGCGCCATGTCATAGGCCGCGGTGCGGCCATAGAAGGCCTCGCCAAAGGCCTGCATGCGCTTGGGGACTGCAAGATCACCAACGCCCATTTCGCGCAGATTGTCGTCCATATCGTTGCAGAAGTGGTCGAACAGCGCCTGCGACAGGGTCGTTCCGGAACCAGCCGATTTCAGGCGGCGCAGGACGAGCCACAAGTGCAGCAGAACGAGATCAAAACGGCCGTTAACCGTATCGGGCACGGCCAAGTCCCGGTAAAACAAGGGTTCTCGCGCTTGCGTCACGATCATGCCATAGATGGCCTCGATGGTGCCGGGCGGGGCTAGCCGGGGTTTCCTGAATTGATTGAACGGCCAGAGCATTGTGGGTTCCGCGCGCGGGGCCATGGGTCCCGCTCATGTTGCAATCTTGAGCCCAGCCCGGTACGTCAACGCCTCGCTGGAGGCAAGGGGACGGGACAGTTCTGTAAATGACCTTATTTGCCCAGAAAGGCTCTCGCGCGCTTAAGGTGCGTGGCAAGGCGTGCTGGCGCGTCGTGGCGGCGGCTACGCTGGTTGCGGTCGCGCTCGCAGGCTGCACCGGCGAGCAATTCCAGAAGGGCTATATCCTGCCCCCAGGTGCGCTGGAACAGATCCCGATCGGCGCCAGCCAGGACCAGGTGCTGATCGTGATGGGCACGCCCTCCACCGTCGCCACGCTGGACGGCGAAGTGTTCTACTACATCTCGCAGCGGAGCGAGCGGAAAGTCGCCTTCATGAACCAGCAGGTCGTCGACCAGCGCGTGATTGCGATCTATTTCGACAAGAAGCGGCAGGTCCGGCGTCTCGCCAATTACGGCCTGCAGGACGGCAAGATTTTTGATTTCATCAGCCGCACCACGCCGACCTCTGGCCAGGAGCTCAGCTACCTGACGCCGCTGTTCAAGCTGCTCAGCTTCAACTAGGCCGGCATTGCCAGCTGCGGGCTGCGCGCAATCGCGCGCTTGCCCTGCCGCGCCGCACTCCCTACCCTTCGGGACCAAAGCAACAACAATACCGCAGGGAGGAATATTGTGAGTAGTCGATTGCTGTCCCGCCGCCGCGTGCTGACCGGTGCTGCGGCACTCACCACAGCGGCGATCGTGCCGCGTTCGAGCCTGGGTGCCGGCGACTGGCGGCCGGCCGAAACCGTCAAGCTGATCGTGCCGGCAGCGGCCGGCGGCTCCACCGACGTGATGGGACGCCTGCTCGCCGCGCATCTGCAGTCGGTCTGGGGCCAGTCGGCGATCGTGGAAAACCGCTCCGGCGCGGGCGGCACCATCGGCACCGCGGAAGTCGTGCGGGCGAAAGCGGACGGCCACACCATCCTGGTCGGCAACCCCGGCCCCAACGCCATCGCCTACCGCATCTACAAGAACCTCACCTACAAGCCGGATCAGCTGCAGCCGGTCTCCAACATGATCCGGATCCCTAACATCGTCTCGGCGCATCCCTCGACCGGTCTCAAGTCGATCCCCGACTTGATCGCCTTCCTCAAGGCCAATCCGGACAAGCTCACCTGGGGCTCTTCCGGCACCGGACAAAGCCCTCACCTCACCGGCGCCTGGTTCCTGCAGCTTACCGGGCTGAAGATGACCCATGTGCCGTTCCGCGGCGCGGGTCCGGCGCTGCAGGCAGGCCTTGCCGGCGACATCCAGGTGCTGTTCGACAATCTCTATCCGTCGCTACCGCAGGTGCAGGAGGGCAAGCTCAACGGCCTCTGCGTCACCACGCCGGAGCGCAGCGACTCCGCGCCGAACCTGCCGACCATGCGCGAGGGCGCGCCGGAGCTGGCCAATTTCGACATCTCGTCCTGGTTCGGCATCTTCCTGCCGAAGGCCACGCCCCGCCCTGTCGTCGATGAACTCAACAAGCAGATCAAGGCGATGCTGGAGCGCGACGACGTCAAGAAGAACGTCGTCTCCATGGGTGCCCGCACCGATTGGGGCACGCCCGAGCAATACAGCGCCTTTGTCGAGGCCGAGACGAAGAAGTTCGCCGGCATCATCGAGAAGGAAGGGCTGGAGATGGAGGTGAAGTGACCTCGGGCGAAAATGCGAGGAGCGTGAGCGAAGCGCAATTTTGGCCGAGGGCATTCTGGGGCGGCCCGCAGGACCGAACTCTTGAGCGCGGTTGCACTCCTGAGAATCTCGAGATTCTCAGGGACGCAAGGGCGCCCCAGAGTTCGATGCTACGCATCGCCCCGGAATGACACTCGAAAACAAAAACCCCGCGGCTCGCGCCGCGGGGTTTTCATTTCGGATCGTGACTTCGCTTAGTGCGCGAGGATTGCGAGCAGAAGCAGTGCCACGATGTTGGTGATCTTGATCATCGGGTTCACCGCAGGGCCCGCCGTATCCTTGTAGGGATCGCCGACGGTGTCGCCGGTCACGGCCGACTTGTGGGCGTCAGAGCCCTTGCCGCCATAATGGCCGTCCTCGATGTACTTCTTGGCGTTGTCCCAGGCGCCGCCGCCCGAGGTCATCGAGATCGCGACGAACAGACCGGTGACGATCACACCGAGCAGCATGGCGCCGACGGCGGAGAAGGCTGCCGACTTGCCGGCCGCCCCGCCGCCCGCGATGAAGTAGATCACGAAGTAGACGACGATCGGCGACAGCACCGGAAGCAGCGAGGGGATGATCATTTCCTTGATCGCCGCCTTGGTCAGCAGGTCGACGGCCTTGCCGTAGTCCGGCTTGTCCGTGCCCTGCATGATGCCCGGCTTCTCGCGGAACTGGCGGCGCACTTCCTCGACGATCGAGCCGGCAGCGCGGCCAACCGCGGTCATGCCCATCGCGCCGAACAGGTACGGCAGTAGGCCGCCGAACAGCAGGCCCACCACGACATACGGATTGTTCAGCGAGAAGTTCGGATCGACGCCCACGAAGTAGGCGTTCTTCGAGGCGATGAAGAACTTGAGGTCTTCGTTGTAGGCCGCAAACAGCACCAGCGCGCCGAGACCGGCCGAGCCGATCGCGTAGCCCTTGGTGACCGCCTTGGTGGTGTTGCCGACCGCATCGAGCGCGTCGGTGGACTTGCGGACTTCCTTCGGAAGGCCCGCCATTTCCGCGATGCCGCCCGCGTTGTCCGTGACCGGGCCGAAGGCGTCGAGCGCGACGATCATGCCGGCCAGCGCCAGCATGGTGGTGGTCGCAATCGCGATGCCGAACAGGCCGGCGAGGCTGTAGGTGATCAGAATGCCGGCGATGATGACGATCGCGGGCAGCGCCGTCGCTTCCATCGAAATGGCGAGGCCCTGGATCACGTTGGTGCCGTGGCCGGTCACCGACGAGGCCGCGATCGACTTCACCGGGCGATAGTCGGTGCCGGTGTAGTATTCGGTGATCCAGATGATCAGGCCGGTGACGACAAGACCGACGATGCCGCATTGGAACAGCGCCATGCCGGTGTACTTGACGCCGGCGAGCGGACCGAAGCCGATCAGGTAGTAGATCACGCCGGCCACGCCCACGAGCGACAGGATGCCGGTGGCGATCAGGCCCTTGTACAGCGCTCCCATGATCGACTGGCTGGCGCCGAGCTTGACGAAGAAGGTACCGATGATCGAGGTGATGATGCAGATGCCGCCGATGGCGAGCGGCAGCGTCATCATGTTGGTGAGCAGCGGCGAGCTGGCAAAGAAGATCGCAGCCAGCACCATGGTGGCGACCGCGGTCACCGCATAGGTCTCGAACAGGTCGGCCGCCATGCCGGCGCAGTCGCCGACGTTGTCACCGACGTTGTCGGCAATGGTGGCGGGGTTGCGTGGGTCATCCTCGGGGATGCCGGCCTCGACCTTGCCGACGAGGTCGCCGCCGACGTCAGCACCCTTGGTGAAGATGCCGCCACCGAGACGGGCGAAGATCGAGATCAGCGAGGCGCCGAAGCCGAGCGCGACCAGCGCGTCGACGACGGTGCGGCTGTTCGGAGCCAGCTTCAGCGAGTAGGTCAGGAAGCCGAAATAGAGCGTGACGCCGAGCAGGGCGAGGCCCGCAACCAGCAGGCCCGTGATCGCGCCGGCCTTGAAGGCGAGCTCGAGGCCGCCGGCGAGCGAGGTGGTCGCCGCCTGCGCGGTGCGGACATTGGCGCGCACCGAGACGTTCATGCCGATGAAACCGGCTGCGCCCGACAGGATCGCGCCGATCGCAAAGCCGACCGCAACGAGTGTGCCGAGGAAGTAGGCGAGCAGCGCGAAGATCACGACGCCGACGATGCCGATCGTGGTGTACTGGCGGCGCAGATAGGCCTGCGCGCCCTCGCGGACGGCAGCGGCGATCTCCTGCATGCGCGGATTGCCGGCATCGGACTTCAGCACGGAAGCCGTGGCCCAGATGGCGTAGACGATGGAAAGCACTCCGCAGAGCACAATCACCCATAATGCTGTCATAGATTTTGCCTCAGATCCTATGGATTGATCCCCAAACGCCGAATGCCGCGGGGAAGCGGGCCGGCGTCCAAAAAGGAGGCCCGCCCTCCCCAAAAAGGGCGGCCTCAAATCGGCCGGGACCATGCCAAAAAGGTACCCCCGGTGCAACGTTGCGAGCGGCCAAAATTGGCGATTTTGGCAGGTATTTAACGACCAAAGGCGGGCGTTTGGTCCGATTTCGAGCGCATGATGCGGAAAAGGAAGACCGGTTTTCCGGAAACATCGTGCGCCAACCTAGAAATGGCTCCAGGAGCGGCGTTTTAGCGCAAGTTCCCTGCCCCGATCGTCGAGGAAGGAGGGAATCGCGCTTCCTGCGATGACGGCGCCAATCGGCGTTACCGCCACGCCGGCCTTGCGCGCGTCTTGCGCGAAGGCCTCAAAGCCAGCCTCCGGCACGGTACAGAGGATTTCGTAGTCGTCCCCGCCGGTGATCAGCGTATCGATCCCGATCCTGCGATTAGCAACAAGCGCTGCCGCGGGCCGCGACAACGGGATACCCGGGGTATGGATCGCGGCCGACACGCCGGAGGCGGCGCAGAGTTTCGTCAGGTCGCCCGCAAGCCCATCGGAAACGTCCATCGCGGCGCTGGCATGCGCCCGGATCACGCTCGCCAGCGCGTTACGTGGCTGCGGCACGCGGTAGCGGCCGACCAGCATCTGCCGCGCCGCCTCATCGCCCGCCAGTGCGGTGGCGACCGCACCGCCCTTGAGGATGTCGAGGCCGAGCGCGGCATCGCCGATCGTTCCCGTCACCACCACGCGGTCGCCGCGCTGGGCGCCGCTGCGACGGACCATCTTGTCGGCCGGCACGCGCCCGAAGGCGGTGACCGAGATCGTCAGCGGACCGGGCGTGGATACGGTATCGCCGCCGAGCAGCGGGCAGGCATAGGATCTGGCGTCCTCGCCAAGCGCCGCCGCGAACGGCTTGAGCCAGACATCATCGGCCGCGCGCAGCGCCAGCGTCAGCACGAAGCCGGCAGGCGAGGCTCCCTTGGCGGCGAGATCGGACAGGTTCACCCGCAGCGCCTTGCGCGCGATCGTCTCAGCGGGATCGCCGGGCAGGAAATGCACGCCCTCAACGATGCCATCGGTCGTCACGACGATATCGGCACCCAGCGCCTTCAGTACCGCCGCATCGTCGTCAAGGGCAAACGCGCCCGGATCGCTGGCGATCGGCTTGAAGTAGCGCGCGATCAGCGAGTCTTCGCCGGACGCCGTCATCACAAGCCTCCCCGCGATGCGATCTTGACGACCCGGGCGCCTCGGCCAATAGACGGGCCCGGCGACACAGCGAAGGTATTCGGCATGCGCAGTCTCATCGTCCGCGACGGCCTCGGTTGGGGATTCCTGCTCTGGCTTGCCGGTTACTTCCTGGGCTTCTGCTTCTACCCATTCGTTCCTCCGGCGATGATCGGTTGGTATGTGACGCCGTTCGGCATCGCGCTGACCTGCCTCGTGCTGTGGAAATGGGTGCGTGTCTCCGCAATTGGCGAGGCGATCCTGCTCGGCCTCATCTGGAGCGCCATCGCTATCATCTGCGACTACTTCTTCCTCGTGAAGCTTTTGAATCCGCCGGACGGATATTACAAGTTCGACGTCTACCTGTACTACCTGCTGATGCTTGCGCTGCCGATCGCGGCAGCCATGCTGCGCCGCGGCCGACAGACGACCTGATCAACGTCCTCTCGTCTCGCCGAACTCGTCGGCGCGGAACCGGCGTCCGATCTGGTCGAGCACGGCATTGACCATGCCGGTCTCGTCCTTTTCAACGAAGGCATGGGCGACGTCGACATATTCCGAGACCACCACCCTGCCCGGCACATCCTTGCGGTGCTCCAGCTCATAGGAGCCCGCGCGCAGCACTGCGCGCAAAATGGCATCGATCCGCTTCAGCGGCCAGCCCTTTGACAGCGCATCATCGATCAAGGGATCGAGTTTGGCCTGGTCCCGCACCACGCCCGCAACGACATCGCGGAAAAACGCCGCTTCCGCCGGCAGGTATTTTTCACCCTCGACTTCATTGCCGATCCAGTGGCTCTCGAACTCCGCGAAGACGTCGTTAATCCCGGCGCCGCTGATGTCCATCTGGTAGAGCGCCTGTACGGCCGCCAGTCGCGCGGCGCCGCGCCGGTTGGCTTTCTTCTCCGGGCCTTTCGCCGCTTTGTTCTTGCCTTCGGCCATGATCAGCTCTTCGCAAGCCGCCGCTTGATGCGCAGCACGGCGAGCGCCGCGCGCGCGGCATCGCCGCCCTTGTTGAGTTCGCTGACGCGCGCCCGGGCCCAGGCCTGTTCCTCGGTGTTGACGGTGACGATGCCATTGCCGAGCGGGAACTTTCGCGCCACCGCAAGGTCCATCAGCGCGCGCGAGGATTCCATGGAGACGATCTCGAAATGGATGGTATCGCCGCGAATGACGCAGCCGAGCGCAATCGCGGCGTCATAGGGCTTGCCGTTCTTCTCGGCTGCATCCAGCGCGATCGCGATGGTCGCCGGAATTTCCAGCGAACCGGTCACCGTGAGCACGTCATGCGACACACCGGCCCGCTTCAGTTCCGCCACTGCGCCTTCCAGGAGCGCGTCCTGGATATCGTCATAGAAGCGCGCCTCGACGATCAACGCGCGAGCGCCCGAAATATCGGTCTGGTCCTTCAGGGGTGCGCGCCGCGCGTCTGCCATTTAATCAAATCCGTCTTGCTCTAAGTCGCCGCCTATGTAGTCGCCGTGAGAGACTAAGCCAAGCTTTGAGTCTCTGTCATTCCGGGATGGTCCGAAGGACCAGACCCGGAATCTCGAGATTCTCAGGAGCGCAACTGCGCTCCAGAGTTCGATGCTAACGCATCGCCCCGCAATGACGGCCGTGCCGTCACTTCATTTCCGACAACCGCGCTGCATAGCGGGCCATCAGGTCGACCTCGATATTGACTTCGCTGCCGGCACGCCAGCCGCTCAGCGTGGTGACTTGAAGCGTATGCGGGATGATCAGCACAGAAAATACGACATCTTCGACCGTATTCACGGTCAGGGAGACGCCGTCCAGCGTCACCGATCCCTTGGTGGCGATGAAGCGCGCGAGCTCCCGCGTGGTACGCAGGGTGATGCGGGCCATGTCGGGCAGGTCCTCGCGCTTCTCGACGGTGGCAATGCCGTCGGCATGGCCGGCAACGATATGACCGCCGAGCTCATCGCCGATCTTCAGCGCGCGTTCGAGGTTGAGTTTCGTGCCCGTCTTCCAATGCTTCGCCGTGGTCATCGACAGCGTTTCGGCCGCCGCGTCGACATCGAACCAGGTCTTGCCGCCGTCTGTGCCGGAGGCAACCACCGTAAGGCACACGCCGTTGCAGGCGATCGAGGCGCCGTCGGCGATGGTCTTCTGGTCATAGCGGCAGGCGATGCGCATGCGGTGCAGCTGCCCCTGCGCCGTCGGCTTCAGGCTGGTGATCTCGCCGACATCGGTGACGATACCCGTAAACATCAAGCACGCTCGTAAACTGTGAGAGTATCCTTATCCAGCGTCTCGCTAGCACGAACGCGGTAGGCCGGCGACTGCGTGATAGCGGCGAGCGGCAATGCGTCCAGCGCGGGCACGCCGTCCGTGCCGACCTTGGCAGGCGCGCGTAACAGCCAGATTTCATCGGCAAGGTCAGCCGCGACAAAGGACGACGCCACCCGCGCGCCGCCCTCCACCATCAGCCGCGAGATACCCTTTTCCGAAAGTGCATGCAGCACGGCGGCCAAATCGAGTCCCGGCTTTGCCGGATTGGTGGACACACGGATCACCTGCGCGCCGGCGGCGCCGAGCCTCATCGCTGCGGCCGCTTCCGCTGTCTCCGACGTCACGGCCCAGAGCGGCGTCGCCCGCGCCGAATGCACCAGGCGGCTGTCGCCCGGCATGCGCAAGGCACGGTCCAGCACCACCCGCACCGGCGAACGCGCTTCCATGCCCGGCAACCGGCAGGTCAAGAGCGGATCGTCCGAAAGCACCGTGCCGATCCCGACCAGGATGGCGTCGGAGTGCGCTCGCAGCAGATGCACCTTCGTCTTCGCGGCCTCGCCGCTGATGGCAAGCGGCTTGCGGCCGGAGGCGCCGATCTTGTCGTCGGCCGATACGGCAAGCTTGAGGATCACATGCGGGCGCCCGTCGCGGACGCGGCGGAAATGGCCGGCATGGTCATGCGCGGCTTCTGCCGCGCAGAGGCCGGCATCGACGGTGATCCCGGCGGCCCGCAATTTGGCGTGCCCCTTCCCCGCAACTTCCGGATTGGGATCCTCGATCGTCGACACCACGCGGGAAATGCCCGACGCAATCACAGCGTCCACACAGGGCGGCGACTTGCCGAAATGCGAGCAAGGCTCCAGTGTCACATAGAGCGTGGCGCCGCGCGCGGCCTCTCCGGCGCGCCTGAGCGCCTCCGGCTCGGCATGCGGCCGCCCCCCGGGCTGCGTCCAGCCGCGGCCGACGATGATGCCATCCTTGACCACGACGGCACCCACGGCGGGATTGGGCCAGGTGCGCCCCTGCCCGCGCCGGCCGAGCGCCAGCGCCAGGCGCATGTAGCGCTGGTCCGCCGCCTTGGAATCCCGGATTTTCTGCGCGAACTGCTCTTCCAGGATGCGGAAGATCATTTGCGTATCGTGGCGAGCCGGTTGTCCTCGTCGCCGGTCAGTTCGCCGAGCAGGTTCTCGAAATCCTTGGCCTCTCGGAAGTTGCGGTAGACCGAGGCGAAGCGGACATAGGCGACGTCGTCGAGCTCGCGCAGGTGCTCCATCACGATCTCGCCGATCGCTTCCGACGATACTTCGGCCTCGCCGCCGCTTTCGAGCTCGCGCACGATGGTGGAGACCATCTTCTCCAACCGCTCCGGCTCGACCGGGCGCTTGCGCAAGGAAATCTGCAGCGAGCGTACCAGCTTGTCGCGGTCGAACGGCACGCGCCGTCCGTTGCGCTTGATCACCGTGAGCTCGCGAAGCTGCACTCGCTCGAAGGTGGTGAAGCGGAAATTGCAGGCGATGCATACACGACGCCGCCGGATCACGGCCGAATCTTCGGTCGGCCGGGAATCCTTCACCTGCGTATCGAGGCTGTTGCAGCTCGGGCAGCGCATCGAGAATGCCTTACTGGTAGAACTGGTAGATCGGGAAACGGTCGGTCAGCGCCCGTACGCGTTCCTTCATCGCGGCTTCGGCCAGCGGTGCCTTGCCGTCCGGCGACTGCGCCAGCGCATTGAGGACTTCCGCGATCATGCCGCCGACCTGCTGGAATTCGGCGACGCCAAAGCCGCGCGTGGTTGCGGCCGGCGTGCCTAGCCGCAGGCCCGAGGTGACGAACGGGGTTTCCGGATCGTAGGGGATGCCGTTCTTGTTGCAGGTGATGGCGGCGCGCACCAGCGCCTTCTCCGAGATGTTGCCCTTCAGCCCCTTGGGCCGCAGGTCGACCAGCATCAGGTGGTTGTCAGTGCCGCCGGAGACGATGTCGAGGCCGTTCGCGCGCAGCGATTCCGCAAGCGCCTTGGCGTTCTCGACGACGTTCTTCGCATAGACCTTGAAGTCCGGGCGCAGTGCCTCGGCGAAAGCCACCGCCTTGGCGGCGATGATGTGCATCAGCGGACCGCCCTGCAGGCCCGGGAAGATCGCGGAATTGAGCTTCTTGGTCAGCGCCTCGTCGTTCCACAAGATCAGGCCGCCGCGCGGGCCACGCAGCGACTTGTGCGTGGTGGTGGTCGTGACATGCGCATGCGGCACGGGCGAGGCATGCACGCCGCCCGCGACAAGCCCGGCGAAGTGCGCCATGTCGACCATGAGGTAGGCGCCGATCGAGTCGGCGATCTCGCGGAAACGCTTGAAATCCCACGGACGCGAATAGGCGGAGCCGCCGGCAATGATCAGTCTGGGCCGGATTTGCTCGGCTTGCTTTGCCACCGCATCCATGTCGATGACCTGGTCCTCGCGACGCACGGTGTAGTGCGATGCCTTGAACCATTTGCCGGACATGTTGACGGGCGAACCATGGGTGAGATGGCCGCCGGCGGCCAGATCAAGGCCCATGAAGGTATCGCCGGGCTGCAGCAGCGCGAGGAAGACCGCCTGGTTCATCTGGCTGCCGGAGTTCGGCTGGACGTTGGCGAACTGTGCACCGAACAACTTCTTCGCCCTCTCGATCGCCAGCGTTTCGGCGACGTCGACCCATTCGCAACCGCCATAGTAGCGCGCGCCCGGATAGCCTTCCGCGTATTTGTTGGTCATCACGGAGCCCTGCGCTTCCAGCACGGCGCGGCTGACGATGTTTTCCGACGCGATCAGCTCGATCTCATGGCGCTGGCGACCGAGCTCGCCCTTGATCGCGTTGGCGATCTCGGGATCAGCCTCGGTAAGGGTCGCGGTGAAGAAGGAATCGGGCGCAGAAGCAGTCTTAGCGCGGGAAGAGCTCATCGGCGAAATGTCTCCACCGCCGCAGCCAGTCAGGCACTGCGGACGGTTCTGGTTTGGCGGTCGAAAGAAGTGCCAGCGCCATACCACATCGGGCCGGAATGGCCAAGCGATTGCGGTAAGTACCTGATACTTGTGCAATATATGGTGGGGATGGCGGCAATTGGAACCCTCCGCCGGGAGCTGGATACCGCGCCGGTTTCCTGATCCGAAGGACCAGAAACGGCACGATTCTCGGCCGGTTCAGCCGCCGTTCATGGGCGTCACCCGATCGTGAAGCTGCCAAGCGTTCTGTTCGTAGCACCAGCGCTTAGCTGAGCGTGTGAGAGCGCTAGAGGAGCTAGCCTATGTCCGAAGCGGCGGTACTCCGGCAGAAGGCCGAGATGTTCGAGCAGCGCGCACAGAGCGCAACCGATCCTATTTCCAGGCAGCACTATCGAGAAATGGCTGCCCACTACCGTAAGCTATTGGTCGAGCACCTCGACGAAAGATCGTATGAGCTGACTGACTGGCAGCGGCCGTACTAAGAGGTAGCTCGGCAGCCGGTACGCTTCACCCTTCTCGACCGAACGCTTGAACGCCGGCTGCGCATGCATGCGCGTCAGGCAGGCGGCGAAATCGGGATACGTGGCGAGCTTGCCGAACGACCTCGCCACACAGCCACAAGACTCATCTGGGGCACGGACAAGTAGCCCACGAGGCATCGCCGTGCCGTGCCCTTGCCCCTACAATCCCGTATATCCGGCCTTCACGGGATCGTTGCTGCCATCGAGCTCGCGCAGATACGTCAGGCCGCACACCGTGAGGCGGTGCTCGTCCTTCTCACCGGCTTCGAACAGCGTCTTCACATACTCCGTCACCTTCTCACGCGCTTCCGCGTTGGCGGCAGCGCTTTGGTTCATCAGCAGATCGTAGACCTGCATGATGCGGTCGATGGCGGCGTCCATGGATGGCTCCGTTGCGGGGGCAGGCATTGCGGGTTCAGGCAATGAGTGTCTCGGCCTCAAATTTCGCGATCGCCTTGTTGGCAAGCCTGATCTTGTTGTACTCGCCGCGCTGGAACAGCTGCACGATGATGCCGAGCAGGCGTTCATTGGTGGCGATGGTATCCGCGATCGCGCCGGTCCGGCGCAGATAGTTGGATGCGATGGCGTAGGCTTCGCCCACGGCCTCGACATTCATCACCTGCAATCCGCGTTCGACCAGCATGTTCAAGTCCTCCGCTACGGACAGATAAAGCAGAGCACCCAAATAAGTTCCAATTCGGGAAGCAGGCGTTTTCCACACAATCAACACAAAACGCACCGGGCCCGCAAAAGTGCGGTCCCGATGCGCTTTTTGGGAAGTATCGTCTGATTTTAGCGGCTGCTGGTCTTTTTCTACCGCCGGCTTGGCCGCAAAATTTTCAGAGCCGATAAAGGATCTGGTCGGTCCAGAAGCGCTCGAGGCGATGCAGCGACTTGTTCAGCGTGGCGAACTCCTCGCTGGAAATGCCGCCGACCTGCTCAACGGTCTTGACGTGCTTCTGGTAGAGGACGTCGACGATCTTGCGGATTTCCTGGCCCTGCGCCGTCAGACGAATGCGGACCGAGCGGCGATCAATGCGCGAGCGCTGATGATCGAGGAAGCCGAGCTCGACGAGCTTCTTCAAATTGTAGGAGACGTTGGAGCCGAGATAGTAGCCGCGCGTGCGCAGCTCGCCGGCGGTCAGCTCCTTGTCGCCGATGTTGTAGAGCAGCAGGGCCTGCACCGAGTTGATGTCGGCGCGGCCGCGGCGATCGAATTCGTCCTTGATGACGTCGAGCAGGCGGCGATGCAGCCGCTCCACCAGAGTCAAAGCTTCGAGATAGAGCGGCTGCACCCCAGACTGGCCAGCAGCACGGTCAGCGGTTTCCACCGCCGTCGCAACGGCTTTCATCATGACACTTCCCCTGTTGTCGTTTTTATCGACACTCATTCGACGAAACTTGTGTCCCGCCTGATAGCCACAACTTAAGGGGGCGGTTTGAAGATCCGCTTAAACAAGACAATAAAGAGATCATGAATTTAAGAGAGTGAATCGCAGATTAAGCCTGTGCCAGAAGGGTTTTTTGCAATTTTCTGTTCACGCTGCGGCGCACGTGTTCACGCTTCGTCTGCCTTCCTCCGACACTGCTGTCGCATTCCAAAACAGCCTCGCGCGGTTTCGAAAGGACTGCGTAACAAGTGTGAGGGAACCCTTTAGGGTGACTGAAAAGTTATCGCTAAATTTCGCGAAAGTCCGCTGCAATCGCGGTGAAAATTTCGTTCCTGTCCGCCCTTGCGCTATGGCGGGCGTTCGCGCGCCGCCATCCAGGCCAGCGCGAGATAGCCGGCGAGCATCAGCGCATCGATCCCGACCACCAGAAGGCTACCGCCGTAGATGCCGGGAAACATCAGTTCGATCACCGCCATCGAGACCACGGTCGTCAGCCACACCACCGCGCCCCAGGGCGTAGCGAGCCACAGGCCCACTGCGGCAACAAGCTCGATCACGGCGAAATAGATCGTCGCGGTCTGCCAGGCCATGGTCTGGTTCTCGAAGGCTTCTTCCTCGCCGCCGACGAAGCCCGTCACCTGCGCCCAGTGATAGAGGCCCTTGACGATCGCGAACACCGCCATGACACGCAGGAACAGCACGAGCCGACGCGTCCAGACATTCTCGTCGGGCTCGATCCGCTCGGACGCCAGCGCCGCCGTCGCCGTCAGGGCGTCCCGCGATGGATCGCGCGTGGAGGTGTCGGACATTGCGTCTCAGTGCTCGTTGGTGCTGGTTTCGGGAGGACTCCCCTCCCCGTGAGCCGCAGTCTTGGCCCGGCCAAACGCTAAAATCAATCGCCGTTGCGGTAGATCAACCGGCCGTGACGCCCCTTCGGCAAGCTGCTAGAATTAAACCAAGTCCAAATCAGCCGCCGCTTAAGGAGTTCTCCATGGCGATCAAGTTCGGCCGTCCGATCGAAATGCGGGATACGCCGCGCCGCCCGGCCGCCCTCTCCGCCCCTTCGCTCGATCTCACGGTGCGCCCGCGCCGTAACCGCAAATCGGAATGGGCGCGGCGGATGGTGCGCGAAAACGTGCTGACGACCGACGATCTGATCTGGCCGATGTTCGTGGTCGATGGCAGCAACACGCGCACGCCGGTCGCCTCGATGCCCGGCGTCGACCGCCTCACCGTTGACCAGATCGTGCGGGATGCCGAGCGCGCCGCCAAGCTCGATATCCCCTGCATCGCGCTGTTTCCCTTTACCGAGCCGTCCTTGCGTGACGAGCAGGGTTCCGAAGCGGTCAACCCCGACAACCTCGTCTGCCAGTCGGTGCGTGCGATCAAGAAGGAATTCCCCGACATCGGCGTACTCTGCGACGTCGCGCTCGATCCCTTCACCAGCCACGGCCATGACGGGCTGATCGCCGACGGCAAGATCCTCAACGACGAGACCGTGGCGGTACTGGTCAAGCAGGCGCTGACGCAGGCCGAGGCCGGCTGCGACATCATCGCTCCTTCCGACATGATGGATGGCCGCGTCGGCGCGATCCGGGAGGCGCTGGATGACGCCGGCTTTGTCGACGTGCAGATCATGTCCTATGCGGCGAAATACGCCTCCGCCTTCTATGGCCCGTTCCGCGACGCCATCGGCTCGGCGAAAACGCTGACCGGCGACAAGCGCACCTACCAGATGGACAGTGCCAATTCCGACGAGGCGCTGCGCGAAGTCGAGCTCGACATCGCCGAGGGCGCCGACATGGTGATGGTGAAGCCCGGCATGCCCTATCTCGATATCGTCCGGCGCGTGAAGGACACTTTCGGGATGCCGACCTTCGTCTACCAGGTGTCCGGTGAATACGCGATGATCGCGGGCGCTGCGCGCAACGGCTGGATCGACGGCGAGCGCGCGATGATGGAAGCCCTGCTCGGCTTCAAGCGCGCCGGCGCCGACGGCATCCTGACCTATTTCGCGCCGCAGGCGGCCGAGAAGATCAAGGCGCAGCGCTAAGCCTGCGCCCGCACCGCCGGCCGCGGACCGCACAAGGGCCGCAGCGCCTCGCGCTGCTCGTTCGACAGCACCTTGAGCGGATAGATCGGCTCGCGCGTCTTCAGATGGAAGAACGGATGCGGCCAGGCCCGCCCGCGCAGCCGCCAGCCCAGCACCCTGGTGATGGCGCGCAGCAACACTGTGAGGTTGATGCCGGTCGATCCCGGTGGCGCCTGCCCGATCGCGTACTTGCCAAGGATGGCACCGATCGGCGCGCCGAACACGCCGTCCGCGGCTCGCGTCCCGCCGTCGAAGGTTTGCGCGACGAGGCCTACGAACGGAATGGCGGGCCCCAGCGTATTGCCGACCGGCGTGTTGCAGCAGGTCGTGTGCCAGCGGAACAGGCCCTTGGGGGTCAGGCGCAATCCGGCAATGCGATCCTGTCCCTTGATGAAGGTCAGCGAGGCGGGCGCCACCTGGATGATGTCGCTGCCGCCTTGCGCATTCAGAAGATCGGCGCGGCCGAGCTGGTGCGCGAACGCCTGGCAGTCGTCGCAATAGCAGACCACCCGGTTGACCTTCTGGGGCGAAGCATTGGTGACGAGGCCGACGACCTCTCCGCAGCGGCAGCGTACCTGCACTTCCTTCGCCATCTGTCCCCTCTCCTTCCGGTGACATTAGATGTTCGCCGGGATGGGTTCGACTCACAAGCGGGCCAAGGCGATTGGCCGCGTTTTTGCCGGAATATTTCCGCCAGATAATGCGCCCGAGGGCCTTGCAGCCGGGCGCGTGGTTCCCATGTCCTGCTCGGGAATGCACGGAGGGACTGATCATGACCTACGGCGGTTCAGGTGACACCGGCGGTGCCTGGCGCAATGACGGCGGCGTGCCGCCGCATGCCTTCGATCCTGTCACGCAGCCGGAACTGTTCAGCGGCGTGGCCACCAAACGGGTTGTTGCCTTCCTGATCGACATGGTCGTGATCGCGGTACCCGTGGTGCTCGGCTATCTCTTCATTCTCCTGTTCGGCGTGCTGACGCTCGGGCTTGGCTGGATGCTGTTCTGGCTGGCGTGGCCGGCCTCGGTGGTCTGGGCAATCGTTTATTACGGCGCCACGCTCGGCGGGCCGCATTCGGCAACGCTCGGCATGCGCGTAATGGATATCGAGCTGCGTACCTGGTACGGCGCGCCCGGCTATTTCGTGCTTGGTGCAATGCACGCCGTGCTGTTCTGGGTTTCGATCTCGTTCCTGACGCCGCTGGTTGTGCTGGTTGGCCTGTTCAATGGCCGCCGGCGGCTGCTGCATGACATCGTGCTTGGAACCGTGGTTATCAACAGCTTCGCCCGCACCCAGCCGGCGCAGCCGGCGCGGACATATTGAGGGTTGAGGCAAATCATTGACGGTGAGCCTCCGCAGCGCGATGCTAGACACGGCTGCTTCGGAGGCCTGACGACGTAACGTGACCCAGCATTCGCGTGACACCCCGCAATTCTACCTGACGGCGCCCTCGCCCTGTCCCTATCTGCCGGGCCGGCACGAGCGCAAGGTGTTCACCCATCTGGTCGGCGACAAGGCCGCCGACCTCAATGACCTGCTGACCCATGGTGGTTTCCGCCGCAGCCAGTCGATCGCCTACCGGCCGGCCTGCGACCAGTGCCGCGCCTGCGTCTCGGTGCGGGTGATCGCCAACGAGTTCCGTCCCTCCCGCGGCTTCCGCAAGGTTTTGGCGCGCAACGCCGACATCATCGGCGAGCAGCGCAGCGCCGTGCCGACCTCGGAGCAGTATTCCGTCTTCCGCGCCTATCTCGACAAGCGGCACCGTCACGGCGGCATGGCCGACATGACCGTGCTCGACTACGCCATGATGGTGGAGGACAGCCATGTCGAGACCCGCATCATCGAGTATCGCAGGCGCGGCCCCGACAGCGGCATCTCCGGCCGCGGAGACGAACTGCTCGCGGTGGCGCTCACCGACGTGCTCAGCGACGGGCTGTCGATGGTCTATTCTTTCTTCGAGCCGGCCGAGCGCGACCGCTCGCTCGGCACCTTCATGATCCTCGATCACATCGCGCGCGCCCGCCGGCTCGGGCTGCCTTACGTCTATCTCGGCTACTGGATCGATGGATCCAAGAAGATGGACTACAAGGCCCGCTTCCTGCCGCAGCAGCGGCTGGCGCCGGGCGGCTGGCTGCGCGTCGAAGCCTCGGGCGAAATCTTGTCCGAGCCGCAGGATTAGTTCAGCTTCCAAAGAACGTATCGAACAGCAGTTTGGCGTTCAGGATCACGATCACGCTCGCGACCACCCAGGCCACCGCGGCAACCACCGTGGGGATGACGAACTGGCCCATCTTGCGGCGGTCCGAGACGAAGCGCACCAGCGGGATCACCGCGAACGGCAGCTGCATCGACAGGATCACCTGGCTGAAGACGAGCAGGCGTGCCGTGCCGCTATCGCCATAGAGCGCGGTGACGATCACGACCGGCACGATGGCGATGCCGCGGGTCAAGAGCCGGCGCGCCCAGCTCGGCAGCCGCAGATGCAGGAAACCCTCCATCACGATCTGGCCGGCGAGCGTCGCCGTCACGGTCGAGTTGAGGCCGGAGGCGAGCAGCGCCACCGCAAACAGCGTGGAGGCGATGCCAAGGCCCAGCAGCGGCGACAACAGCTCGAAGGCCTGGCTGATCTCGGCAACGTCGCTATGGCCGCTCTTGTGGAAGGTCGCCGCCGCCAGCACCAGGATCGCGGCGTTGACGAACAGCGCCATCATCAGCGCGATCGTCGAATCCGTGGTCGCCCATTTGATGGCGTCGCGGCGGCCTTCGTCGGTGCGCGGATAGGCGCGGGTCTGCACGATCGAGGAATGCAAATAGAGGTTATGCGGCATCACGGTCGCGCCGATGATGCCGATGGCGATATAGAGCATCTCCGCATTGGTGAAGATCTCGCTCGTGGGCACAAAGCCCCGCAGCATCTCGGCCACCGGCGGCGCGGCGGCTGCGATCTGGATCACAAAGCACGTCGCGATCACGATCAGAAGCGCAATCACAAAAGCTTCGAGGAAACGAAAGCCGCGATTCATCAGGAGCAGCAGCAGGAAGGCATCGAGTGCGGCGATCAGCGCGCCGCCGATCAGGGGAATGCCGAACAGCAGCTTCAACGCGATCGCGGTGCCGATCACCTCCGCCAGGTCGCAGGCGATGATCGCGGCCTCGCAGGCCAGCCACAGCAGGAAATTGACCAGAGGCGAATAGCTGGCGCGGCAGGCCTGCGCGAGGTCGCGGTCGGTAGCGATGCCGAGCCGCGCCGCGAGCGCCTGCAGCAGGATCGCCATCAGGTTCGACAGCAGGATCACCGACAGCAGCGTGTAGCCAAACTTGGACCCGCCTGCGATGTCGGTCGCCCAATTGCCGGGGTCCATATAGCCGACGGAGACGAGGTATCCCGGCCCGGCAAAGGCCAACAGGCGGCGCCACCACCGCCCGCCGGCGGGAACCGCGACGGTCGCATTCACCTCGGCCAAGCTCTTGAGCTTGTTGGCATCTTCACGCCAGCCGCCGGGACTTTTCAACGCGTTTTCAGAGCTCAAACCAAGGGCCTTTGCATCCATACCAGCATGATGGATGATCTTCTTCTTTATTGCAACTCATTTGCAACTGCATCTAGCTATCCCCGCACATAGCTCAGTTGATGGACCGGCTGGCTCTTAATCAGCGCCCCGACGCCCCCCAACGTCTTGTCCGGAAGCGGGTGGGTTTGGCCGACGTGGCAGCGGAAGATATCCCAACCCCAAAATTCCGGATTTGCGCCATGTCCACTTCGTCCGCGACCAGCTTGCCTCCGACCTTCAACCGCCTTGCCTGGTCCAACCTTGCCGCCCAATCGGCCGAGCAGATTGCGCTGGCCGCCGCGCCCATCGTCGCCGTGCTGCTGCTCGGCGTCGGCGAAGGCCAGACCGGTGCGCTGCAGACTGCGCTGACCCTGCCCTTCATCCTCATCGCGAGTCCGGCTGGCCTGCTCGCCGACCGCATCTCGCGCCGCTTCCTGATGGCGGGCTCCGAGGCGCTGCGCGCGGCCGCACTGGCGGCGATCCTGCTCCTGATCTGGTGTGGGGCGCTCAATCTGTCCCTGCTCGCTTTGCTCGGCTTTGCCGCGGTATGCGGCACCGTCGTCTACAGCGTCGCGGCTCCGGCACTGGTGCCCTCGCTCGTCACCTCCAGGCAATTGCCGGCGGCAAATGCGCGGATTGAACTTGCGCGCACCGTCGCCTTCGCCGCCGGTCCGGCGCTCGGCGGTGTGCTGGTCGGATGGGTTGGCGCCGCACCTGCGTTCGGCGTTGCGGCCGCACTCTCCGTCATCGCGGTGGTGCTGCTCTCCGGCATCTACGAGCCTGCGCGCCAGCCTGCGCCGCGCCGGCATCCGCTCAAGGAGATCGGCGAAGGAGCCGGCTTCGTGATGCGGCATGCGTTGCTGCGGCCGGTGTTCATCACGCAGTTCATCTTCAACACGGCCTCGTTCCTGCTGCTGGCCGTGTTCGTGCCCTACGCCGTGCGCCATCTTGGCCTCAGCGCCACCGGCGTCGGCACCACGCTTGCGATGTACGGCGTCGGCATGGTGGTCGGCGCGCTGTTCGCCACCCGTGTGATGCAGCGCCTGGCCTTCGGCACCGTGATCGGCCTTGGCCCCATCACCGGCTTCATCGCCGCCGGCGTCATGGCGCTGACGACGGTCGCGCCCTCGCCGTTCCTTGCCGGCCTCAGCTTCTTCCTGCTCGGCGCAGGCCCGATCCTCTGGGTGATCTCGACGACCACGCTGCGGCAGTCGGTGACGCCGCCCTCGCTGCTCGGCCGCGTCTCTGCCATCAATATCATGAGCTATGGCGCCCGCCCGCTCGGCTCGGCGCTCGGCGCCATCGTCGGCGGCCTCTACGGCGCGGAGATGTGCCTGTATCTCGCGGCTGCGATCTTCGCCACGCAGGCGCTGGTGATCTGGCTGTCGCCGGCGGTGGCGCTGGCGCGGCAACCGGAGATGGTCGGCGAGCCCGTGCGATGCTGAACTGAAAGGTGTCAAGCTGAACTACCCGCCACATAGCGCGCGTATTTCCCGGCGACCACCTCGTCGGTCAGAATATCCGGGTCCAGCGTGTAGAGATCCTGCGCGGCACCGATGCCGCGCAGCGCAAAGCGGCCGGTGGAGACGAGGTAGTTGCGCCCGGTGGCGTCGAGGCCGTTGCGGAACGCGGACGAGGTCAGAAGCTCGCGATCGACGGAGCGGCACATCGAGGCGATACGGCTGACCTCGTTGACGGCGGGGCCGACCACGGTGAAATCGAGGCGGTCGTTGCTACCAATATTGCCGTAAAAGACCTCGCCAATATGCAGGCCGACATGCGCCGTCGTCACCGGCCGGCCTTCGCCGGAGCGGCGGGCGTTGACCACGTCGATATTGTTGCGGAAGCGGTGCTCGGCGCGCAGCGCGGAGCGCTTGGCAACCGACATGTTCTCGTTGGTGAACATCGCCAGCACGCCATCGCCGATCAGCTTCAGCACCTCGCCGCCGGCGTCGTGGATCGCATCGATCGCGGCCTGCGCATAATCGTTGAGGAACGGAATGATCTCGCCCGGCTCCATCCTTTCGCTGATTGACGTCGAGGAGCGCAGGTCCGAGAACCACAGCACGGCCTTGATCTTCTCGGTAACGCCGCGCGACATTTTTCCACGCAGCACCTGCTCCGAGGTCTCGCGCCCGAGATAGACCCGCCCAAGGGTGCGGGCGATATCGGCCTGCGCTGCCGACTTGATGGCAAGCCCCAACACCGGAACAAGGTCGCGCAGCGCCGCCAAGCCCTCTTCGCCAAAGCCGCTGTCCCGTCGCGTTGTCCAGTTGGAGTACACGCAATCCATCTGGCCCATTGTGCCGCCCTCTCCGAAGCGGTGCACGAAGGAGGTCACATGCTTGTGCCCCTGGGCGGCGAGCTCGCCGAACCGCGAATAGCGGCGCGAGGCGGCGTCAGACAGATCGACCACGCGCTGCTCATGACCCTGTTCGAGCATCTCGTAGAAGATCGACCGCCGCCAGCCGTCTGCGGTATCGCCCTCCTCGGTCGGGCCGTACTCGAAGCTTTCAGGCTGGTTGGTTTCGGTGTCATGCCAGCGGAAGCCGCGGCCCTCGAAAATCGGGTGCAGCGTGTCGATCACGACGAGCCCGTAGGAGAGCGCCACGCCCTCGGCGCAACAGCGCTCGCAGAAGCCGCGGATCAGGTCGCTTTGGGGCAAGCCTGTCAGCCCCTGGGTAACCAGCCAATTCATCAGACGAAGGCGTGGAGCGGGTTGCATAGGTCAATTATGCCGCGCAAACAGCCGTGACGAAAGCGTGGCCCTGCAATGCCTTATCCGGCTTGACGACATTAATGTGACAGCGGCAAATGCAACGACGCTTGAAGGAGAACCGGATGCAGCCGGCCGGAATCGGACTCACGAGGAAATGAACCCGCCGCAGCTTCCGATCATCCTGGCGCTCGGCACCACACAGACGCTGGCCTGGGCTTCGAGTTACTATCTTCCAGCCATTCTGGCCGACCCGATCGGCCGTGACCTCGGCGTCTCCTCGAACTGGATTTTTGCCGCCTTCTCCGCCTCGCTGGTGCTCTCGGCAATTCTCGGGCCGCGCGTCGGGCGGCAGATCGACCTCGTCGGCGGCCGTTCGGTGCTTTGCATCTCCAACCTGACGCTCGCCGCCGGGCTCGCCCTGCTCGGCTTCGCCTATTCCATTCCCGTGCTGATCATCGCCTGGCTGCTGCTCGGCGTCGGCATGGGCTTTGGCCTCTATGATGCGGCCTTCGGCGCGCTCGGCCGTATTTATGGCGATGCGGCGCGGCGCTCGATCACCGGGATCACCCTGATTGCCGGTTTCGCCTCGACCGTCGGCTGGCCGCTCACCGCACTTGGGCTGGAGCAGATCGGCTGGCGCAACACCTGCTTTGCCTGGGCGGCTGCCCATATCGTGCTGGGGCTGCCGATCAACTTCTTCATGCTGCCGGCGGTGCAAGGCGCCAAGGCGGCGGTCGCCAATGCCGTAAAGCCCCACATTCCGATCGACCGGGCAATGGCGTTGCTCGCCTTCACCTTCGCCTCGGCCTGGACCGTCACCGGCGCGATGGCCGCCCACTTCCCGCGCATCCTGGAAGCGGCCGGCGCAACGCCGGTGCAGGCGATTGCCGCCGGCGCCTTGATCGGCCCGGCGCAGGTCGCCGCGCGCATTGTCGAAGCGAGCTTGCTCAGCCGCTTTCATCCCCTGGTCTCGACCCGGCTCGCCTGCATCACCCATCCGATCGGCGCTGCGATCGTCGGTATCTTCGGCGGGGCCGCCGCAAGCGTGTTCGCGGTGTGCCACGGCTCCGGCAACGGCATTCTGACTATTGCGCGCGGCACGCTGCCGCTCGCGATCTTCGGCTCGCAGAACTACGCCTATCGCCTCGGCCTGCTCGGCGCGCCCTCGCGCATGGCGCAGGCGGCGGCGCCGCTGGCGTTCGGGCTCTTGATCGACGTGATGGGCAGCAAGGTGCTGATCGTGTCTTCGGCGCTTAGCCTGGCGGCATTGGCGGCGTTGTTCTTCCTCCGCATCCGCTCCGCATCGCCCGAGAGCTGAACGACGCATTTTGTGATTTCCCATCGGGCGCTCAAACGCGCAGAACGGCCTCATGAGCAACGGGGCCGATCCCAGGAGCTGGTGGAAGTGGGCGACCAGGCCGCCGCAATCCTACGCGGTCTATCTGGTACTCCTGATGCTGGTGTTCGTGCTCTCCTTCTATGCCGGCACGCTGAAGCCGCAGAAGCCGACAAGTGTCGGCCCGGTGCCGACGGCGCCGCGCAACTAGTTCCGGCCTTCATTCGTAGAACTCTGGCGCCATTTTCAACCCGTCGCGCTGGGCCTTGTCGTGGTTGATCCAGAGCTGCGCCTTCTCCTTGGCCATGACGTCCGAAATTTTCTGCATGGAAGCGAGCGTCTGGTCCTTGCTGACATTCATCGAGGGCACGCCGCGATTGTCCCAATTGGCCTTGAAGTGGACGGCATCGCCGGACAGCACCAATGCGCCGCTCTTGGACAACGTCACGAGCAGGGACTGGTGGCCAGGCGTGTGCCCGGGCGTGGAAAGAATGATCACGCTGCCATCGCCAAACACATCGCGGTCCCCTTCAAGCAGGGTCACCGGGTGTTCCGCCTTGAATCGCGGCTGGTTGTTGGCGCCCGGCCACTCATATTCCGCCTTTTGCACATACAGCATCGTGGCAGGAAACAGTTCGACATTGCCAATATGGTCGGGATGCGTGTGTGAGACCGCCATCCCCTTGATGTCGGCCGGCTTGACGCCGAGCTGGTCGAGCTGGGCGGCCAGTGTCTTGGGCCTGCGCCAGAGTATTGCCCTGGGATCGGCCGGCACCAATCCATTCGGCATGGCGGCGACCGCGTCGGCAACTCCAGTGTCCCACAGGAACCAGCCCTGCGCGTGCTTGATCAGATAGCAATTGTCCACGAAGTCCATCGACTTGCCCTCGTTGACGCCCGGCGACCAGCGCGAAATGTCGCCGGCAACCCCCTCGCCACAATTCAGGACATAGAGCCTTTCGACTCCACTCTTGCCGGGCTGCGCCATGGCCGTGCCGAAAGCCAGCACGCCGAACGACAGCATTGCCGCAAGTCGCAAGACAGCTTTCATCGTTGTGCCTCCCTGTTGCAGGGATCCAGCCTACAGCAGGCCTGCGGTGATGACCGCCGATTACAGTCATTTGATCTCCGACGTCGCGATCCAGAACCCGGCGAAGCTCGAAGAGCGAAGGCGGAAGCAATCCATCTTTCCCCGAGGGGACAGGTGGATTGCTTCGCGGAGGCTGTCATCAGGCA
>DASWVJ010000209.1:0-3846 GCA_036406295.1 Bradyrhizobium sp.
GCGATCGAGTGTCCGGCCTCACGCTGCTCCTTGGCGAATTCGACGATCAGGATGCCATTCTTGGCGGCGAGCGCGATCAGCACGACAAGCCCGATCTGCGCATAGAGATCGAGATTGAGCCGCGCGGCCAGGATCGCGACATAGGATCCGAGCACGCCCACCGCCACGGACAGCAGCACCGGAATCGGGATGGTCCAGCTTTCGTAAAGCGCCACCAGGAAAAGATAGGCGAACAGGATTGCAAGGCCGAGAACGATGCCGGTCTGGCCGGCGGCCTGTTGCTCCTGGAATGCTGTTCCGGTCCACTCAAAGGAATAGCCCGACGGCAGCGTCTTGTTCGAGATTTCCTCCATCGCGGCAAGGGCGGTGCCGGATGACACGCCGGGTGCGGGCGAACCATTGATGGTAATCGCGCGGTAATTGTTGTAGCGGCTGATCACCTGTGGCCCCTGCACGATCTTCGCGCCTGCAATCGAGCGCAACGGCACCATCTCGTTGCGCGCATTGCGGATATAGATCTGCCACAGCGCGGAAATGTCCGCCCGGTCCTTGGCCTCGCCCTGGACATTGACCTGCCAGGTACGGCCAAACAGGTTGAAGTTGTTGACGTAGAAGCCGCCGAGTGTGGCTTGCAGCGCGGTGAATACGTCGTTCATGCTGAGCCCAAGCACCTCTGCCTTGGCGCGGTCGATATCGAGGTAGATCGAGGGATTGCTTGCCGAAAAGGTGGAGAACACGCGCGTCAGCCGCGCATCCTGATTGGCGGCCGCGATCAGGCCGTTCATCGTGGCATTCATGTCAGCGGGGTCCTGCCCTTCCAGCGCCTCGAGCTGGTACTCGAAGCCGCCGCCGGTCGACAGCCCGATGATTGGAGGCAAGTTGAAGGCGAGCACATTGGCCTGACGGATCTGGCTGCCCTCGGCGAAGGTGCGGCCGATCAGAGCCTGTGCGGATTGCGCCACGCTGGTGCGCTCGGCAAACGGCTTGAGGCGGACCACGACCAGCGCTGCATTTGGCTCCGCGCCGCCATCGAGCAGCGAGAAGCCGATGATCGATAGCACGTGATCCACGCCGTCGAGTTGGCGCAGCTTGTCCTCGACCTGACGTGTGACATCGCTCGTCCGCGGCACCGATGCGCCGTCGGGTAGCTGCACCATCACGAAGAACGCACCCTGGTCCTCCTCGGGGAGGAAGCCCGTTGGCGTGATCCGCGACAGGCCGAATATGCCGGCGCCGCAGAGCGCGACGACCAGCAGGGAAATGACCGCGCGGCGAACCAGCCGCTGGACTCCGCCCGCATAGCGGTCGCGCGCCCAATCGATGCCGCCGAGCACGCGTCCCAGGATGCCGCGGCGCGGCCCGCCATGGCGAAGGAAGAGCGCACAAAGCGCCGGCGACAGCGTCAGGGCGTTGACGGCCGAGATAACCATGGCGGCGCTGATCGTCACGGCGAACTGGCGGAACAACGTGCCTGAAATGCCCGGAATGAAAGCGATCGGCACAAACACCGAGAGCAGTACCAGCGTAATCGCGATGATCGGCGCGGTGATCTGCGTCATGGCTTTCTTCGTGGCCGCTGCGGGCGAAAGCTCCGGCTCTTCCTCCATCACGCGCTCGACATTCTCGACGACGACGATCGCATCGTCGACAACGATGCCGATGGCAAGCACCATGGCGAGCAGCGACACCGTATTGGCGGAATAGCCCATGCCGAGGAGCACGACGAAAGCGCCGATCAGGCTGACGGGCACGGCGACCGAGGGAATGATGGTGGCGCGCAGATTCCCCAGAAACAGGAAGACCACGATGACGACGAGGACGAATGCCTCGGCGAGCGTCCACAGCACTTCGCGGATCGTGTCCCGAACGAAGGTGGTGGAGTCGTGCACGACCCGATATGTCAGCCCCGGCGGAAAGCGCGCCGACAGCCGGCTCAGAGTCGCCTGGACCGCATTGGCGGTGGTGACCGCGTTGGCGCCGGGCGCCAGATAAATGCCGATCGGCACGCCGGGATTGCCGTCGATCCGGGCTTCGCTGTCGAGGTTCTGTGCGCCGATTTCGACCCGGGCAACGTCTCGAATCCGCAGCACCGAGCCGTCGGTATTGGCCCGCAGCAGGATGTCGCCGAACTGCTCGGCCGTTGCGAGCCGGCCTTGGGTCTGCACATTGAACTGGAACTGCTGCTGATCGCTGATCGGCCGCGCGCCGATGCGCCCGACGGGAGCCTGCACGCTTTGCGCGCGGATCGCATTGATCACGTCGCTTGGCGCAAGGCCGAGGCTGGTCAGGCGCTGGGTATCGAACCAGATCCGCATCGAATAGTTCATGCGGGCAAACAGGTTGGCCTGGCCGACGCCCGGGGTGCGCGAGATGGCGTCGAGCAGATTGATGATCGCGTAGTTGGTGATGAACAGCGGATCCTGCGCGCCGGTCTCGCTGTAGAGCACGAGGAATTGCAGCACCGCCGACGATCGCTTCTGAACCGTCAGGCCCTGCGCCTGGACTTCCGTCGGCAGCTGCGAGAGCGCCGTCTGTACGCGATTGTTGACGTTGACGGTGTTGATGTTTGGGTCGGTGCCGAGCGCGAAGGAGACGGTCAGGCTGTAGCTGCCATCGCTGCCGCTATTCGATTTCATGTAGAGCATCTGATCGACGCCGACGATTTGCGCTTCGAGCGGCTGGGCTACGCTCGATTCGACCACGGCGGCAGAGGCGCCCGGAAACGTCCCGGAAACCGTAACCTGGGGCGGCACGATGTCCGGGAATTGCGCAACCGGAATGCGCAACAGCGCCAATGCGCCGGCGATTGTGATGACGAAAGCGATAACGATGGCGAGCCGCGGACGATCGACAAAGACGGCGGAGATCATGTCAGCGTCCGCCTTTTTTGTCGTTCGCGGATCCCTTGTCCTTGCCCTGCGGCGCAGCGCTGGGGGCGTTGCCAACGGTTGGAGGGTTGCCGGCAGCGGGTCCGGCGCCCATTTGTGGTGCGCCGCCGGGATCGGCGTTGCCATCCGGCTCGGCTGCATTCTCGTTCATCAGTGCCTGGGTCTGCGCGCTGGCCTCTCCCGGCGCGACCTTGGCTCCTGCCCGTGCGCGTTGCAGGCCCTCGACGATCACGCGCTCGCCCCGCTGCAGGCCGCTGATGACGCCAGCCAGAGTGGGGGTGGATTGACCGAGCTGGATGCGGCGCTGCTCCGCGGTGTCGTCGTTGCCGACGACGAAAACATAGCTGCCCTGCTGGTCCGACAGCACGGCTGCGCGCGGCACCGCGAGCACCTCGATCGGCTGCACGCCTTCGAGCGATACGGTGACGAACTCGCCATCGAACAGCTCCCGGACCGGCGTGCCGCTCCCCCTCACTTCCTGGACCTGCGGGTTCGCGATTTCGCCGCGCAGGATGATCGTGTCGGTGTTGGTGGTAACGGTGTTGTTGGCAAAGTTGAGCTGGCCCGTGATGCCATACATCCGGCCGTTGGGCAGCTTCAGACGGATGCGCACCGCATTGAAGCCGCCGAGCGGCACGTAGCGATCGCGTAGCGTCAAGGCCTCACGAACCGAGATCGGAAAGGTCACGTACATGGGATCCTGGCTCACGATGGTCGTGAGCACGCCGGAGGAAGGGCCGACCACATTGCCTTCAGTCACGGAGGTGCGTCCGATCAGGCCGTCGATTGGTGCGATGATGTCGGTGTAGCCCAGGTTGATCTGCGAGGCCTGTACCTGCGCCTGTGCGGCCTGTACCTGCGCCTCCAGGCTGCGCTGGTTGGCGACCGCGCTGTCATAATTCGCCTGCAGCCCGGCCGGGCCGGTAAGCAGGGTGCGGGCGCGCTCGGTGGTCAGCCG
>DASWVJ010000210.1:0-9380 GCA_036406295.1 Bradyrhizobium sp.
TTTACGAGATCCGCCTCCTTGCCGGCGACCCTGACCTGCGCCACGCCGAGGACGCCCTCGCCTCGCGTAGCCACCGCGATCCGCGAGGATTCAAGATCGTGCGGAGCGAACGACAGCTCGCGCCGGCACGCCGCCATGAAGGCCGCGTCATAGCCCCACACCGCTTTCGATCGCATGCAAAGCTCTGACAGCGCCGCCAGCTCCTCGACATCAGGCGCACGGATGAGCAGTTGCATGGACGCTCCATCGGCTAGAGCCTGGTGCCGATCATCTGGAGCCATGGCAGCACGATGATCAGAAGTCCTGCGAAAAAGATCAGGCCGAAGAGCAGGCCGAACTTCCAGAAGTCGCCCTTACCGATGTAGCCCGAGCCGTAATACATCGGTGCCGGGCCCGTGGCGTAGGGCGAGATTACGCCCATGATGCCCAGCGAATAGATGCAGAGCAGCGTCAACACATCCATCGGCATGCCGGGGATACTGCCGCCGACCGCAAGCACCACCGGCAGAAGCGCCGCCGCGTGCGAGGTGATGCTGGAGAAGAAATAGTGCACCCAGAAGAAGAAGGTCACCAGCAGGATCAGCCCCATCGTCGGCGACAGCACCGAGAGCGGTTTGGCATATCCTTCCGCCACCCATTTGATGAAGCCGATCTCGTTCAGGCCGGCCGCCAGCGTCAGCAGCGAGGTGAAATAGAAGAATACTTCCCACGCCGCCCTTTCCGAGACGATGTCGGCGAAATCGATCACGCCCGACAGCAGCATCAGTGAGATGATCACGAACACCACCATCGTGGTGTTGATGAAATTGCTCCCCAGCAAGGGCACGCTCACGTTCGGATTGGAGCCGCAGATCCACAGGAACATCGCCAGCAGCACGAGGAAGCCCATGATCCACTCGTGGCGAGACATCGGCCCCATCGCCGCAAGCTCGCCCTGGCTCCACTTCACGATCTCCGGGCTCTCCTTGATTTCGGGCCGGCAGATGAAATAGCTGAGCAGCGGCACCAGCAGCAGCAAGGGGATGCCGAGCGGCGCGAAGCCGACGAACCATTGCGACCAGCTGACGTCGATATTGACTATCTTCTTGGCGATGAGCAGCGCAGCACCGTTCGGCGCCAGCGCCGTGAGGAACAGCGAGCTCGTCACCGCCGTGGTGGCAAACGCCGTCCACATCACATAGGTGCCGATCTTGCCGGCGGTCGGCCCGGGCTCGGAGCCGTAGATGCGCGGGATGTTGCTGACGATCGGATAGATCGTGCCGCCCGAGCGCGCGGTATTGGAAGGCGTTGCCGGCGCCAGCACGACATCGGACAAGGCGACCGCATAGCCCAGGCCCAGCGTGCGCCGGCCGAGCCCGCGCACCAGCAGCAGTGCCAGCCTGCGGCCCAATCCGCTCTTGCGATAGCCGATGGAGAAGACGAAGGCGCCGACGATCAGCCACACCGTGCTTTCGGAGAAGCCGCTCAGCATCCAGCGCAATTGCTTGTTGGGTTCGTGCTCGACGTAGCCGGAGATGGCGGCGATGGTGAGCCCGATCAGGCCGATCGCACCGACCGGCATCGACTCCAGGATCAGACCCGCGATGACCGCCGCGAAAATCGCGAAGTAATGCCATTGATTGGGCTGCAGCCCCGCCGGAACCGGAATCAGATAAAGCACCAGCCACACGGCCAGCGGCGCAAACGTCTTCCAGCTGACCTTCACGATTGCCTCGTTTCGTCCCCGCCTGGCTTATGGCGCGGCTTTTGCGACTGGCGCGGTTCGGTGCTGCCTTGGCCAGGAACCTAGCACAGGCGGCCAGCGCCCTGCTATCCTGCGCGAACCATGACGTCGCGCGACTCCGCCTCCTCCGAGATCACCCCCGATGTGCTGCTGCGTGCCTATGCCTGCGGGATTTTCCCGATGGCCGAGAGCGCGGACGATCCGACCCTGTTCTGGGTCGAGCCGGAAATGCGCGGCGTGATTCCGCTCGATGGTTTTCGCATCGCCTCGCGCCTGGCCCGCACGGTGCGCTCGGACGCCTTCACCGTGACGGCCAACACCGCGTTCAAGGCCGTCATGGCCGGCTGCGCGGCGCCACAGGAAGGCCGCGAGGACACCTGGATCAACAAGCGCATCCGCGAACTCTATTTCGGCCTGCATGAGCTCGGTCATTGCCACAGCGTCGAGGTCTGGCAAGACGGCGATCTCGCCGGCGGGCTCTACGGCGTCAGTCTCGGCCGCGCCTTCTTCGGCGAGAGCATGTTCCACCGCGTCCGCGACGCCTCGAAAGTGGCGCTGGTGCATCTGGTGGCGCGGCTGATCGCTGGCGGCTTCGAGCTGCTCGACACGCAGTACGTCACCGAGCATCTGCGCAGCTTCGGCGCGGTGGAAATTCCGCGCCGGCGCTATCGCACGCTGCTCGACCGCGCCATTGCCGGCGAGCCCGCGGATTTCACGAAGCTGCCGCCGGCGACGCCGATCAGCGGCGCGCACGCGCTCGAGATCGTTGCCTCGCGCAACTGATTGTCAGCGGAAGATGCCGAACAGGCCGCCCGGCTGCTGTTGCGGCGGCGGCGGAGGTGGCGGCGGCGGTTGCCCGTATCCCGGCGGCGGCAACGGACGGGGCGCGGCCTGCTTCTGCGGCGGCGGACGCTTCTGCGCCGGCGGCGGCGGCTTCGGCGGATCGGGCTGCGCGCTGACGATGGTCTGGTCCGGCGCCTTACAGTCGGTCAGCCAGATATCGTAGACGGGATGCTCGACGCCATGCAGGCCGGGGCTTGCGGCGAACATCCACCCCGAGAAGATCCGCTTCACCTCGCCTTGCAGCGTGATCTCGTCGACCTCGACGAAGGCGTCGGTGTTGGCGGCTTCGGTGGATGGCCGCGTGTAGCATACGCTGGTCTTCACCCGCAGCGCGCCGAACTGCACGGTCTCGCCGATATCCTCGTCGAAATTGATGATGCGGCCGGTGATCTTGTCGAGGCCGGAGAAAGTCGCCTTCTTGTTGGTGACCTTGGTCGAGGGCGGCTCGCTCACCACCTCGTCGCCCGGCTGGATGCTCGCAGGCGTCTGCGGCACGCCCCTGGGCTGGCGCTGACCCGGCGGCAACCCCGGCAGCGGATTGGCAGCGCCCGGCGGCGCATTGGCGACACCCGGCTGCGGAGCCGCGCCCGGCTGCGGCGGCGAAACGGCGATCCCCGGCTGCTGGCCTTGCGGCGCCACGGTGGTACCCGGCGGCGGCGCCAGAGGCTGTGTCTGCACGGCGCCGGGCGGCGGCACGCCCTGCCCCGGGGCCGGGCGGCTCGGCAACAGGCGGCCGCGCGGCAACTCCGGCACCTGCTCGTCGTCATCGGGGACCTGCGGTTGCTGCTGCCCACGCGGAATGGCGCCCGGCGGCCGCAGCGGCGGATCGGAGAAAATATTGCCAATCTGCGCCTGCGCCGGGGGCGCTACCGCGATTGTCAAAGCGGCTATCAGGGCCGCAAAACCTGAAAGGGCAAAGGTCCGAAACATCTCGCGGCTTCAAAGGGGCGAATCGGCGACAGTTTACCTTTATCGGCCGCCCGCGCGGCTCCCGGTTAACACGCCGAATACGGCGGGGAAAGGGCGGCTTCGGCCGCATCTGCGAGGCCTAGCCAGCGTTTGACACAAATGAAATAGTCCATGCGATCGAAAATGCGTGGTCCCGCCATGCAGACAAGTCCGGGGCAACCGGAACAGCAGGGGAAACAGCATAAAATGCCCGATCGTATCCGACTGGACGGCAAGGTCGCCGTCGTCACCGGCGCGGCCGGCGTCATCGGCAGCGCCACCATGCGGCTGCTCGCCGCGCGCGGTGCCCGCATCGTTGCGGTGGACCGCAAGAAGGCGGAACTGAAGACGGCGATCAAGGAACTGCCACCTACCGCAGACCCGCTTCTGGTCACCGCCGACGTCACGCGCGAGGAGGAAGTCGCCGAATACGTCCATGCCGCACTCGACAAGTTCGGCACCATCGACATCTTCTTCAACAACGCCGGCATCGAAGGCGAGGTGAAGCCGATCCCGGACTATCCGCTGGATAGTTTTCGCAAGGTGCTCGATGTCAATGTCGTCGGCGTCTTCCTCGGCATGAAGCATGTGCTGCCGACCATGCTGAAGAACAAGAAGGGCAGCATCATCAATACCGCCTCGATCGCGGGCCTGGTGGGCTCGCCGCAGATCGCCGTCTACAGCGCCAGCAAGCATGCCGTGATCGGCTTGACCAGGAGTGCCGCGTGGGAATGCGCCGGCACCGGCGTGCGGGTGAACTGCGTCTGTCCCGGCTTGATCGACAGCCGCATGCTCTCCACCATCCTGCAGGGCCGTGCCGGTGGCAACGCGCCGCCGCCGCAGGACAAGATCGTTGACCGCATTCCGGCGCGGCGCCTTGGCCAGGCCAGCGAGGTTGCCGCCATCGTCGCCTTCCTCGCCTCCGACGACGCGAGCTACGTCTCGGGCTCGCACTACACCGTGGACGGCGGCCGCACGGCGGCATAACCGACGTCATTCCGGGGCGTCGCGGCAGCGACGAACCCGGAATCTCGAGATTCCGGGTTCGATGCTGCGCATCGCCCCGAACGACATCACTAACCCGACTACCTGAGGTTTTCTCGAATGCCCGTCGTTCTCGATCCCGATGCCGCAGCCGTCTACAAGGCGTTCCTGGAGGCGAAACGCCCGCCCTATGAGAACGGGACGCCGGCCGAAGCGCGCGAGATGTACATGGCCGCGCGCTTTGCCACCAATCCCGAACCGCCGCAGCTCGAGTCGGCAAGGCCGCTCTCGATTCCCGCCCCGCACGGCTCGATCCCTGCACGCATCTACACGCCGAAGCGGCTGCGCAATACGGCTGGCCTGGCGCCCTGCCTTGTCTTTTTCCACGGGGGCGGCTTTGTGATCGGCAATCTCGACTCCCACGACGTGGCGTGCCGCCAACTCGCACATGAGGGTGAACTGATCGTCATCTCTGTCGACTATCGCCTGGCACCGGAGCACAAATTCCCCGCCGCACCCGAGGATGCGATTGCCGCAACGAAATGGGTGGCCGCGAATGCGCAGCAGCTCGGCGTCGATGCGGCGCGACTTTTCGTCGGCGGCGACAGCGCCGGCGGCAATCTCGCGGCCGTCACAGCCATTGCCGTGCGCGAGACAGGCCCGAAACTCGCCGGTCAGGTGCTGATCTATCCCGCCACCGATTTTGCCATGAACCACCCCTCGCATCGCGAGCCGGAGACGAGCCTGCTGCTGACGCATTCGGTGATCAAATGGTTCATCGACCATTATATGGGCGACGCCGATCGAAACGACTGGCGCGCCTCGCCCGTGCGGGCAAAGCTCGAAGGCCTGCCGCCCGCCTATGTGCTGGTCGCGGGCGCAGATCCCCTGCGCGACGAGGGCAATGAATATGCCGAGCGGTTGACGCAGGCGGGCGTTGCGGTGACCTACCGCTTCTTCCCCGGCCAGTTCCACGGCTTCTTCACCATGGGCAAGCTGCTAGGCCAGGCCAACATCGCCGCCAGCGAGATCAGCGCCTGGCTGAAGGCGCAGGGCTGAAGCGATTGCGGCATGTGACCGCGTTGAAGCCGCCCTCCTTCTTCTTTAGGCGGAGTGATTGATTTGGTAGCGAGAGTGATTGAACACGATTTGCCTTCACCCGACATGCCGAGGTCCGCTTGATCGTCTATGGAATCCCGGTCGACTTCATCCTGTTCGGCCTGACCCTGCTCGGCGTCGCCGTGTTCCACCATCACACCCTGCCGGTCGCACTCGGCGGGCTGGTCGCGATCATCGCCTACAAGCTCGCTTTCACGGGATTCAAATTCGGACCGGGCCTCGGCGGTCTCTTCGAGCATCTCGAGCATGAGTGGGTGATCCTGGCGAACCTGTTCCTGCTGCTGATGGGCTTTGCGATCCTTTCGCGCCATTTCGAGGAAAGCCGGATTCCGGACGAGATGCCGCAGCTGCTGCCGGATGACTGGAAGGGGGGCCTCGTTCTTCTCGTTCTCGTATTCGTGCTCTCGAGCTTTCTGGACAATATCGCCGCGGCGCTGATCGGCGGCACGGTCGCGCGGCACGTCTTCAGCGGCAAGGTCCACATCGGTTATCTCGCCGCCATCGTCGCAGCATCGAATGCGGGCGGCTCCGGCAGCGTGGTCGGCGACACCACGACGACCATGATGTGGATCGATGGCGTCAGCCCGCTGAGCGTGGTCGAGGCCTATGTGGCGGCCATCGTGGCGATGCTGATCTTCGCCGTACCGGCATCGATGCAGCAGCAGCGCTATTCACCCATCGTGAAGAATCCGCCGTCGGGACTTCGGATCGACTGGACGCGCGTACTTATCGTCGCGGCCATGCTGGTCGCCGCGCTCACGGCGAACATCGGGGCCAACCTGAAATTCCCGCAACTGCTGGGCACCGTTCCCGTGCTCGGCTTGGCGGTATGGGTCGTCATCCTCGCTAGCGCAGGCTTGCGCCGGCCCGACTGGAAGATCATGCCGGAGACCTTCAAGGGCACCATCTTCCTGCTCGCTTTGGTAACCGCCGCTTCGATGATGCCGGTGGACAAGCTCCCAGCCGCTTCCTGGCAAACCGCGCTTGGCCTCGGCTTCGTCTCCGCGGTGTTCGACAACATCCCCCTCACCGCGCTGGCGCTCAAGCAAGGCGGCTACGACTGGGGTTATCTTGCCTATGCCGTCGGCTTTGGCGGCTCGATGATCTGGTTCGGCTCGTCCGCGGGCGTTGCGCTGTCGAATATGTACCCGGAAGCCAAATCGGTTGGTCGCTGGGTTCGCCACGGCTGGCCGATCGTCGCAGGCTATGTCATCGGATTCTTCGTGATGCTGGCCGTTCTCGGATGGCATCCCGACAAGCCGCATTGAACCGGGAACCCTTTTCGTTACCGCGCGTTACATCCGACTCGGTCACATGGGACTTGGGAGATCAGCATGAAAGTCATGAAGCCCATCAGCGTGGCGGCGGTCCTCGCCTTCATCGGTTCATCGGCCTTGGCGCAGGAAGCCAAGACGGGACTGATCACGCAGATTGACCGGCTCAACAGCACAATTTCCATCCAGCCAACCCAGGATGGCACAGTTGGCTCAAGTGGCGGCACCGCGACACGATACAAGGTGCAGGGCTCTTCGCTCGAGGAGTTGCACGCCGGCGATCAGGTCAGCTTCTCCGCCACCCAGAACAGCGGCGTCGACACCATCACCAAGATCGAGAAGAAGAAGAGTAACGTCGTCAAGTGAGCTTTCGCGCCCGCCGCAGGATTGCGGCCACTGACCTTCAACGAATACCACAAACTGCAGCAGGGCCAGATCCGCGTCCAGAACCTGGAAAACAAGGCGAAAGCCAACGCAGTCGTCACGCCGCTTGAGCGGGCACGCATTCATGCCGCGCAAAACATCCAAAGCGCGCGCATCTGGATGAAGAAGCACAACTGATCGCGAGAACGGAGATGGCCGGCTACGCCGGCCTTCTCTAGCCCGTGCGGGCTGCGCGCCGCAGCGATTGCGGCGGCTGGCCGAAGGCGCGGATGAAGGCGCGCCGCATCCGCTCCGGATCGCGAAAGCCCGTGATCTCGGCGACGCGCTCGATCGCCTCGCTCGACGACTGCACGCGCTGCTTCGCCACCTCGACGCGCAGCTTCTCCACCGCCTTCGAAGGCGTGGTGCCGGTCTCCGCGATGAAGGCGCGGGAAAAATGCCGCGCGCTCATGCCGGCGCGCTCGGCCATGTCTTCCACCGTGAGCGGCGCGTCGAGGTGTTCGCGCGCCCAGGTCAGCAGCGGCGCGAAGCGCCCGCTCGGCGCCTTCAGCTCCAGCAGCGATGAGAACTGCGACTGCCCGCCGGAGCGGCGGTGGTAGAGCACGAGCTGCCGCGCGGTTTTCTGCGCGACCTCCTCGCCATGATCCTCTGATATCATCGCGAGCGACAGGTCGATGCCGGCGGTGATCCCCGCCGAGGTCCAGATGTCGCCGTCGCGCACAAAGATCTGGTCGGGCTCCAGCTTGACCTTGGGATAGGCCGCAACGAAGTGCCGCGTGCGCTGCCAATGCGTGGTGGCGCGCCTGCCGTCCAGCAGGCCCGCTTCGGCCAGGACGTAAGCGCCCGAGCAGACGCTGGCGATGCGGACGCCGCGCTTCGCCATGCCCTGCACGAAGGCAAGCGTCTTTGCGCAGGCCGCCGCGCGACGCACGCCCTCACCGCCGGCAACGATCAAGGTCGTGAACGAGGCCGACGGTTTGGTGCTGCGCGCCAGCATCTCAACGCCGGAAGAGCTCTTCACCGGGCCGGGCTCGAGCGCGATCGCGCGGATCGCGGGCGCCCCGCCGGCAAAGCGCGCGGCGATCTCGAACGCCGAGATGGGGCCTGCCGCATCCAGGAGTTGGAAGTCCGGAAAGATCAGAACGCCGATCATGGCCGTCTTGTCCTGAAATGAGGGAAATATGCCATTTCGGACGGGAGGGCATCATGCGATGCTGCCGCCGTCAAGCGAAATCAGGAGGCCTCGATGTCCGCAGCCCTGCAAATCGGAATTGTGCTGTTTCCGCGCGTCACCCAGCTCGATTTCACCGGACCGCTGCAGGTGTTCTCCAGCGTGCCCGGCGCCAAGGTGCACCTGATCTGGAAGCGCATCGAGCCCGTCGCGAGCGACTCCGTGATGGCGATCACGCCGACCGTCACCTTTGCCGATTGCCCGCAGCTCGACGTGATCTGCGTGCCGGGCGGCATCGGCACCGACGACATGGTCAATGACGAGGAGATGCTCGCCTTCCTGCGCAAGCAGGCGGAAGGTGCAACATACATCACCTCGGTCTGCACGGGCTCGCTGGTGCTCGGCGCCGCAGGCCTTCTGAAGGGCTATCGCGCAGCCACGCATTGGTCGGCGATGGAGGCCCTTGGACCGTTCGGCGCGATCCCGACCAAGACGCGCGTCTGCGTCGACCGCAACCGCGTCACCGGCGGCGGCGTCACGGCTGGCATCGATTTCGCCCTGACGCTGGTCTCGATCATGGTCGACCGCAGGACCGCGGAGGCGATTCAGCTGCGGCTCGAATATAACCCTGCCCCGCCCTTCAACGCCGGCTCGCCGGAGACGGCTCCTGCTGAAGTCCTCGCGCTGCTCCAAGAACGGATGGCGCCGGCCCGGCAGCGCCGCATGGAGAATTATCGGCGCGCTGCAGAGCGTCTGGCGCAGCACGCCTGATCAACGAACAGCGCAAAAAAGAAAAAGGCCGTCTGGTTGCCCAGACGGCCTTTCCTGTCTCACGGCTGCCCCACATTAGCGGGCGATTTCAGAACCTCTGCACCGGGGGCCTATCTCCCGGCCGTGTCCTACTCGGGGGCCGCTGCTCATCGGGACGGTCGCG
>DASWVJ010000211.1:0-9797 GCA_036406295.1 Bradyrhizobium sp.
CAGCGGTTCGCCTGCAGCAGGATCATGATCGAAAGCGACGCCCAACTGGACGCAGCGTTCAAACGCATGAGTGGGGACGGAACGGAGGCCGTCCTCGTGCAGCCGAGTCTTCCCGTCAGGCGCGCCGCAAGCCTCGCACTCGAGGCGCGTCTACCCAGCGCCTCTCCAATCCAGAGTTTTGCCCGCGACGGCGGCCTGGTTTCCTATTCGGGCCGTATCTCGGAGCAATTCCGGCTGATCGCGCAATTCGTCGACAGGATCCTGAAGGGCGCGAAGCCCGCCGATCTGCCCGTGCAAATCCCCACTCAGTTCGACCTTCGACTCAATGTTCGGACCGCGAAGGCCATTGGCGTTGCTATTCCGCCGACCTTGCTGGTGCGTGCCGACGAGGTGATCGAATAGCGCGGCTGGCGTATTGCATCATTGGCGGAGCCGCACCTCGCTGTGGTGCCTGGCGCGAAGGCCGGCTGTCCATCCTCTGAACAACTCCCTGCCGTGGTTGTGGATTCCGGGCTCTTGCTTCGTTCGCCCCGGAATGGCGGAGGGATGTTTCGGAAATACAAAATAGTCTCTTGACTATTCCGCAAATCAGAAGTACATGAGACCCCATCCCGTGCCGCACGAGGGGACGTATCATGGTCGTCACGACGCGTCGGCATGGGTGGCGATGGACGCCGTGGCGTCAGGTGCTTGCACCGGACGAAACGTTCACGGCGTACGGCGAAATCGTGTGGTCCTGGCGCCGCGACCCTGGCGTCTATCCGGCCTGCCTGTGCGGGCTCGGCAACGGTGACAATAAAGGCCGCTCACCGGGGAGAGCGCGTATAAGCCGTAAGACCATTGCGCGGGGAAAGCCGGGATGTCTCGGCTGTACCTGTCAAATCCGTGTGCGTTGTCTGTAGCACTTTTGCACACGGGGCTGCGGGCGCAGTCGGCGCCCGGCTTTCCCTGTGCCCTCTTCAAGGAGCCTTCCAAGAAGAGGGACAACGAGATGCTAAACTCAGGCGAAATCGCGCCGTGAGAACGAGAGCGCATGTATTGTTTCTACGTCGTTCCGGGGCGGCTCGAACAGCCGAACCTCAGATGCGCAATTGCGCATCGGGGAACCTCGAGATTCTCAGGAGCGCAAGGGTGCTCCAGAGTTCGATGCGGCGCATCGCCCCGGAATGACGGCGCGAGGTCCTCGCGCGACGTTTCAGGTGGGCGAGCGCGGGCTCGCCATCACTTCGAATAAATCTTCGCGTAGGTATCCCGCAAAATATTCTTCTGCACCTTGCCCATCGCATTGCGCGGCAGCTCTTGCACCACGAACACCCGCTTCGGCATCTTGAATTTGGCCAGCCTGCCCTCGAGCCCATTCAGTACGGACGCTTCCGTGACTGCGGCGCCCTTGTTGCAGACCACGACTGCCGTGACACCCTCGCCGAAATCGGCATGCGGCACGCCGATCACGGCGGACTCGACCACGCCGGGCATGGCGTCGATCTCGCTTTCGATTTCCTTGGGATAGACGTTGAAGCCCCCCGAGATCACCAGGTCCTTGCCGCGGCCGACGATATGGACGTAACCCTTGCCGTCGACCTTGCCGAGATCGCCGGTGATGAAGAAGCCGTCGTCGCGGAATTCGGTCTTCGTCTTCTCCGGCATGCGCCAATAACCCTTGAAGACGTTGGGACCCTTCACCTCGATCATGCCGATCTCGTCGCACGCCAGTTCCTTGCCGGTCTCGGGGTCGGTCACGCGCAACGAGACACCGGGCAGCGGAAAACCCACCGCGCCGGGGACGCGATCGCCGTCATAGGGGTTGGACGTGTTCATGTTGGTCTCGGTCATGCCATAGCGCTCGAGCACGGCGTGCCCCGTGCGCGCCGACCATTCGCGGTGCGTATCGGCGAGCAGCGGCGCCGAGCCCGAGATGAACAGCCGCATATGCCTGCTCGATTCCTTCGACAGGCCCGGATTCTGCAGCAACCGCGTGTAGAAAGTCGGCACGCCCATCAGCACGGTGGCGCGCGCCATCAGCTTGATGATCAAATCCGGATCGAACTTCGGCAGGAAGATCATCGAGGCGCGAGCGAACAGCGTGACGTTGCTCGCCACGAACAGGCCGTGGGTGTGATAGATCGGCAGCGCGTGGATCAGGACATCGTCCTTGCTGAAGCCCCAGTAGCCGACGAGCGAGAGCGAGTTCGAGGCGAGATTGTCGTGGCTCAGCATCGCGCCCTTGGAGCGTCCGGTGGTGCCGGAGGTGTAGAGGATGGCGGCGAGATCGTCGTTGCCGCGCGGCACGGTGGCAAAGTCGGGGCTTGCCTTGCCGGCGGCTTCGGTCAGGGAGCCCTTGCCGTCGGCGCCGAGCGTTTCGACCTTGGCGCCGACTTTTGCGGCGATCTTGCCGATACCCTCCGCTTTCGCAGGATCGCATACGACCAGCGACGGCTCGGCGTCGGTGATGAAATATTCGAGCTCATTGAGCGTATAGGCCGTATTGAGCGGCAGGTAGATCGCGCCCGCCCGCACGGTCGCCAGATACAGCACCAGCGCCGGCACGGACTTCTCGGTCTGCGCCGCGACGCGGTCGCCCAACTTGACGCCGCGCGCCACCAGCACACTGGCCATTTGCCCGGCGCGGGCGATCAGGTCGGCATAGCTGATGCGCGTGCCGTCGAGCTCTTCGATCGCAAGCCGAGTGGGATCGTCGAGCTCGTCGAACAGGCGGGAAAACAGGTTGGCGTTCGCAGTCGTGTTCATGCAACATTCCCTGAGGGGCGGGGCGCTGGCCGGGGAAATTCTGCGGGCTGGATTAGCAAAAACGCCCTCAAAAAAGCAACGGAGACAGTTTGCATGACAAATAGCGCGAAACGCGTGGCCTGGGTGACGGGCGGAGGCAGCGGCATCGGCGAGTCCGGGGCGGAATGTCTGGCCGCGGACGGCTGGACCGTGGTGGTCTCGGGGCGGCGCAAGGCTGAGCTGGACCGCGTGGTGGCCAATATCACGGGAAAGGGCGGCAAGGCGGAGGCGATCGCGCTGGACGTATCGAACAAGGCCGAGGTCAACAAGGCCGCGGACGCGATCGTCGCCAAACACGGCCGCATCGATCTATTGGTCAACAGCGCCGGCATCAATGTGCCCAAGCGCAGCTGGGCCGACATGGATCTGGAAGGCTGGGACAAGCTGGTGGAGGTCAACCTCAACGGTGTGCTCTATTGCATGCGCGCGGTGCTGCCTGCCATGCGCAGGCAGAAGGACGGCTGCATCATCAATGTCGCGTCATGGGCCGGCCGCCATGTCTCGAAGATGCCGGGTCCGGCCTACACCACGACCAAGCATGCGGTGCTGGCGCTCACCCACTCCTTCAACATGGACGAATGCGTCAATGGCTTGCGCGCCTGCTGCCTGTCGCCGGGCGAGGTGGCGACCCCGATCCTGAAGCTGCGTCCGGTCGTGCCCAGCGAAGCCGAGCAGGCCAGAATGCTGCAGCCCGAGGATTGCGGCCGCACCATCGCCTTCGTCGCCGGCATGCCGCCACGGGTTTGCGTCAACGAAATCCTGATCAGCCCGACGCACAATCGCGGCTTCATTCAAACGCCCGCGAGCAGGGATTAGGCGCAAGTCTCTTCACGAGTCGCCCCGGCGAAGGCCGGGGCGACGATGCGGAGAGACACACGGCCAGACTCAAGACAAGTTTCAAAAATCACAAAGAATTTTTGTCCGAAACCACCCGAAAAACCTCCCGTAGTTCGGCCAACGACGACGTCCTCTCACCCCTGACGGGCGCCGTTGTTTTCATCGCCGGCGGATGGCCCGCCGGCCGGCTCACTCATTGGGAGACGAACCCATGTCCAAGCGTATTGCCCTGTTGTCCGCCGCTGCCTTTGCGGCGCTCGCCCTCACCGCGACCGTCGCTGCGCCGGTTTTCGCGCAGGAGAAGACCGTGATGGTCGGTGGCGCGGCGATGTTCCCTTCCAAGAACATCGTCCAGAATGCCGTCAATTCGAAGGATCATACCACGCTGGTTGCCGCGGTGAAGGCTGCAGGCCTCGTCGAGACCCTCGAGAGCAAGGGCCCGTTCACGGTGTTCGCGCCGACCAACGCCGCCTTTGGCAAGCTGCCGGCCGGCACGGTCGACACGCTGGTCAAGCCTGAGAACAAGGCGACCCTCACCAAGATCCTCACCTACCATGTCGTGCCCGGCAAGCTTGCAGCTTCCGACCTCAAGGATGGCATGAAGCTGAAGACCGCCGAGGGCGAACAGCTCTCCGTCAAGCACCAGGACGGCAAGGTCTGGATCATCGACGCCAAGGGCGGTTCCTCGTTGGTCACGATCTCGAACGTCAATCAGTCGAACGGCGTGATCCACGTGGTCGACACCGTGCTGATGCCGGCGTCCTGATAACTCCGCGTTCTGGCCAGCCCCAAAACAGGACGCGTGAGGGGGAGACGAGCCGGGGCAACCCGGCTCGCCTTCTCGTGAATGAAACGGATGGCTACGGGGTTGTAACGAAGAGGCGCTTTCGGGCGTATATGTCTGTATCGGCCGTAGCGGGAACACAGCCAGGAACTTGAACATGTCGAGCCTGACCGTCAGCAACGAGCAAGCCACCGCCGCAGCAGGCAAGGCGAAGGTGATCCAGCCTGCCTGGGTGCGGATACTGCACTGGATCAACGCGGTTGCGATGATCGTGATGATCATGTCCGGCTGGCAGATCTATAACGCCTCGCCCCTGTTCGATTTCACCTTCTCCAAATCCATCACGCTGGGCGGCTGGCTCGCCGGCGGTCTGCTGTGGCACTTCGCCGCGATGTGGGTCCTGATGGTGAACGGGCTGATCTATCTCGCGCTTGGTTTCGCCACCGGCCGCTTCCGCAGGAAGCTGCTGCCGATCACGCCAAGCGGCGTGATTTCCGATACCAAGGCGGCGCTGACCGGCAGGCTGTCGCACGGCGACCTGGCAAGGTATAATTACGTGCAGAAGCTGCTGTATGCCGGCATCATCATTGTCGGCGTGCTGGTCGTGCTGTCCGGCCTGTCGATCTGGAAGCCGGTGCAACTGCAGTGGCTCACCGCGCTGTTCGGCGGCTATGACGCCGCGCGTTACGTTCATTTCTTCTGCATGGCGGCGATCGTCGCCTTCATGGTGGTGCATGTGGCCCTGGCGCTGATCGTGCCGAAGAGCCTGCGCGCCATGATCATCGGCCGCTGAAGACGGGAGGATAACATGGCCCGCAAGCGCTTCATCATCCCCGGCGTCGACAAGAAGCTGCTGGTCCGCGACGCCGCCAGGATCATGCCCGACCTCACCCGCCGCCGCTTCATTACGGGCGGCGCCAGCCTCGGCGCGCTGACGCTTTTGACCGGCTGTGACGTCGTCGACAGTTCCTCGGCCGAGGAAATGCTGAAGCAGGTTTCCAAGTTCAACGACGCCGTTCAGGCCTGGATGTTCAATCCGAACACGCTGGCGCCGACCTTCCCGGAAAGCATGGTGACGAAGCCGTTTCCGTTCAACGCCTATTACAGCGTCGATGAGGCGCCCGAGATCGACGGCAAAACGTGGAAGCTGGAAGTGCGCGGTCTCGTCGAGAACAAGAAGTCCTGGACGGTGGACGAGCTTTATGCACTGCCGCAGGTCAAGCAGGTCACGCGCCACATTTGCGTCGAAGGCTGGAGCGCGATCGGCAGCTGGACCGGCACGCCGCTGCGCGATTTTCTGAAACTAGTCGGCGCAGACATGCGCGCGAAATATGTCTGGTTCCAGTGCGCCGACAAGGACGGCTACAACTCGCCGCTCGATATGGCGAGCGCACTGCATCCGCAGACGCAGATGACTTTCAAGTTCGCCGACGAGATCCTGCCGGTCGCCTACGGCTACCCGATGAAGATCCGGGTGCCGACCAAGCTCGGCTTCAAGAACCCGAAATATGTGATCTCGATGGAAGTCACCAACGACTACAAGGGCGGCTTCTGGGAAGACCAGGGTTATAATTCGTTCAGCGGAAATTGACGCGCAAGCGTCATCCCGGATCTGGTCCTTCGGACCATCCCGGGATGACTCACTTAACTGGCAGCTTCCGCTGAAACGCCGAGAGAACCGCGCCGAGCACAAGCAAGGCAGCCGATACATTGAGTGCGGAAGAAAGACTGCCGACCGCATCGGTGATGGCGCCGACCGCAATCGGGCCGAGGGTCTGGCCGATCCCGAAGGCGATCGTCAGCGCGGCGATTCCAGCGGGCCATTCGGCCGGCGGATAGTTGAGACGCACAAACGCGGTGGTCGATCCCACGACCGCAAAGAAGGCGATGCCGAACACCAGTGCCGAGACCACGAGCAGCAGCTGCGAATGGCCGAAGATCGGCAGCGCCGCGCCAATTGCGTTGGTGCCGAGGATGATGGTCGTGGCGAGCCCGCCGCGATCGAGCGACAGTACCCGCCGCCACACCCACGGCGTGGCGAAAGCGGACACGCCGATCAGGCTCCAGAACGTCGCTTGCGCCGCAGCGCCCCCGCCACCATCTCGCACATAGGCGATCATGAAGGTCATGTAGGCGATGTAGCCCGCGCCAAACAGGAAATAGGCGGTGAGATAAATCAGCACGGGCCGGACGGAGAATTTCGCACGCACGTGTTGATCTATCACGGCCTCACCGCCGATCGACGTAAGCCACAGCGGCACGATCATGACGAGCGACAGCAATGTCAGCGCCCACCACACGATCCACCACGAGCCCGGCCCGAAGGCCTGCAGCGTAAAGGGTGCGATCAAACCGGAAGCGAGGATGCCGGCGCCGGGACCTGCGTAGAACAGGCTGAGCAGGAAGTTGGCGCGCGAGGGGCGCGTCTGCGCGATGGCAGCCGCCAGCACACCGCCGCCGACAAAGCCCGCGGCAGCCGCAAAGCCCGCCAGCAGCCGCGCAAAGCTCAGTGCGATGAAATTGCCGGTCAGCGCGCAGAGCGCCAGCGACGCCACGCAGGCGGCCGTGCCCCACACCACGCTTCGCGCAAGGCCGAGGCGCTTGATCAGGGGCGAGGCGATCAAGGCGCCGGCAAGATAGCCCACGGCATTGATCGTGTTCATGAAGCCGGCCGCCGAATAGGACCACGACAGCGAATCGCGCATGTCCGGCAGCACCAGCGCATAGGCGAAGCGGCCGATGCCGAGCCCGATGGTCGGCGCAAGCGACAGAACGAGGATCAACCGCGCGGGATGCGGATAGGGGTCGGGACGGTCGGGAGATTTCACGAAAGGCTCCGGCAGGCGTCCCACTGTGACAGGCCGCAACGCGGCTGCACAGGCGGGAGTCTGCAGGGGTGTCTTGCCGCCGGTGCAACAATCTCAGCCCGCCAGCACCAGGGCGACGCCGGCGACTGTGAGCACCGTGCCGCCGACGATGCGCGGGGTGATGGCGATATATTTGAGCATGACCGTGCTGAGCAGCACGGTGACCAGCGGATAGACTGCGACAATAGGCGCAACCAGCGTGATCGGGCCATGGCGCACGGCGGCGAACATCGACAGGGTGGCGAGGCCATTGCTGATGCCGGTAATGGCAAACCAGATCCAGCCGGAGGCCGGCGCCTCCGCGAGAAAGCTGCCTTTCCGCACGCGCTGCACGGCCAGCACCACCAGCGACGACATGAAGTAGCCGATCAGGCAGGCCCAGAGCGGGCTCGGCCACACCTCCAACCCGATCTTGACGATGGGCGGCACCACGCCGCGGACCAGCGCGGCGGCGAGCGGCAACAACAGTGCCCAGCTGCGCCAATGGCCGAGGTCGCGCGGGCGGGTGACGCTGATGATGACCGCGCCGATCACCGCGATCACGAGGCCGGTGAGTTGTGCCGGCCGCAGCGGCTCGTGCAGCAGCACGACAGCGAGCGCGACCGAGAACAGCGGCGCGAGATTGCCGAGCGTCGAGGTGATGACTGGCCCGAGTGCGCGGTTGGAGGCAAAGGCCAGCAGCGTCAGGCTCGCCGGAAAGAACAGGCCGATCGCGACGAAGATCGGCAGGCCGCGCCAGACCACCGGCTCGCCGGCGAGGAGGATTGGCGAGAGCAGCAGGAACAGCAGCGTGAACACCGGTACGCTGACGGCCGCACCCGACAGCGGCTCCATGGTCCGCAGGCCGAGTTGGGAGGTCACCACGGCCGTGCCCAGAAAGGCTGCGGCAGCAAAGGCAAACAGAATGGCTGCGGTCATGCGTTCCGTCGTGCGACGGGTGTATTGAAGCCGATTTTCCCGCCTATGGCGAGCGCCTTGCCAATCCCCTCACGGCGTTCTAGCACTCCGGCCGGATTTCACATTCGTCGTCATGCCCGGCCCCGTGCCGGGCATCCACGTCTTTTCGCACCTGCAAACCAGGACGTGGATGGCCGGGATGGTTGGCGCGAGGACGCGCTGCGCGCTTTTGCCCGGCCATGACGCGACCATGAGGTAACGAATTATGGCGACCCATAAACTGCTGCTTCTCCCCGGCGACGGCATCGGCCCCGAAGTGATGGGCGAGGTGAAGCGCCTGATCGGCTGGCTGAACAAGCAGGGCATTGCCTCCTTCGAGACCGAGGAGGGGCTGGTCGGCGGCGCGGCCTATGATGCGAGCAAGCAGAGCATCACGGATGCGACCATGGACGTGGCCAAGGCCGCGGATGCCGTGATCTTCGGCGCGGTCGGCGGCCCGAAATGGGACGCGGTGCCCTATGAGGCGCGCCCCGAGGCGGGTCTGTTGCGCCTGCGCAAGGATCTCGGCCTGTTCGCCAATCTGCGTCCCGCGGTGTGCTACCCCGCGCTCGCCGATGCCTCCAGTCTGAAGCGCGAGGCGGTGGAGGGGCTCGACATCATGATCGTGCGCGAGCTCACCGGCGGCGTCTATTTCGGAGAGCCCAAGACCATCACCGATCTCGGCAACGGCCAGAAGCGCGCCATCGACACCCAGGTCTACGACACCTACGAGATCGAGCGCATCGGCCGCGTCGCCTTCGACCTGGCGCGCAAGCGCCGCAACAAGGTCACGTCGATGGAAAAGCGCAACGTCATGAAGTCGGGCGTGCTCTGGAACGAGGTGATGACGCAGGTGCACGCGCGCGAATACAAGGACGTCACGCTGGAGCACCAGCTCGCCGATTCCGGCGGCATGATGCTGGTGAAGGCGCCGAAGCAGTTCGACGTGATCGTGACGGACAACCTGTTCGGCGACATGCTGTCCGACATCGCGGCGATGCTGACCGGCTCGCTCGGCATGCTGCCGTCGGCCTCGCTCGGCGAGATCGATGCCAAGACCAGGAAGCGCCGCTCGCTGTTCGAGCCGGTGCACGGCTCGGCCCCCGACATCGCCGGCAAGGGCCTCGCCAACCCGATCGCGATGATCGCCTCCTTCGGCATGGCTCTGCGCTATTCCTTCGACATGGGTGCGCTCGCCGACAAGGTCGACCAGGCCATATCAGCGGTGCTTGCCAGCGGCCTGCGCACGGCGGACATCAAGTCGGAAGGCACGATTTCAGCCAATACCCAGCAGATGGGCGAGGCGATCCTGAACGAGCTGCAGAAGCTGCACGCCTAAAATGCATGTCCCGCAGCCCCGGCTGCGGGTCTGAGCCTGTTGCGGCGGGGCTGTTTCGTCCAACCGGGTGGGATTGCCCTCTGCTCTACCAGTGATAGAATTCACCCTGAGGAACGCTCACGGGTGGGGCGGTCATGGCGAAAGCAGGCAAGAGGCGGAAGAGCAAGCGCGAGACGACGAAGCAGTCGCAGGCAAAGCGCGCGCTGATCAAGCTCGATTTTTCCGAGGCGCCGAAGAAGAAGCGTCC
>DASWVJ010000212.1:0-20400 GCA_036406295.1 Bradyrhizobium sp.
GGCGAATACGATGCGCAGCTTTCAGGGCGGCCGTCCCTCGATCTACACCATGACGGACGCGATCCGGAAAGTGCCGACGCCGGCGCTGATCCTGTGCGGTGACGAGGACGACAATTGCGTCGAGCCCAGCCTGTTCCTGAAAAAGCATCTGCCGGCCGCGGGCCTCGCCTTCTTCCCGAAGGCGGGTCACGTGCTCAATCTGGAGGAGCCGGCGCTGTTCAACGAAATGGTCGAACGCTTCATCGCATTGGTGGAAGCCGGCCGCTGGCCGGTGCGCGATCCGCGGTCATTGGTGCACGCGCCGGTCTAAACTGTCATTCCGGGGCGATGCGAAGCATCGAACTATGGGGCGCCCTTGCGCCCCTGAGAATCTCGAGATTCCCCGATGCGCAATTGCGCATCTGAGGTCTGGTCCTTCGGACCATCCCGGAATGACGGCTATGCCTTGCCCCGGCTCAGCAAGAATACCCCCTGCTCGCCGAACATGTTCCATACCCACCAGGGCAGGTTCAGCGGTACGGGACGGCCGTAGAGATCGAGCGCCACCGCGCGCTCCATCTTGACGTTGATCGCGTCACACAGCTCGACGAAATCCTTGATGGTGCAGAAATGAATGTTGGCGGTGTCATACCAGGTCGCCGGCAGATTCTCCGTGCGCGGCATGTGGCCGCCGATCAGGAGCTGCAGCCGCATTTTCCAGAAGCCGAAATTGGGGAAGGAGACGATGGCGCGCCGGCCGATGCGCAGCAGATTCTCCAGCACGACCTTGGGCTGCCGCGTGGCCTGCAGCGTCTGCGACAGGATCACATAGTCGAAGGTATCGTCGGGATAGTTGACGAGATCGGTATCGGCGTCGCCCTGCACCACGGCAAGCCCCTTGGCGACGCAGCGGTTGACGCCCTCGCGGGACAGTTCGATGCCGCGGCCATCAATGCCGCGGCTCTCCAGCAGCTGCAGCAGTTCGCCGTCGCCGCAGCCGACGTCGAGCACACGCGAGCCCGACGCGACCATGCTCGCGACCAGCAGATGGTCGGTGCGATATTTGCCGGTACGGTCGGGCGCGATGCCCGGCAGCGGCAGGGCCTGTTCCTGAAGCGCCATCTCAGCCACCTGATTTCAGTCCGCGCGCCCGGCCCGCCGATTGCAGGAAGGCGCGGGAGATCTCGAAGAATTCGGGCACATCGAGCAGGAACGCGTCATGGCCGCGATCGGTCTCGATCTCGGCGAACGATACCCGCGCACTGGATGCGTTCAGCGCATGCACCAGCGCGCGCGATTCCGAGGTCGGGAACAGCCAGTCGCTGGTAAAGGACACGACGCAGAACCGCGTCTTGATGCCGATGAAGGCCTTTGCCAGCACGCCGCCATGGTCGGCGGCGATGTCGAAATAATCCATCGCGCGCGTCAGATAGAGGTAGCTGTTGGCATCGAAGCGCTCGACGAAGGACGAGCCCTGGTAACGCAGGTAACTCTCAACCTGGAAATCGGCGTCGAACGAGAATGTCGGCAGGTCGCGATCCTGCATCCGCCGCCCGAACTTGCGATGCAGCGCGGCGTCGGAGAGATAGGTGATGTGGCCCGCCATGCGCGCCACCGCGAGCCCGCGATGCGGATGCGAGCCATGGTCGACATAGCGTCCGCCGCGCCAGTCCGGATCGGCCATGATCGCCTGACGTCCGAGCTCGTGAAATGCGATGTTCTGCGCCGAATGACGCGTCGAGCATGCAATCGGCAGCGCGCAGAACACGCGATCCGGAAAGGCCGCGGTCCATTGCAGCACCTGCATGCCGCCCATGGAGCCGCCGACCACGCAGAACAGCGTCTTGATGCCGAGACGGTCGATCAGCATGGTCTGCGCGCGCACCATGTCGGGAATGGTGATGATCGGAAAGTCCAGCCCCCACGGCTTGCCGGTCGCCGGATTGATCGAGGCAGGACCGGTCGAGCCCATGCAGCCGCCGATCACGTTGGAGCAGATGATGAAATACTGGCTGGTGTCGAGCGGAAGGCCCGGCCCCACCATGGTGTCCCACCAGCCGGGCTTGCCGGTGATGGGATGCGTGTTGAAGACGTGCTGGTCGCCGGTCAGCGCGTGGCAGACGAGGATCGCGTTGCTGCGATCTGCGTTGAGCTCGCCATAGGTCTGATAGGCGATCTGGATCGGCGCGAGATCGATGCCGCAGTCGAGCTTCAGCGGCTGGTCCATGCCGAACTCTGCGACCTTGGAAGAGGGGCGATCGGCCTCGTGCAGGCGATCGTCGATCTGGATCGCCGGACTTACAATCGATTTCAACTCTGCCATCTCAGCACCGGCCTCCGCGCGCGGAGGTCCTTTGAAACAGACATCAAGCCAATAAAAAACCCGGCCTGAACTGGGTTCGGCCGGGATGTCTGTCCCCGGCCTGTTTAGCAAGTTATTTAACGTGGCTGCAAGCCGGCCGGCTCAAATGACCACGGAACGAGGTCAAAGCTAGCGGCGCGAGGGCCTTTCGTCAAGGCAAGGGCGTGGTTAACCAGGCGGACATGGGTCGCGACAGGCTCGATTTTCGTCATTTCTCTTTGCTTTCAGTGCCGGTCTTACCTAATCAATGCCCCTGTTCGCCGGCTTTTTCCGGCGCCGGAAGGTTCGACATGTCAAAGCCACCCCCTGCTCCGCCCTCGCTGGCCGAGCTGCGCAAGGAGATCGATGCAATCGACGAGCAGGTGCACAGCCTGCTGATGGCGCGCGGCGACATCATCGACCGATTGATCCAGGTGAAGCAGACCCAGGAAGTCGGCTCCGCGTTCCGCCCCGCGCGCGAGGCCAGCATGATGCGGCATCTGGTGGAGCGTCATCGCGGCATCCTGCCGCTCGACACCATCGAGAGCATCTGGCGCGTCATCATCTCGACGTTCACCTATGTGCAAGCGCCGTTCTCGGTGCATGCCGACGTCTCGGTCGGCGAATCCGCGATGCGGGATTCGGCGCGGTTTCATTTCGGATTTGTCGTGCCCTATGTCGCGCATTTCAGCGGCGCTGCGGCGGTCGAGGCGGTGGCAAGATCCAAGGGCGACCTGGCGCTGGTCTCGGCGGTGTCGAGCCGCACGCCATGGTGGAACGCGCTGGAAGCCGACCGCGCGCCAAAGATCATCGCGCGGCTGCCGTTCCTCGAGCGCGCCGACCATCCGGCCGCGCTGCCCGTATTCGTGGTTTCGCGCGTGGCCGACGATGCCATGGTGACGGAGGTCCAGATGTGGAGCGTCCGCGTCTCCGGCTGGAATGCGGATACGGCGCGCGCGCTGGCGCCGCTCGCGGAAATCGTCGCCGTCCCCGATACCGCCTTCGACGGCGCGGCACTGCTGGTGTCGGTCGCGGGCGGCGGGTTCGAGAAGATCAAGCTTGCCCTGCTCAAGGCGGGGGCCTCGGTACGCTCTTCGGCCCTCGTCGGCAGCCACGCAACACGCTATACGGTGCCCCCAAATGGGGCCAGGTCCTAAGCCCCAGATCACCCGGAGCCAAAAATGAACCGCCCCGTGCCGAATCCCGGCATTTTGGATATTGCGCCCTACACGCCAGGCAAGTCCCCGGTGCCCGAGCCGGGCCGCAAGGTGTTCAAGCTGTCGGCGAACGAGACCCCATTCGGGCCCTCGCCGAAGGCGATCGCCGCCTACAAGGACGTGGCTGCTCATCTCGAGGACTATCCGGAAGGCACCTCGCGGGTGCTGCGCGAGGCGATCGGCCGCGCCTTCGGGCTCGATCCCGACCGCATCATCTGCGGCGCGGGCTCGGACGAGATCCTCAACCTGCTCGCGCACACCTATCTGAGCCAGGGCGACGAGGCGATCTCCACGACGCACGGATTCCTGGTCTATCCGATCGCGACCATGGCGAACGGGGCGAAGAACGTCGTGGCGCCGGAGAGCGACTACACGGCCAACGTGGATGCGATCCTCCGATGCGTGACGCCGCGCACCAAGCTCGTGTGGCTCGCCAACCCCAACAATCCGACCGGCACCTACCTGCCGTTCGACGAGGTCAAGCGCCTGCGCGCCGGACTGCCCGGCCATGTGCTGCTGGTGCTGGACGCGGCGTATTCCGACTATGTCTCGCGCAACGACTATGAGCTCGGCATTGAACTGGTTGCCACCACCGAGAACACGGTGATGACGCACACCTTCTCCAAGATCCACGGGCTTGCCGCCTTGCGGATCGGCTGGATGTTCGGGCCTGCGAACATCGTCGATGCCGTCAACCGCATCCGCGGTCCCTTCAACGTCTCGACCGCGGCGATGAAGGCGGCGGTCGCGGCGATCGAGGACACCGCGCATATCGAGATGTCGAAGGCGCATACCGAGAAGTGGCGCAACTGGCTCACCGAGGAGATCGGCAAGCTCGGCCTCAAGGTGACGCCGAGCGTCGCCAATTTCGTGCTGATCCACTTCCCGGCCGCCAAGGGCAAGACCTCGGCGGAGGCGGATGTGTATCTCACCAAGCGAGGCCTGGTGCTGCGCGCGCTCAACAATTACGGCCTGCCGCATGCGCTGCGCATGACCATCGGCACCGAGGAGGCCAACCGTCTCGTCGTCGAGGGTCTGCGAGACTTCATGGCGGGCAAGTGAGCGCATCGCCTCCATTCAAGCGCGTCGCGCTGATCGGTTTCGGCCTGATCGGCGGCTCCATCGCGCGCGCCGCCCGCGCGCAAGGGCTGGCGGAGGAGATCGTCACCACCGCACGCTCGGAACAGACCCGCGCCCGGGTGAAGCAGCTCGGCATCGTCGACCGCGTGGTCGAGACCAATGCCGAAGCCGTGCAGGATGCCGACCTCGTCATCCTTTGCATTCCCGTCGGCGCCTGCGGCGCGGTGGCGGCCGAGATCGGGCCGCACTTGAAGGCGGGCGCGATCGTCTCCGACGTCGGCTCGGTCAAGGGCGCGGTCGTGCGCGAAATAGCGCCGCATCTTCCCGACCGCGTCCACTTCGTGCCGGCGCATCCCGTGGCCGGCACCGAGCACTCGGGCCCGGACTCCGGTTTCGCCGAGCTGTTCATCAACCGCTGGTGCATCCTCACGCCGCCCGAGGGCACGGCAGCCGAGGCGACCGAGAAGCTGCGCGCGTTCTGGGCCGGGCTCGGCGCCAGGGTCGAGATCATGACACCGGACCATCATGATCTCGTGCTCGCGATCACCAGCCATCTGCCGCATCTGATCGCCTACACCATCGTCGGCACCGCGGATGAGCTGGCGCAGGTGACGGAGTCCGAGGTGATCAAGTTCTCCGCCGGCGGCTTTCGCGACTTCACCCGCATCGCGGCGTCCGACCCCACGATGTGGCGCGATGTGTTCCTCAACAACAGGGAAGCCGTGCTGGAAATGCTCGGCACCTTCAACGAGGACCTCTCCAAGCTCACCCGCGCGATCCGCCGCGGCGACGGCGAGGCATTGTTCGAGCATTTCGCCCGCACCCGCGCCATCCGCCGCGGCATTGTCGAGATCGGCCAGGACTCGGCGGCGCCCGACTTCGGCCGGCCGCACGCGGCGCTGAAGAAATCCTGACGGAAAATCGTCAGCTATTTGCTGCGTCTGGTGTGCCGCGTCATCATGACGTGCGATTTCATGCGGTGATCGGTCCGCATCATCGCCATGGCGTCGGCGGACGGACGGGACGAGCCGAGGCCAAGATCGCCCATCGGATAGGTGAAGGCGAACATGCCGGGCTCGTCGATCATATGCTGAGCCATCGCTGGCGCCGCTGACATCAGCGACAAAATCGCGGCAGTACCGAGCAATTTGAACCGGGTCATCAATGTACTCCCTGTGATTGGACCGCATTGTGCGGCCGTCAGGGAGTAGATTGCCGGTGCCGATCACGAATTCCTGCCGCAACATCACAGCCAGGCGATCAGAACAGCGGCGGCACCTGCCCGACCTTCACCGGCCCGAACAGCACCGCGCCGTCGGCGAAGCGGAGCGGAAAGGAGCGCGCCTTCTTGCCTTCGAGCACGGCCTCGCTGCCGATTGAATTGAGCGTTGCGGCAACGCCGACGTTGGCGTTCTGCTTGACTATCTTGCCAAGGCCCGGAATGGCCTTGTCGAGCGCGCCGAAGAGGTTGTTGAAGTCCTGCGTCTTTACGCCGGGCGCGACGCGGTCGAGGGTTGCCTGCGGAACGCCCTCTTCCAGAATTTTTTCGATACCCAGCGCGGGCACGATCCGCTCGAGGCCGGTGACGGTCATCTGCAATTCGCCGTCGAGATTGCCGCCGGCATTGAGCGAGAGCGTACCGGCGGCAACCGCGATCATCTCGCCTTGCTGGATACGCGACTCCACGATCTCGACCTTGCCGCCGGCCGCCGCAATCTCGCGGAAGCGCTCCGGCCAGGGCTTCGGCGTAAAATCCTTCAGGCCCGTCAGCTTGGCGTGGACGTCGGCATTGAAGGGCTCCGCCATCACGGGATGCACGCCCTGCACGCTGCCGTCGTTCATCTGCAGCACCGTCTCGATCACGGGATGATCGACCGATGAGCCTTCCGCGAGGCGGCCGTGCAATTCGACATGCCTGGCGCGCGCGACCGGCACCTGGATCGAATTGCTGTTGACGCGGTCGATGCCGACATCGTCGAACACGATCGAGGCGCGCTGCGGCACCGCGGGCAGTCCCACCACGCTGGCGCGCCCCTTGCTCCAGTCAACCCGCAGCGGCGACTGCTCGGGGATCGCGATGCTGGCGGGCGACTTGAACTCTGCGATCACGAGCTTCGGATCGTAGACCTGCGCGACCACCAGAATCTCACCGAGCTTGGCGGTGAACGGCACATTCGATGCGGTCTGCGAGACCAGCGCGACACTCGCGCCTTCGCAGGAGACTTCGAACCGGAACGGGAAGCCCGCCACCGTGCGCCTGGCGCAATCATAGTTGCGGCCGGATTTCGCTTCCTGCGCACGCCAGGCATCGGCCTGCACGCCGACCTGCGAAGCGGCATAGAACCAGAATCCGCTCCATGCCGCGGCGGCGATGACGAGCAATACGGGGACGATGAACAACCCCCAGAGCGGGCGGCGTCGTGGCGTGGAAGACATGTCTTGCATGGGCAGCCCTTTGGGGAACGATTTTGTCAAATGTAAGCGGGCTTTCCCGCGCTTAAAGGCGTGGCTTTCATCTTACAGTTCTGCTAGCCGTGCCCGCGATGGCGGCAATCAACATTTCAGATCACGAATTCGGCAAAGGCGACCTCTGGGTGTTCGGTTATGGCTCGCTGATGTGGCGGCCGGGTTTTGAATACATCGAGAAGGCTCCGGCCCGGCTGATCGGCGAGCACCGTGCGCTCTGCGTCTATTCCTTCGATCATCGCGGCACCCCCGAAAAGCCGGGCCTAGTGCTGGGGCTCGACCGCGGAGGCGCCTGCCGCGGCATTGCTTTCCGCGTCGCGCCAGAAATGCGCGAGGCCACGATCGAGTATCTGCGCGCCCGCGAGCAGACCACCCACGTCTATCGCGAAGTGATGCGTTCGGTCTGGCTCAACAACGAGGCGCAGCAACGCGTCAGTGCGCTGACCTATGTGGCCGACCGCGGCCACGTGCAATATGCCGGCCGGCTGCCGCTGAGCGAGCAGCTTCGCATCGTGCGCCAGGGACATGGCCGCTCCGGCAACAACCGCGACTATGTGCTCGCCACCGTCAAGGCGATCGAGGCCGAAGGGTTCCGCGACGAGCCATTGCATCGGCTCGCGTCGATGCTGCACGATTCCCATACGCCATCCCCTCCGGTCGCCGGCGAAGCCCAGGAGGCTTGAGGACCCCTTGTTGGAGCATGATCCTGATCGGAAAACCGGTGCCCGCTTTTCCCGATCATGCTCATTCATCGCGCGCCGGCACAACCGGCACCCGGCCGAACAACTTCGCCTGCTCCTCGCGTGCATCCTTCACGATGCGGTCGGTGGCTGCTTCGATGGCGTCGCGGACGCGGTCGATGAATTCGTCGCGTGAGAGGCCCGGCGGCAGCGGATCGAGGAACTCCACCACCAGCGTGCCTGGATAGCGCATAAAGGTGCGGCGCGGCCAGAACAGGCCGGAATTCAGCGCCACCGGCATGCAGGCGACGCCGGAATCCTTGTAGACCTGCGCCACGCCATGCTTGTAGCGCGGCGGCGCTTCCACCGGACGCCGCGTGCCTTCCGGAAAGATGATGAGCTGGCGGCCATCACGAACCGCCTTTCCGGCGCGCCGTACCATGTCCCTCAGAGCGCGCCCGCCGGCTTCGCGCTCGACGTCGATCATGGCGGCCTTCATGACGTACCAGCCGAAGAACGGAATCCATGTCAGCTCGCGCTTGAGGATGTAGAGCGGCTGGTCGAAGAACTGCAGCAGCGCAAAGGTCTCCCACATCGACTGATGTTTTGCGGCGACGATCAGCGGGCCTTTCGGAATCTTCTCGACGCCGCGAAACTCGACCCTGGTGCCGCAGATGATGCGCATCAGCCAAATGTTGCTCCTGGCCCACCAGCCGGCGACGGTGAGGATCGCCTGGCGCGGCATCAGGAAGGTCGGCAGTGCGAACAGGATCCAGATCACCAGGAAGAAATAGAACAGCACGTTGAAAACGAGCGAGCGCAGGAAGATCAAAACCATCGGCGATCCAGGATCAATTTGCTTGCGCCGTGGCCGGACGGCGCGGCGGCCCGATCGGCTGCTCGGCAGGCTCAGGCGCCAGCCCGACCGCACCCAGCCGCACCCGCACTTCGACGGCGACATATTTGACGTATTCCGATAGCAGGAGCCGCAGCGTCGCGCCACTCGTCCACCACGGCTCGTCGCGCCATCTGTCGCCGACCACCACGAAGGGAACAAGCGTCACGTCGGGCATGGCGTGCGACAGTTCCACGATGGCGCGCGGCATGTGATAATTCGATGTCACCACGATCAGCGACTTGAAGCCCCGCTCGCGCGCCCAGCGCCGTGTCTCGGCGGCATTGCTGCGGGTATTGACCGCCGAGCGGTCGAGATCGACGCAGCAATTGAGGAGCTTGTTGTTGTCCGGCAGCATCCGGGAAATGTCGTGGACATCGTTGGTCGGGTGCACGCCCGAGATCAGCAGCCGCTTGCCGTAACCGGCCGCGAGCAATTCCATGGCGTCCGACACGCGTGACGAGCCGCCGGTCAGCACCACGATGCCGTCGGCATTGCGTGCGGGCTTTTCCTCGGCGCCACGCAGCTGCGACAGGAAACCGATGAAGCCGAAGCCAGCCCCGACGAAAGCCAGCGCCAACGCGCCGACGATGCTCGCGCGCAGCCACCCGCGCGGCCGCCGCCGGGCCGCAGCCTTCTGCTTCTCCTCGTCGGGCTTGTTCATCGAAGTTAAGAGTCCTCCCTCCAGGCGCAATTTTAGAAGCTTTTGGGGCGAAGTGGAGTCCGGTTTGGCCATCAGTCGATGTCGTCAAGCGTGGCCAGAAGCGTGCGCCGCGAAGCCCAGGCGGTAATCGCCGCGATCGCGACGGCCTGTATCGCCAGCACGAGATAGCCGGACGGACGCAGCGAGAAGGTGCCGAGCAGGGCCGCGAACTGATCGCCGACCGGGGTGCCGGAGAACCAACTTGCGATCGATTCCGAGAAACCAAAGGCGAGCATGGCCGCACCGCCGCCGATCACGCCGCCCTCCAGCCCGAGCCGCAGGAAATGCCGGAGAAAGCGGTTGGCGATATAGGCGTCGCCCGCGCCGACGAAGTGCAGCACTTCCACGATCGGCCGGTTCGCCGCCATCGCGCCGCGGGTGGCAAACGATACCGAAATGATGGTGGCGATGATGACGAGCGCCAGGATGCCGATGCCGGCAAAGACCGTGGCGCCGGTCATCGAGCGCATTCGCTCGATCCAGGCGCGGTGATCGTCCACGCTGGCGGAAGGCGCAACCCCGGTCACGCGCGCGCGCAGGCCGACGAGATCCAGCGCCGTGCCCGGCTGCACCCGCGCAATGATCACGCGCGGCACCGGCAGCTGGTCGAGCGACAGGCCGGTGCCGAGCCACGGCTCCAGCAGCTTGGCCGATTCCTCCCTGCTGAAGGGGCGGACCTCGACGATGCCCGGCGCCGTCCGCATCGCCTCCACCACGGCGGCGGTGTCACGCTCGATGTCACGTCCCGCCACCGGTCGCACCTGGATGGTGATTTCACTGGCGACGTCGGCCTGCCATTCGGCGGCGGAGGCGCTTATCAGCAGCACCGCGCCCGTGGTGATCGAGGCCAGGAAGGTCATGATCGCAACGACCGCAACCAGCGCGCGGCCGGAGATCGAAGCGCGCGGCACGATCGGCGACATGATGCGCGCCCTCGCCGGCACCTGCGGCCGCTCCTTGCCCAGGTCCACCAGCGGCCTCTGCTCGTCGACCCTACTCATAGATGTGCAGCCGTCCCTGATGCAGCACCAGACGCCGCGCGTCGTATTGCTCCATCAGGGTGATGTCGTGAGTGGCGATGACGACGGCGGTTCCGGACTTGTTGAGCTCGATGAACAGCCGCAGCAGGCGCCGCCCCAGGGTGGGGTCGACGCTGCCGGTCGGCTCGTCCGCGAGCAACAATTGCGGCCGCGAGATCACGGCGCGAGCGATCGCGGCGCGCTGCTTTTCGCCGCCCGACAGGATCGGCGGAAGCGCGTCCATGCGCTCGCCGAGCCCGACCCATTTCAGGAGGTCGATCACCTCGCGGCGATAGGTCGATTCCTCGCGGCCCATAACGCGGAACGGCAGCGCCACGTTCTCGTAGGTAGTCATGTGGTCGAGCAGACGGAAATCCTGGAGCACGATGCCGATGCGCTTGCGCAGGTCCGCGATCTGCTCCTTGCCGAGCAGCGAGACATCCTGGCCGAACAGATTGACGAGCCCTCGCGTCGGCCGCAGCGACAGGAACAGCAGGCGCAGCAGCGACGTCTTGCCGGCGCCGGAGGGGCCGGTCAGGAACTGGAAGGAATGCGCCGGGATCAGGAACGACAGGTCACGCAAAATCTCCGGCCCAAGTCCGTAGCGCAATCCGACATTTTCGAACCGGACCACCTCTAGCTCCGTTCGACGGGCGCCAAGCCCCGGGTTTTGCCCCCACCCCGGCCGCGAACCGCCCCCAAGCCTTGTGCGGCTTTTATGGTTTCCGATTCGTTAACGGTCGGCTTGTAGCATCCTGCGGCTACCATTGGAGATGGGCTCCATGCATATCGTTTGCCCCAATTGTACAACGTCTTTTGCCATCAATCCCGCTGCGCTGGGTACAGCCGGGCGAACCGTGCGCTGTTCCCGCTGCAAGCTGACGTGGCTGGCACGGCCAGACGACGCGCTCGAAACCGTGGCCATGGCCGCGGCGCCAGCGGCTGCCCGGCGTGACGTGGCGGCCGAATGGGACGCCATGGCGGCGGACGACAGCCGGACCCCCGTGGTCGAAAGCCCCTCCGTTGCGCCCGATTGGCCCTCCCAGGCCACACAGCACGAAGCGGAGGCCGACTGGACCACGGCCGCCCGCCACGACATCCACGACGACGAGGCCGGCCAGCCGAAGCGGTCGCGCCTGCGCGGGATCTTCACATTGCCGCCCTTCCCGCCGATCCCGATGCTGCGCGGCGCGGGTCTCACCGCCACCTGCGCCGCCATGGCCGCGCTGGTGCTGGCCGTCATCGTCTGGCGCAACGACGTGGTGCGGTTGCTGCCGCAGACAGCGGCCTTCTACAGGCTGGCGGGGCTCGAGGTAAACCTGCGGGGACTCGCCTTCAAGGACATCAAGATCACCTACGAGACCGTCGATGCCAAGCCCGTGCTGGTCATCGAGGGCATGATCGTCGGCGAAACCAGGGAGCCGGTCGGAATCCCGCGGCTCCGCTTCTCCGTGCGCGACGCGCAGGGCGCGGAGGTCTATGCCTGGAACGCGGTGCTGGAGCAGAATGTGCTCAAGCCCGGCGAGCGCGCCTGGTTCAAGACCCGTCTTGCCTCACCGCCGCCGGAAGGGCGTAATATCGACGTCCGCTTCTTCAACAAGCGCGATCTCGCTGCCGGCCAGGCCTGAGCCGGGCGCGAAACACGCGCAAGGGGATTTTCTGCCGATGCCGCGCGTGCTGATCGCCGACGATGAGGATTCCATGCGCCAGCTGGTGTCGCGCGCCATCGCGATGGACGGCCATGACACCGTCACCGCCGAGGACGGCGCCGAGGCGCTGGAGATATTGACCCGCGAGCGCGGCGCGTTCGACCTTCTGCTCACCGACATCCAGATGCCTGTGATGGACGGCATCGCGCTCGCGCTCACTGCCGCGCGCGATTTCCCGGAGCTGAAGATCCTGCTGATGACGGGTTTCGCCCACCAGCGCGAGCGCGCCTCGGGACTCAACGCCATTGTCCATGACGTCGTGACGAAACCGTTTTCGGTGGCAGACATCCGCACCGCCGTAGCGGATGCGCTGGCCGCCCGCAAAGGCGTCTAACCCGACACGGTCATGCCCGGCCGATGCCACCGGGCCGCGCGACACGCGCGCCCCGGCCGCAAGCTCCGGACGCGGTTAACCGGCCTTGTCGCCGGCGACCTCGACCACAGGTCCGAGTGTCCAATTGTCGCCAGCAAGCGGCGTGACCTTCACGTCCTTGATGACTCCCTGCTTAAGAGTCGGATCGAAATGGCGCATCGTGCGCTCATTCAAGTCAATGATACGACCGGGAGTGAGCGGCCCCACATCATTTATCTTGACGACGACTTTCTTTCCTTTGGCTTCGACGAGAGCAAATTTCGGTCGCTCGCGATATTTTACGCCGCCAAACAAATTGCGCAGATTGGTCTTGATGGCAGCCGCCCACGCAGAGGGATCGTAACGTTCCCCGGAGGCGGTGCTCGGTCCGCCCTCACGCCATCCGGGCTTGAATGGATTGTATGTTGATGCCGCGCCGACGATCGCGGCAGCTTTGGAACGAACTGTATCGGTTAAGGTTGTAGCCTTGGCGGCACTGGTGGAACAGGAAATCGCAATTGCGACGCCGCAAATCGCGGCGCTCAAGCGAGACGCCATCATAACTCCTGACTGATTTTGACTGGATTTTCTTGTGGTGGGACGCGTGGCCGGACCGAAAAGGGCGCTACGAGATGGCGCCAATTTCCTTGCTAATCCGCGCCATTTGCGACGACGGAACCGGCCATGGAACTCCGCGCGCCTTCGTAACGGCCGCGGACGAGTTGCGTGTAAGCGCGCAAATGCGACATCAATGTGGGCGTCGCCGCATCAGCAGAAGGTTCCGCGCGCATAGCAAAATAGCGCAGCGGCGTGTGTTTGCATCCCGCGGCATGAATTTGCCTGAGTCTTGCAATCGCGTTTTCGCTCTCCTTGAAGAGCGCAGGAAAAGCCGGCGTTCGCAGCTCCGTGTGCGAAAAGTAGTGAACGCTGCATTCGCCCGCGCGCCAAGCCTCAAGTATCGAGACGATCGCGAAATGCCCCCTCATGTGGGCTCAGGAGAGATGGTGCCGATTCGACACTTCTGTAAAAGCGGAATGCATTTTATCGGGGGACTTGACGCAATTCCGTAAAACGGAACTGACTTGCTCGTCGTGCAGAATATGCAACACGGACGGCGTCATCACCCATGAAGGTGGGTGATCCAGTACGCCGAAGTGTCTCGATTGATAAATAGCCGTCTCTGGAATACTGGGTCGCCCGATCAAGCCGGGCGACGACAGCTGAGCAAGCCGCTCAATAATCCTTCAGCAGCCGCTCGATGTAGTCGAGCTCGATCTGCGGGCGGTTGGAATCGCCCAGGCGCCGGCGGAGTTCTTCGAGGATGCGGCGGGCGCGCTCGACGTCGATCTCGCCGGGGATCTTGACGGTGTAATCGTCGCCGAATTCGCGGCCGTGCAACGGACGGCCGAGCGGATCGCTCTGATTGCCGCCGCTCTGCTGGCGGCCGGCGCGGTTGCCGGGACCGTCCTGCTGGCCGTCGCCGTCGCCGGGCTGCATGGCCTCGGCGAGGCTCTGCGCGCCCTTGCGCAGCGCATCGAGCGCGCGGCCCTGTGAATCCACCGCTCCTTCCGCATTGCCTTCGCCGAGACGACCGGTGGCGTCGCCCATCGCGGAATCAGCCTGATCAAGACCGTCCTCGCCGTCGCCTTGGTCGCCTTGCTGGCCTTGCTGACCCTGCTGCTGGCCTTGCTCGCCGCGCTGGCCCTTGTCGCCGCGCTGCTTGGGGCTCATGCCGCGCTTGGCCAGCTCGTCCTGCAGCTTCTTGAGACGGTCACGCAGCGCCTGCTGGTCCTGCTGCAGATCGCCCATGCTCTGGTCACCCTGCTTGCCGCGCATGCGGTCGCGCCGGGAGTCCTGGCCCTGCTTGAAGGTCTTGTCGCGCAGCTGCTGCTGCTTGCGGATCATGTCGCCGAGTTCGTTGAGCGACTGCTGCATATCGTCGTCGCCCTGGCCGGGCTGCGCCATCTGCAGCTCGCGCATGATGTCGCCGAGACGCTTGAGCGCTTCCATGGCGGCCTCGCGGTTGCCGCGGCGTGCCTCGCGCTCGATCTGCTGCAGCAGGTTGTCGAGATCGCGCTGGGTCAGCATCTTGGTGTTGGGATCGAGCGGCCGCGAAAGCTGCTGCGGATTGCTCTTGAGCTGTTCGGCGAGCTGGCGCAGGTACTTGTCGAGCGCCGCGCGCAGGTTCTCGGTGAGCTTCTTGATCTCCTCGTCGCTGGCGCCGCGCTCCAGCGCCTGCTTGAGCGCGTCTTCCGCCGCCCGCAGTGCCTTCTCGACGTCGGAAATGTCGCCGTCCTCGATGCTGACGGCGAGCGCCCACAGGCTTGCGACGACGCCGCGCAGCGCATCATCGGTGCGAGCGCCCTCCAGTTCGCGCGCCACGCTGTAAAGGCCGAGATAGTGGCCGGCCTGCGGCGTGAACAGCTCCGGCGCGATCATCAGCGCATCGAGCGCGGCATAGACCTTGTCGTTCTGGCCGGCGTCAAGCGCGAGAATTCGGCGCTGCTCGATCAGCGCGCGCGCCAGCGGTTTGGTGAACAGCCGCTCCGGCAGGCGCATGTTGAACGGTTCGCTCTTGCCGCTGTTGCCGGCCTCGTCCTTCGCCGTCAGCGTGAGCGTAACGTCGGCGCCGGCATAGGGGTCTTCGCTGAGATCCTTTTGCGTCTGGCCGACGCCGTTGCGGGTGCGCGCGTTCGGCAGCACCAGGGAAAACTGCGGCGGCTCGAACAGCGGCCGCGGCGCCGCGCCTTCGTTTGCGCCGTCGGCGCTGCGGGCGGCAAATTGCGCGCGCGCTTCGGTGACGCCGTAATCGTCCTCGATCTTGTAGGACATCTGCAGCGAGCCGCGCGGCTGGCGCTCGGGGTCCTTCGCAAGAGCAATGGTCGGCGGGCGATCGGGGGTAGCGGCGAATCTCCATTGCGGCTGCCCCGATGGCGCACGGACATGCACGGTGCCATCGCCGGTGACCGTGAAATGTCGTTCATTGGTGCCCTTGGGTGCCTGCTCGGTCGGGGCGGCCTCGGTCACGCCACCGCCCGCCACGACGTCGAGCGTGCCGCCGCTCGAGCGCACGATCACGGTGCTGCCTGCCGGCACCGCCAATGGGCCGCCGGCGGGAATCCCGCTCTCCTTGTTCGCCGAAGACAGGATGATCGGCGGCTTGCCGGTATAGACCGGCGGCGTCACCCAGGCGTCGACGCGGATATTGGCTGGCGTCAGCACGCCGTTCCAGTCGAAGGCCGATGCGACGCGCAGATTGCGCTCGTCACCGGCAGCGACATAGGCTGCCACCATCAGGATGATGACGAGGGCGCGCACCGCCCATGGGTCGTGGATGGCAAGGCGTGGCGATGGCAGGCCGGCACGGATGCGCGTCAGCGAAGCCAGCGTGCGGGCGCGGCTCTCCTGCCACAGCGCCAGCGCGACGGGGTCCTTCGTGGTGACAGTGTCGCTCAGCGCGGTCGCAGGCCGATGGCGGATGCCGGTGCCGCGGTCAAGCCGGCCGAGTGCGTCGGTGCGGGTGGGCCAGCGGAAGCGAATCAGGGGCAAGAGTGCGGCGAGGCCGCCGACGGCGAACAGGATGAGTCCGGCGGCGCGCGCAGGGAACGGCAGCACCAGCCACAAGCCTGCCCAGGAAACGGCGAGGAACAATCCGGCAAGCGTCAGCACCCGCGCCAGATGCGGCCAGAAGCGCTCCCATGCGATCGCGTAAGTGGCCCGTTGCAGCGCCTGCGACAGTTTCAGCCGCGCCACATCATCGGGCTCACGCGACGGCCTTGAGGGATCGGGGTTGGTGCCGTTCAACAACATCTCAGGGTTCACCGAAGCACACCCTAACATAACGGCGGCCCTGAGGCACGCGTTCCCCCGCCCTATCCCATCCCGGATGCCGCATAACACGAAGGCGTGACCGGCGCGCATAGACCCCGTAATTTCCCGGCCGAACTATCCGGTTTGAGCATGATCCGGTCCGAAAAACCGGTACTCACTTTGCGCTCACGCGGTCCTTCGGGTCGGGATCGCGCTCGGAAACGACGCCAAGAGCGAAGCGAAGCAATCCAGCCTCCTTCGCCGAAACAAGGAATGGATTGCTTCGACCTTAGCTCGCGAGCCGCGGCGGACAAGTCGTCGCAGCTTCGCTGTGACGAAAGTGAGGAACCTTCATGGAAACCGGGTTCATCAACCTCGGAAGATGGGCTTTCCGATGGCGCGCCGCCTGATCGAGGCCGTGCACAAGCTCACCATGTTCGACACGCACAAGGCGGCGATGGACCGGCTCGTCGCGCCTCGGTGCGCTGGTCGCTCCCTTGCCCGGGATGACGGGGAATGTGCCGCGACAGCCGCGCTCACAACCACGGCGCGGTACGGTCCATCGCGATCAGCGCGTCGACGTCGATGCGGGGGCGGACGACCGCATACTGGTCGTCCTTGACCAGCACTTCCGGCACCAGAGGGCGCGTGTTGTAAGTGCCGGACTGCACGGCGCCGTAGGCGCCAGAGGTCATGATGGCGATGAGATCGCCGGCCGCAAATTGCGGCAGCTTGCGATCGAGGGCGAGGTAGTCGCCGGTCTCGCAGACCGGGCCGACAACATCGGCGACCAGGGTTGCGCCACCCGCCGCCGGCTGGCGCACCGGCAGGATGTCGTGATGCGCCTCGTACAGCGTGGGGCGGATCAGGTCGTTCATCGCAGCATCGATGATCACGAAATTCTTGCCGTCGCCGTGCTTCACATAGATCACGCGGGCCACCAGGATGCCGGCATTGCCGACGATCAACCGGCCCGGCTCGAACATCAGCGTGCAGCCGAGATTGTGGGTGACGCGCTTGACCATGGCGGCGTAGAGGTCTGGCGCCGGCGGAGCCTCGCGGTCCATGTGATAGGGAATGCCGAGGCCGCCGCCGAAATCGATATGCGAAATCCTGTGGCCGTCGGCGCGCAGCACATGCACGAAGTCCGACAGGATGCGATAGGCAACTTCCAGACGGCTGAGATCGGTGATCTGGCTGCCGATATGCATGTCGATGCCAGTAACCTGGATGCCGGGCAGCCTGGCGGCGCGGGCATAGACCTCGCGTGCATGCGCAATCGGGATGCCGAACTTGTTCTCAGACTTGCCGGTGGAGATTTTCGCGTGGGTGCCGGCATCAACGTCCGGGTTGACGCGCACCGAGATGCGCGCGGTCTTACCTGTCCCCACCGCAAGGCGCGAGAGCAATTCCAGCTCGGGCTCGGATTCGACGTTGATGCAGAGGATGTCGGCGGCGAGCGCGGCGCGCAGTTCCTCCTCCGTCTTGCCGACGCCGGAGAACAGGATCTTGCTGGCGGGAATGCCGGCGGCCAGCGCGCGCTTCAATTCGCCGCCGGAGACGACGTCGGCACCGGCGCCGAGCTTCGCCAGCGTGCGCAGCACCGACTGGTTGGAGTTCGCCTTCATGGCGTAGCAGACCAGCACCTTCTCGCCGGCGAAGGCCTCGGTGAAGACGCGATAATGCCGCTCCAGCGTCGCGGTGGAGTAGCAATAGAAGGGCGTGCCGAGGCTGGCGGCGATATCCGCAAGGCTGACCGCCTCGGCGTGCAGCACGCCGTTGCGATAGTCGAAATGATTCATGGCGAGCTAAGCTTAATTGCCGAGGAGCGGGTCGAGCACAAACGGTTTCTTGCGGCCTCTGGACGCGGTTGGTCCCGGCTCATAGACGGCGGGCGGGGTAGCCCCGGCGCGCTCGGCCTCCGCCCCCGGCACGGCGTCCGACGCGGCATTCATGGCGTTCGGCGGCAGGTCGAGGCCGCCCTTGCGGCCGCAACCGCCGAGCGCGAGCGCCGCAGCGCTCAATGCGATGATGGCCCACCCCGACGGGGTCAGGCGCCGCTTGCTGATCACTTCGAAATCCCCAATGCGGGCCGCACCATACAAAGATTGCGCAGGCATGGCGAGAGGCGGATGAACATGAAATCTCAGCGAAATTTGCCAGGCAGGCCCTATTTTCGCTGCTTTTCCAGCCGCTTCGCCCACGCCTTGGCTTGCGCCGCCACGTTCTTCGGCGCGGTGCCGCCGAACGAGGTGCGGCTTTTCACCGAGGAATCCACCGACAGCACCTTCAGCGCGTCCGCGGTAATCTTCGGCTCGACCTCCTGCATCGCCTTCAGCGGCATCTCGTGCAGGGCGATGCCCTGCTTCGAGGCCAGCGCGACGATGCGGCCGGTGACGTGGTGGGCCTCGCGGAACGGCATTTTCAGCGTACGCACCAGCCAGTCGGCAAGATCGGTGGCGGTGGCGTAGCCGTCACCTGCGGCAGCCCTCATGCGCGCCTCGTCCGGCACGAGGTCGAGCACCATGCCGGTCATGGCGCGAATCGCCAGCGACAGCGCGGCAAAGGCCTCCATCGCGCCCTGCTTGTCCTCCTGCATGTCCTTTTGGTAGGCGAGCGGCAGGCCCTTCATCACGATCAGGAGCGCATTGAGCGCGCCGATCACCCGGCCGGTCTTGGCGCGCACCAGCTCCGCCGCATCAGGATTGCGCTTCTGCGGCATGATGGAGGAGCCGGTGGTGAACTTGTCGGAGAGGCGCACGAGGCCGACCAGCGGCGAGGTCCAGACCACGATTTCTTCGGCAAAGCGCGACAGGTGCATGGCGCAGATTGCGGCGGCCGACAGCGTTTCCAGCACGAAATCGCGATCCGACACCGCATCCAGCGAATTGGCCATCGGCCGGTCGAAGCCGAGCGCTTTTGCCGTCGCGGCGCGATCGATCGGGAAGGAGGTGCCGGCGAGCGCGGCGGCTCCCAACGGAGATTCGTTGAGCCGCTTGCGCGCGTCGGCAAAGCGGCCGCGGTCACGCGCGGCCATCTCGACATAGGCAAGCAGGTGATGGCCGAAGGTCACGGGCTGCGCGGTCTGCAGATGGGTAAAGCCGGGCATGACCGTGCCGGCATGCTCCAGCGCGCGGCTCACCAGCGCCTGCTGGAACGAGGCGAGCGCGGCATCGGTCTCGTCGATGGTGTCGCGAACATAGAGGCGGAAGTCGGTCGCGACCTGGTCGTTGCGCGAGCGCGCGGTGTGCAGCCGTCCCGCGGCGGGGCCGATCAGCTCGGAGAGCCGGCTCTCGACATTCATATGGATGTCTTCCAGCGCGCGCTTGAAGTCGAAATCGCCCTTGCCGATCTCGGCGAGGATCGTATCGAGGCCCCTGGCGATGTTCTTGGCATCGGCAGCGGTGATGATGCCCTGCTCGGCCAGCATCGCGGCATGCGCCTTGGAGGCGGCGATGTCCTGGGCATACATATGGCGATCGACGTCGATGGAGACGTTGATTTCCTCCATGATCGCGTCGGGGCGCTCGGAGAACCGCCCGCCCCACATCTTGTTGCTCATGACCTCACTCGTCGCTTGATCGTGACTTCGATTGCTCTTGCCAAAACGGGCCGTTTCGCGCGAAAGGCCGTGCCGTCAGCGCCGTAACAGCTCTGCATAGCCGTATCTGCCCCAGGAAGACAAATGCCGGACAACCCCTCGCCCCGCCCTGTCCCCAAGCGCCGCCTCCCGGTCGCCATCGGCGCGGTCGTGGCCGGGACCGTGATCGGCTTTGCCGGGTATTACGGCCTCCCCTTGCTGAAGCGCGGCTCGGGGGGCGAGCCCGCCTGCATCGCCGCAGTCGAGGTAGCGAAGAGGATCGCGCCCCTGGCCCAAGGCGAGGTGGCGGCGGTGACCATGGCGACCGCTCCCTTGCGGCTGCCGGACCTCGCCTTTGAGGATGCCGCGGGCAACCCGAAAAAGCTGTCGGACTGGCGCGGCAAGACAGTGCTCTTGAACCTGTGGGCCACCTGGTGCGTGCCCTGCCGGAAGGAGATGCCGGCGCTGGATGCGTTGCAGGCCAAGCTGGGCGGCAAGGATTTTGAGGTGGTCGCGGTCAATATCGACACCCGCGATCCCGACAAGCCCAAAAATTTCCTGAAAGAGGC
>DASWVJ010000213.1:0-3161 GCA_036406295.1 Bradyrhizobium sp.
TATCCCGGCCGGTCCTTTGAGGCGTTGGTGCGCCTGTGCCGGGATCGTGGATTGGCGCTTGCCGGCGTTCTGCAGCATCTGACCTGCTCTGCGCCTGACCGGCGCTGTGACGTCGTGCTGGAGGATCTGACCACCGGCCATCGCACCGCGATCTTCGAGGACCGCGGGGCCGGTGCGTCCGGCTGCCGCCTCGATGAAGGGGCGCTTGCCGAAGCCACCGCGCGCGTCGAAGGCAATCTCGGGGGTGGCGTGGACCTCCTGGTGCTCAACAAGTTCGGCAAGGCCGAGTGCGGCGGCGGAGGCTTGGTCGATCTGATGGCAAATGCGCTCGACCGCGGCATTCCCTCGATCATCGGTGTGCCGACAAGCAACCTCGAAGCCTGGCGTGAGTTTGCCGGCGATTGTGCCATCGAGCTCTCGGAGGATATCCACGAGATCGAACGGTGGGTTGCAGGCCTGCGCCAGCCGCACGCGGCCTAGCGCCTTTCGCGGGCCGATGCACGATGCGGGCGGCGCCATGCCTCCGTTCGGCGCTCGCTATTGGGTTTCGCCTTCTCAGCCGGCCGCGTCCTTGATCGCTTTCTCGAAGGTCTTGGCATCAAAAGCCGGCATGCTCTGCACCTTGCCGAGCCCCTGGGTCGAGTACCACACTGAGAAGGCGAGCATGGCCCCCGGATTTGGCGCCTCTACGATGTCGACGAAATCGTAGTAGCCCTGTGTGTAATGGATCGATTCGATCTTGATGCCGAGCTGGTCGAGCTTCGTCTTGGCCTTGCCAATCCGCTCCGACTGCTTGCTTGCCCACTGCGGGCTCAAACTACCGAGCAGCACATATTTCATGGCCATCTCCATGTTGGTGCGTGGGACATGCGCCTTCCCGCGACCGTCCGGCCGGCGGCTTCGCCTTCCGGCGGCGTTCGTGAAAGCGCGGCTACGTCCGGTCCGCCCATGATTTGCGGCGGGCCGCTTGCCTCAGTGATGCGACGATACGCTCTTGACGTATTGTGCAGCGAGATCGGCCGCGGCGAACTGGCCGACATCGCCGAGGCTGATCATGCCGACCATCCGCTTGCTCTTGTTGATCACGGGCAGCCTGCGGATCTTCAGCGTCTCCATGTGGTGCACCGCCTTGGCCAGGTCGTCGTCCTCGCGGCAGCAGTGGATGCCCTTGGTCATCACATCCCGTGCCGTCGTCTGCGCGGCGTTGAAATCCTTGCTGGCCAGCCCTTTGCAGACGATGTCGCGGTCGGTCACCATCCCGATCAGGTGATCGTTCTCGCCGATCGGAATGCAGCCGATGTCGTGCGTCTGCATCAGCCTGGCGATTTCGGTGATCGGAGTCTCGGGGCTGACCCAATCGACTCCCTTGTGCATCACGTCCTTGACTTTCATGGAGGACCTCCGTGCAACCGAGCCCCCGTTCGCCGCATTATACAGCGGATCGGCGGCGGCTGCACGGCTTGGCGCCGGCTCCCGGACCGCTTCGCGTGCCAGGACCTACGGCCGGGAGTGCTGCCTTCTCGACGGAATGGAGCGGGTTTCTTCCAGCCCGGCCTTGCGGGCAGCCTCCTGTAGCGCATGCCGGAACTCATCCCGCTTCTCGTGCACCGAGGCGATCGCGTGCCCGACCGCAATTCCGAGGCCGACAAGAGCGGCTTCGGAGAGCTGCAGGCTCGCTTCAATGGTCTCGGGCACCGCATCGGTCGCGCCGATCGCATAGAGATGGCGCGCGTGATCGGCATCCCGTGCGCGCGAGACGATCAGCAGGTCCGGCCGCACCGCGCGGATGCGGCTGACCACCGCATCGATTGCGGTGCGCGACTGAACGGTGATGATCACACCGGTGGCCCGCATCAGGCCGCAGGCTTCGAGGAAGCCTGGCTCGGTCGCGTCGCCGTAATAGACATTGTGGCCGTCGCGGCGGTCGCGCGCTACGCCGGCCGGCTCATGATCGATTGCGATGTATTTCACGCCGTTGGTGGCAAGAAGCGAGCAGACGACTTTTCCGACCCGGCCGTAGCCTACAACGATGGCTTGCTTGTCCTCGCCCGGCGGGCGAACCGCAATTTCCGGGTCGATGATGCGTACGGCCGACAGCTTCGCCGCCAGGCGCCTGCCGGGCAGGGCGAGCGCCGGCGTCAGTGCCATCGTCACGGCCGTCACCGCGACGGCAAAGCTGGACACACCAGGCTCGATCAGCCCGAGCGTCGAAGCCATGCCGATGCTGACAAAGGCAAATTCGCTGACGGGACCGAGCAGCAGGCTGCTCTCGGCTACCGCCGGCCATGGAAGCCGGAACAGGCGGCCGAGAATCGCGAGAATGAGGGTCTTGCCGGCCAGGACACCGACAACCGCCGCCAGCAGCCAGCCGGGGTTGTGCAGGAATACGCGGAAATCGATCGCCATGCCGACCGTGAAGAAGAAGATACCGAGCAGCAGGCCCTTGAAGGGTTCGACGGTCGCCTCGATCGCCTTGCCGTACTCCGTCTCCGCCAGCATCAGCCCGGCGACGAATGCCCCGAGCGCCATCGACAAGCCGGCCTCGTGCGCGGCGAGGCCCGCGCCGACGATGACGAACAAGGTCGCGGCAACGAACAATTCGGTGGAGTGCGTGCCTGCGACCAGCTGGAACAGCGGGCGCAGCAGCAGCCGTCCGACCAGAATGAGAAACGCGACAGCCACCGCGGCCTTGAACAGCGCGCTGGACAGTTGCGTGAGGACGGAAGCGCCGTTGCCCGCGCCGAGCACCGAAATGAAGACGAGGAGCGGGATGACGGCGAGATCCTGCGCCAGCAGCACCGAGAAGCTGGCGCGGCCGGCGGTCGTGGTGAGGCGTCCCGACAGCAGTTCGAGCACGATGGCGGTCGAGGACAGCGCCAGGCTTGCGCCGAGGATCACCGCGACATCGGCGCTTTGACCGGTCAGGATGGCCGCGCCGGCAATGATCGCTGATGTCGCCAGCACCTGCAGCCCGCCAAGCCCGAACACCAGGCGCCGCATCGTCACCAGCCGCCTGAACGACAATTCGAGCCCGATCAGGAACAGCAGGAACACCACGCCGAGATTGGCAATCCCCTGGACATTCTGCGCGTCCGCGACGGTGAACCAGGAGAGGAACGAAAGGTCCGGGATGAAAGAGCCCAGCCCGAGCGGGCCGAGGA
>DASWVJ010000214.1:0-13749 GCA_036406295.1 Bradyrhizobium sp.
GTTGCGCCAGCCGTCTCAAACAATCCGGACACAAGCAATCGCTGGCATCCGTCGGCAACGGCAGCCGGAACAACTCATCCGCGCACCAGCAGCCGCCGGACGGGCTGCAGGAAAATTCCGTTCCGCAGGCGGAGCAGGCGAGGCGGCGCGGGTCTGAGGTTTCTGACCGATTTGTCATGAAGCGGGTCGGTTTCCAGCGCTGAATTAATCCCGGGTTCATCCCGAATGGCGTTACCATCCGCGGCAAGTCATAGACCAAGGACCGCGCGAGAGAAGCCCGATGGCCCGCGATTCGCAAGCCGCGCTCGTTGCCCTCAATCGTTTCGGTTTCGGCGCGCGGGGCGGGGCGTCCGGCGACTTCATCAATGCCGCCTCCGATCCGCGTGGCTTTGTGAAGGCGGAACTGACCCGGCCGAACGGTGCGCTGCTCGAATTGCCCGGGCTGGCCTCGACGCCGGCCCTGGCAAAAGCCGTCTTCGAATATCAGTTCGAGATCCAGCAGGCGCGCAACGTAGCGGCGAAATCCGCCAGCGAAGGCGCGCCTGCCGAAGCGCCGCCGGCCGGCGCCGGGCCGCAGCAGCGGCGCAACCTCTCACTCAACCGCATCGCGATGGAGATGGCGCCAAAAGAGCCGGCGATGCAGGGTGAAGCGGGCAAGGCCAACGTAGCCGCGCCGCCGCCCGAGCCGATGCCACCGAACGCAAAGCCGTCTCCGCCGCAGCCGCCCAACGTCATCCAGAAGACGTTTCGCACGGAAGCGCTGGCGCGCATCCAGCGCGCGACCATGGCCGATTGCGGCATCGTCGAGCGGCTGGTCGCGTTCTGGTCCAACCACTTCTGCATCTCCGCGAGCAAGGGTGGCCTCGCGCGGATGTGGGCCGGCTCGTTCGAGCGCGAGGCGATCAGGCCTTACGTGTTCGGCCGCTTCGCCGACATGCTGAAGGCAGTGGAGCAGCATCCGGCCATGCTGTTCTTTCTCGACAACCAGCAATCGCTCGGCCCTGACTCCCGCGCCGGCATCAACCGCAACCGCGGACTCAACGAAAATCTCGCGCGCGAGACCATGGAACTGCATACGCTCGGTGTCGACGGCGGCTACACCCAGGAAGACGTCACCTCGCTCGCGCGTATCATCACGGGGTGGACCTACGCCGGCAGGCTTGGGCAGCTTGGCACGCCCGGCACCTTCGTGTTCAACGTCAATGCGCATCAGCCGGGTGCGCACACCGTACTCGGCAAGATGTATCAGCCGAACGGCGTGGCGCAAGGCGAAGCTGTTCTTGCCGATCTCGCGCGCCATCCCTCCACCGCGAAATTCATCGCTGCCAAGTTCGTCCGCCACTTCGTTGCCGACGATCCGCCGCCGGCTCTGGCCGCCAGGCTGCAGGATGTGTTCAAGAGGACCGACGGCGATCTCAAGGCCATGACGCTGGCGCTGATCGACTCGGATGAGGCCTGGAAGGCGCCGCTGACCAAGGTGCGCAGCCCTTACGAATTCGTGATCGCCACCGGCCGCGTGCTGGCGCGTGTTCCCGAGGATCCGGGCCGCTATCTCGGCGCGCTCAATACGCTCGGCCAGCCGCTGTGGTCGCCGGCAGGTCCGAACGGTTTTCCCGACAGCAACGCCGCCTGGGCCGCGCCCGAAGGCATGAAACTGCGGCTCGACATCTCGGCACAGATCGCCTCGCGCATCGCCGACAGCATTGATCCGCGCGACCTGCTCGAAGTGGTTGCCGCCGATGCCGCCTCGGTCGAGACGCGGCGCACCATCGGGCGGGCGGAGTCGCGCCAGCAGGGGCTGGCGCTGCTCCTGATGTCGCCGGAATTCCAGAGGAGGTGACGATGGATTGCTGCGAAAGCCGGACATCGCTCACGCGCCGCACGATGCTGCTCGGCGGGGCGTCCTTTGCCGCCTGGGCGCATTTGCCGAAATTCGCGCGCGCCGCCGATGGCCGCGATCCGCGCCTCGTCATCGTCATCCTGCGCGGCGCGCTGGATGGCCTCGCAACAGTCGCGCCGATCGGCGATCCCGATTATGCCGGGCTGCACGGTGCGATCGCGCTTAGCCCGAACGGGCCGAAAGCGGCGACCATGCTCGACAACTTCTTCGGTCTGCATCCGGCCATGCCGGAGCTGTCGCGCATGTACCGCGAGAAGCGCGCCGCTGTCGTTCATGCGGTGGCAACCTCCTATCGCGAGCGTTCGCATTTCGACGGGCAGGACGTGCTGGAAAGCGGTTTTGCCGGCCCTGGCCGCGTGCAGTCCGGTTGGCTCAACCGCGCGCTGGAAGTCCTGCCGCGCGGCGAGCGCGTGATGAGCGGGCTTGCGGTCGGCCCGACCACGCCGCTGATCCTGCGCGGCGCAGCTCCAACGGTTGCATGGGCGCCGGTCGCGCTGCCGCAGGCCGCCGAGGACACCGCGATGCGGCTGATGGATCTCTACAGCCAGCGCGATCCGGCGCTTGGGAACGCGCTCGCCGCCGGCTTGCAGCTCGACAAGGTCGCGAAGGGCGACGACATGAAGCCGAAGCCCGGTACTACCGGCGCCGGCGCGATGCGGCTGGTGGCGCGCGGCGCTGCCAAATTGATGGCCGCCGCCGACGGCCCGCGCATCGCGGCCCTTGCCTTCGACGGCTGGGATACCCACGCCAATGAAGGCGGCGCCACCGGACGGCTTGCGCAACTGCTCGGCGGGCTCGACGGCGCGCTGGCGGAGTTCGAGAGCGGGCTTGGCGAGCGCTGGCGCGACATGGTCATCGTGGTCGCCACCGAATTCGGCCGCACCGCGCGCATCAACGGCACCGAAGGTACCGATCACGGCACCGGCACCATCGCGCTGCTCGCCGGCGGCGCCGTGAAGGGCGGAAGGATCATTTCCGACTGGCCGGGCCTGAAGCCTGCCAACCTCTACCAGGGCCGCGACCTCGCCCCGACCACCGACCTTCGCGCCGTCTTCAAGGGCGTGCTGCACGACCATCTCGGCATCGGCGAGATGGCACTCGCACAGAGTGTGTTTCCCGACAGCACCGCGGCCAGGCCGATGAAGGGGCTGCTTGCGTAACTCTCCCCGCTCTTGCGGAGGTCGGATTGTATGAAATGCAATCCGGGTGGGGCAGGAGAGGCGACAGCTAACCCTTCGTGATCCCGTCGATCTCCGCGAGCTCCTCCGCAGTCAGCTTCCACTCGATCGCCTTCACGTTCTGCTCGATCTGCTCGACGCGTGTCGCACCTGCGATCACGCTCGAAACCTGCGGCCGCGAGGCCAGCCACGAGAATGCCAGCTCCAGCATGGTGTAGCCGCGCGCCAATGCAAAAGCCTGTAGCCTCGCCACCATTTCCTCGTTGCGCGCCGTGACGTAGCGGTCGCGTAGCGCGGGTGCCTTGCCGAACCGCGTGTTGTCGGGCGGCGCCTCGCCGCGCTTGTACTTGCCCGTGAGCAGACCGCTCGCCAGCGGAAAGAACGGCAATAAGCCGAGATTGTATTCCTGCGCCGCCGGCAGCAGGTCCTTCTCGATGTCGCGCACCACAAGGCTGTATTCGTCCTGGCAGGAGACGAAGCGACTGACGTTCATCGCGCGCGCGACGTGCTCGGCTTCGGCAATGCGCCAGGCCGGAAAGTTGGAATTGCCGATGTAGCGCACCTTGCCCTGGCGCACGAGATCGTCGAGCGCGCGCAGCGTCTCCTCGATCGGCGTCAAGGGATCGTAGTCATGCTGCTGGTAGAGATCGATGTAATCCGTCTTGAGCCGCCTCAGGCTCGCTTCCACCGCTTCCATGATGTAGCGCCGCGAGGCGCCCTGCTTGGTGCCGTCCGTTGCCATCGGCTTGGAATATTTGGTCGCCAGCACGATGTCCTTGCGGCGCTCGCCGAGCACGGTGCCGAGCACCGTCTCCGAGCCGCCCATGCCGGCATAAATGTCGGCGGTGTCGAACAGCGTCACGCCAAGGTCGATGGCGCGATGGATCACCTTGCGTGAGGTCTCCAGGTCAGTGCGCTGGCCGAAATTGTTGCAGCCGAGGCCGACGGCGGAAACACGCAGGCCGGAGCCGCCGAGATTGCGAATTTGCATGATCGATCCTGTGGGGCGCAAAAGGCGGGGAGGGAGCGGGATTGTGACCCGCGGCCCGGACGCCTGCAAGGTGCCAACGCACCGCCGGGCGCGCATGACAGCGCCGCGCGGCCCGCAAAAAGAAGCGGCCCCGGCCAGACGCGGCGACTGACGGGGACCGCTGGGGGCGTGTGATCTGAGACGGGGGGCCTGATCAGACGCGAGGGAACGCTAGCCGCGCTATGTTACGCCGAGGTGACAGCCATATTTATCCACAGGGCGGCCCTGCCGCGTGAGGTCACAGCATCTTCCGGTAAACCAGAAATCCGGACCGCTCCGCGACCTTGTCATAAAGCTGCATCGCCGTGTGGTTGGTCTCGTGCGTCAGCCAGTAGACCCGCGGCGATCCCGCCAGCAGCGCGCGCTCGTAGACGCCGTTGATCAGCGCGCGCCCGACGCCCTTGCCGCGTGCGGCCGATGCGGTGAACAGGTCCTGCAGATAGCACGAGGGCTGGATGGCGGTCGTGCTGCGATGAAACAGGTAGTGCACGAGGCCGAGCAATTCACCGCCGCTTTCGGCGACCAGGCCATGTACCGGCTCGTAGGCATCGAAGAAGCGCTGCCACGTCGTCCGTGTCACCTCGGGATCGAGCGCGGTCGCGCCAGCGCGTCCGTAAAACGCGTTGTATCCGTCCCACAAGGCAAGCCATTGCTCGTAATCGTGTCGCGCGACAGGGCGGATGGTGAGATCGCTGGACATGATGTTTCCGGCAGTTGCGGGAGGGTGTCTTCCAGGGGCGTGTGCTCAGAGATACTGGATTGTCGGCTTCCACTCCATGCCTGGCCAGCGGATAGATGGTTGCAAAAAAAGGACAGCCGCCGAAATTTCGGACCGCAATGGCGTCGCATTCGAGGCGAAGGATGAGATCCCCGCAAACGCTCCTGTCGGAGCAAGATCATGGACGCGCGCGGAAGCCAACGGGCTGAACTTCGTGAACGGGAGCCCACACTCATGAAGCCATTGTCTCTGCTAATTGCCGCTTTGGCTGCAGCCGTCACCACCTCGGCCCATGCAGCCAAGCCGCCCCAGGTCGGCGACATCATCACGTTGCACGCCCAGACGCTCGCCTGCTTCGATCTGGAAAACACCAAGGAGCTGGAACGCACACGCGCCATGGATGGCCTCTCGGCGGCGCTGCATTTTGTCGACCGCCATCCCCTGCCGGACAACCCTGCCGCCGGGACCAGCATGTTCGCCAGCGCCTGCAGCCGCATCGGACCAAGCGGCACGATGTACCGGGTCAAAAAGGTTTACGACTGGACCAGCGGCGGACCGACCCTGTTTTGTTTTGATCTGGCGACAAAATGGGATGTCGGCCTGCCAGACGAGAAGAAAGAGCCATCGGCCGGGTCGGCCGATAATTGCTGGTGGGGGCGGCTCGACTATTGAGCAAACGATGATCCGCGCTGGCGGGATTGGCCTGAAACTCAATGACCTTCCGGTTGGCGTGGGCCTGAATTTGAGGAAATCGAATGGAGGAATGACAATGTCGGTCCCTTGCAAGTTCGAACGCAGCCTCCTCAGTCACGAAGAATATGAGACTATCCGCCTCACGCACCATCCCGCCATCTATGATGTGGAGGTGGCCGAGCTTGAGGCCATGCGCCCCCGCTTGCGCAAGATGCGCGACAAGGAGCGAACGTTCGGCCGGCAAAGGCGGCGAGAGACGCGCGGAAAAGCCGAGGCTCGCGGAGCAAGCTTTCCAGGAACCTCCGAGCATGCATCGGAACGCAAGCAAGTCTTCGCCGCGGCGCTGAAGCGGCTGAACAAGGAACTCAGGCGTCTTCACAACCTGGCGGCTCGGACCGCACATGTCGAAGCGGCTCGAAAGGCTCTCGCGCTGCATCGAGCCGCGGATTTTATCGCTTATCCCGCCGCCGGAGCTACCGCGAACGAAGGCATGGTGCCGAAGGCGAGCACACGCCGAAGAAAGATCATTACAGGCGCAAAAGTCGGGCGAGTGTCGCAAGCGACGAAAGTTGCTCAGGCGGCGCGGGACGCGCGAGGTGTATGAGCCTCGGCTGACCACGCACCTGATTTGGCGCGTCGAACGAGCTACTTTCGTTTGTTCTTTCCGACCCGCGCCAGAATTTCCTTGGCCTCGGTGCTGCCGGCTTGCGCAGCCCGGGCAAGCAACTTCCTCGCCTCGACGGTATCTTGTCGGCCGCCGATGCCGTTGGCATAGCAGCGCGCCAGATTGATCATTGCATCCGGCTCTCCCATTGCAGCGCTCTTCTCGTAGAGCGCGCGGGCTTGCCCGGCGTTTGCCGCAACACCCAGCCCCTTTTCGGTGAGCTCGCCTAGCTTGTTTACGGCGCGGCCATCACCGAGATCGGCTGCGCGCCGGTAGAGGCTGTAGGCCTTGGCCAAGTCCTTTTCTCCGCCGATCCCGCGCTCCTGCTGGATGCCGAGACTGACGATGGCCGGCGCAAACTTCATTTCGGCCGCTACCTCGTAGTAGAACCGCGCGCGGGCCGGGTCCTTCTCGACTCCGTTGCCATTGTCATACATCGCGCCCAATGCGTAGAGCGCGCGGGTATTGCCGAGTTCGAACGCCTTCTTGTAGCTCGCCAGCGCCGACGGATAGTCCTGTGCGGCGAACAGCGCACGGCCGAGCTGGTAGTGGAAACGGTCGATCCCTGGAAACTGCCTGACCGCTTCGGAGCAAGCCGCGATCGCGTCGGATGTCTTGATTTCCTCGAGCTTTATGCCTCTGACCGACGCGCTCCGCGACGCGTCCTCCGGCGCAGCCGCAAGGCGGTCGCACGGTTGGACCGCCGCGGGATCGGCTGTCGGCATCGATACCGCCGCCTGGTTGACGGCGTTGAGATAGAACTTGTCCCGCGATAGCTGGCCGTACATGTAGGGCGTTTGCTTCTGACCGGTAGAACCCCTGACTTCGTCGCGCAGTTTTCGAAACAGGAAGCTGATCTCGAGATCAGGTTCGGGAAGGTATTTCAGCAGCGCCGCGGCGAGCGGGCTGTTACGGCCGTCGCCCTCTTCTGCCTTGCGCGTCGGCTCGGTCGCGAAGAACACGAGAACGTTCTTGAAGGAAGCGGCGGCACCCGCCGAAGCGTTGCTGTCCTGGCCGGCATCCTGCCGCTCGAACTTTGCGGGAAAGGGGTTGCCTCGCAACGCGTCGAGGATCAGGAGACCAAGAAGGCGCGCCCTCGCGACACCGGCCATCACTGCGCGGAGAGGTATCGCCTCGGTTCGAAACGAAGATGCCGATGCAAGCTGCGCATCGACGGGAATCAGGTAGCCATCGACGCCGGCATTGACGCTGTATCCCGCAAAATAGACGATCGCGACGTCCGCCTTGGCCGACTTCACGGCAAACGCGCCGAGGGCGGATTTCAACGCTTCTGCCGAGGTGTCCTTCTGCAGGTCCACATCAAAGCCGATCCGGGTGAGCGTTGCTGCGATATCTTCGGCATCATTGGCCGGCGTCGGCAAGGCAGCGGCGTGGCGGTAGCTGGCGTTTCCGACGACCAGGGCAACGCGATTGTTCGCCGCTTCGGCGGGGCCGCCAATGAGAAGCGCAAGTACCGCAGCTATTCCGGGGATCCAGGACCGCAAGGCTAGGGCGCGTCCTCTGTCCTGGCCGAATGCCGCAGCGTCCAGTCACGCCAGGTAAGGAAGTCGAGGCCAAGCAGGCGGTAATCGACCTGCAAGTAGCCGTCGTCTCCGCGCGAGACCGCCGCCGGAACGCGCTGCGCCACTTCCTGCGCCATGACCCCGACATAGATCGTATCGTCGCCAATGTAGCGATAGCGATAGAGCCTGAGGCCGCGCTCCGTGACGCCAAGCTGATGGACATCCTGCTTGAGCCTGATGTCGGACGGGATCCTGCTTGCCGCGTTCGACGCCGCGGAAGATGCCGCCCTGGACGCGGCCGACGATGCTGCCTTGCTCGCGGCATTCGACGCCGCGGAAGAAGCCGCCCTGCCGGCGGCATTCGAGGCTGCCGTTGACGCGGCCCTGCCTGCGGCATTCGACGCGGCTGCCGCTGCAGCCCTGCTTGCCGCATTCCCCGCAGCCGCCGAGGCTGCATTGCTCGCCGCCTGCGAGACTGCATTGCTGACCGCCTGGTTGACAACGTTGCTCACGGTCGTGCTGACAACGTTGCTGACGACGTTGCTGACGTTCTGCTGCACGCGCGCGACGGTTTGCCTGTATTCGCGGTTGCGCGCCTTTTCCTTCTCCGATTTCGTGTAGGCCGAGACCAGCAAGCCGCGCTTGCGGGCATCGTTCACCGCGTCCTGCATGCACCCCTTCGGGTGGCCCTTGAGCCGGCAAAGCTGGAAGCGGAGCTGGATCAAATCAGGATATTTGCCGGATGCGGCAACGCATGACGTGGCGTCGCCGCTGAAACAGAGATTCACCTCGTTGTCCTGCGCGGTCCGCAGCATCAATTCCGTCGGATTCACGCGCCGCAGGCCGACATCGCTGTTTCCGGGAATGCGGTTGTTGCGCTGGCTTGGATATTTCTGCGCAAAGCTGCCGACGACGTTCTTGTCGCGGGAGTCCTTGAGCACGTCCCATGCCTTTTCCACTGAATCCGGATCTTTCGTCGTTGCTTCCGGAGAAGCCGAAGCAAGCTGGTAAGTCGAAGCCGGCGGCTTGGGAAGGTCCACGCCGCCGGCGTCGGATTTCTTGCGGCCCGGTTGGGCTTCGAGCGAGGCAAGCGTCACGCGCGCGCCCTCGACGTTGTCGCTGTAGGGATAGAGCTCCAGGAACGCCCGGTAGGCCGCAGTCGAGTTCTGCTTCTGAACGATGGTCCAGGCGAACTTCTCGGCGCTTTCAAGCTGCGCAATTCGATCGTTCACCTCCAGGACGTGCGTGCTGGCAGGAAACTGCTGCGCAAAGCGGCGCAATGTTGCGATCTCGCTGGTCGAGCGCACGAAAGTCCATGCCACGCGCTCGGCTTCCGCCTCGGCATTCGCGGCGGCGACGGCCGCATCGCCTTTCAGATAGATCTCTTCGCTCGAAAGCGTGCCGTAGACCGCGGGCTCCTGGGTCTTCGTCTCGTGCACGACATCGTCATGCACGTTGCGGAACACGTAATTGATTTCGAGGCCGGGCGTTTCGACGTGACGCAGCAGCGAGCCGGAGTAGGGGCTGTTGCGTCCTGCGCCATCATTGGCCGTCGTTCCGGCAGCGGCAGCGAACGCCACCAGCACGTTGTCGTTGACCTCGACGGGCACAAGTCCGCGTGCGGCGGGCTCGGTCGGATTGGCCGGTTCGGCCGGCTTTTTGGCGGCGCTCTTGGAGCTCTTGCCGGAATCCTTGGCGTTCTTCGACAGCGATCGGCTTGCAGCGGCGTTTGACGCGGCAAAGGGATCGTTGCGACAGGCGTCCAGTATCACCAGCCCGATAAGCTTCGGCATCACGGAGATGTCGATCAGGGTCTCGAGGTTGATCGCTTCGGCATACACGTCCAGTTCGGACTTGATCTCGGCATCGACAGGGATCAGCCAGTTCTTTCCGTCAATCTCGACACCGTGGCCGGCATAGAAGATCACTGCCTTGTCGGCGGTCTTGGCGGCATTGCCGAAATCGATCAGCGCGAGGCGGAATTCCTTGTAGTCGAGATTGTCGGTGTGCTTGACGGTAAAGCCGAGCCGCTGCAGCGAGGCGGCCATGTCGGCGGCGTCGTTCACGGGGTTGGCGAGAGGCGGAACCTTGAGATAGGCGCTGTTGCCCACGACCAGCGCAATTCTTTCTTCGGCCGTGGCCAGCCCGGAATTGGCAATGAAGAGAATGGTCAGCGCCAGGCCGAACAAGAAGCCGCGCCATTTCTCCGCGACTCCTGATCCGTGAGATTTGTCACTGTGTCGGGTTATCGCGCTTGCAATCGCCTTGAACATCGTCTCGCCTGTGAAATGTTGCGGCATCGAAAATTGATGGCTTGGAAACACCGAAAACAGCTATCCCGATTTCACTATAATACAACATAATACAATGGCGGCTGCGGCGTGCGAGACGAATGTATCTCCCTGAGAGGAACGCGTGCCATCGGGCCGCATGTCGCGAAAATCGGGTGCCAGACCGATCCCGGCGTGCACGCGAAAGAAGGCTGCACGCGGCGATTGCACTTGTGGACCAGGAAGTCGCGGTACCGAACCGGCGCTCATGCGTCCGCTATGATCGGAGTAGCACCATGACCCCCACGTTGAATTTCTGCAGGACTTTGCTTCTTGGCTTAGGTCTCGCCACGTCGATCGTGAACGTCGCGCGCTGCGACGACCCGGCAGACGCCTCGCGTGATTCCATCATTCAGGGCGTACGCGATGATGTGCGCCGGAAGATAAGGGAGCGCGAGGCCAATCCTCCGGCGGCTCGCCCCGATGCACGGACTGTGGATGAGGGTGCCGCCGCGGGCGCACAGCGGCAACGAAAGTCGCGCAAGAAGCACTCCAACTAGCTGGTTTGCATAGGGAATTTCGATAATTCCGTTTCGAAAGGTCAGACGGCGTTACCGATTAATTAAACTGTGTCATTTTTGCACTAGCGCGGGTTCCATCGATCTGACTATTTTGCGGCGGAATTTGGACTTTTGGGGGCGCAAATGCTTTTCCGTAAATATTACAAGGCCTTACTGGCTACCGCCGCATTGCTGACCATCACATCTCAGCCTGCGTCCGCCCAGTATGCCAGCGACGTGCAGCAGCAGATCATCAACAACACCATCCAGAACATCATCCAGAGTGTTCGCGATCAGGTTCAGCGCCGCAGGATCGTTCCGCCCGGAAGGCTGCAGTTCAGCGGCGAGGAAGGCGAGTTCAACAGCCGTGATCCTTTTGCCGCAAACGGTATGAGCAATCCGTTCGGCGCGCTCGCCTATGCGAAGGCGCCTGCCATGGCGGTCGCTCCGGCGCAGCAGTGGCTGTATGGCGCCAACCTCGTCAGCAGCGCCGACAAGGCCCTCAGCTTCAACACCGATATCCACACCTGGACGGTGACCGGCGCGTTCGACGTCACCAAGATCGGAATCTTCACCGCAACCGACGCGCTGACCTTCATCGGCACGGGATCCCAGACCTGGTCGCGCACGAATACCTTCCCAATTGAGTTCGAGGGATCGGTCCCGTCGACATCGGGTACGTTGGCGTATTTGAACGGCGGATTCTCGGCCGACTTCACTGTCCTGGCGAGCTGGACGCGCAATTCGCTGACCACGGCGCCTCCGCCGCCGATCCTCGCCATTGCTCCGCCCGACTCGAGCTCGGCCTCCTACACCGGCAACGCCCAGTACCGCTTCGACTTCCCGTATTCGGTGTGGTTCGAGCCGACGGCCGGCGTAACCTACACCGAAGTCTATACCGCCAACTTCGGGACCAAGATCGCCGACACCACCGAGGTGCATGGTGGTGGTCGCGTTGGCACCGAGATGAAGTGGATGGGCTTCACTGTGCAGCCGACCCTGTCCGGTCAGGTGTACAAGATCGTGGACGCCAGCTTCTCCGGACTGCTTGGACCCAACGTTCCGTTCGTGGCGCCGACGTTTGCGAATCTGGGCGGTCGCGGCTCTGCGAAGGTCACGGTCCTTTGGACGCCGAACTTCTCCAGCTACCTCGAAGGTCATGCCAGCGGCACGGCGGGGACTCAAACCAGCGCCTTCAATTCGGCCACGCAGATCTACGGCGCCCAGGCCGGACTGCGCTACACCTGGTGATCTGAAGACAACGAACGAAAATGCCCGCCGCTTCGGCGGGCATTTTTGTTTGGAGCGATGCAGCGCGACGCCATCCGCCGCTATTTCGCCGCGCTTGCCGGGAAGAGCGGGCGCTCAATCGCTGGCTGTCTCGGGCGCGACAACGGCCTTCAGCCCGCCGAGTTCAGAAGCCGCGAGGACCAGCCGCCAGCGATAAGCGCTGAGCACGTCCTGCACGATGGCGAGGCCCAGGCCTGCGCCATCGCCCCGCTCGTCGAGCCGCGCTCCGCGTTCGAGCATGCGAGAGCGTTCGGCGGGCGCGATGCCCGGTCCGTCGTCCTCGACCGTGATCGCCGGACCCGCGTCAGCATCCGCGTGGATGCGGACGCGGCCCTTGGCGTGACGGGCGGCATTTTCCAGCAGGTTGCCCAGCACTTCCGCGAGGTCGGTGCGATCGAGCGGCGTGCTCGGCTCACCGGTTATGCAGGCTTCGAATTCAAGCTGCTGCGCAGCGCCCGTGCGCGCCAGTGTAGCGATCAAGGAATCGACCAGCGGCCTGAGCGGCGTGGAGACGCCGCCGAGGTGCCGTGCCGTCCCGCGCGCCCGGGCACGCGCAAGTTCCCGGTCGACGTGACGCCTCATCGCATCGCCGACCGCTTCCATGTCCCGGGCAATGTCTTCATTGCCGCGTTCGCGCAAGCGCGCGGCGTCGGACGCGAGCGCCGCGAGCGGCGTCTTCAGCCCGTGGGCAAGGTCGGCGGCGCGGCTGCGCGAACGCTCGATCTCGCGTTCCTGCGCATCGATGAGACCGTTGACCTCTTCGACCAGCGGCTTCACCTCGGCAGGGACATCTGCGGGAAGGTGCTTGCGTCGCCCAGAACGGATATCCGCGACGCCGCGGCGTAGCGCATCAAGGGGGCGTAAGCCAAGGCCGACCTGGATCGAGGTGGCGATCGCCAGCGCCAGGCCCAACAGGCCGAGCGCGACCGCCAGATCCCTGGCGAATTGCGCCGCCACAGCCGACACGCGGGCGAGATCGGCCGCCACTGCGACCCGCACCGGCACCCGCCGTTCGCCGATATTGAGCAGCACGCTGCGCTCGCTGACCAGAAGCCGCGCGTTGGCCGGTCCAGAAATGACGTGACGGTGCAATTCGCCTGGCGAGAGCTCGTCCCGCGGCAGGTCCAGCGCTGTGTCCCACAGCGAGCGTGAGCGCAGAAGTTGACCACGGTCGTCGGATGCCTGCCAGTACAAGCCGGACAGCGGGTCCGCAAAGCGAGGATCGGCCGGCGTCCGGCTTACCACCAGCGCGCCCTGCGCATCGCTATCGATAGCGGCGACCAGTTGCTTGACATAAACGTCGAGGTCGTCGCCGATGGTGCGAGTGACGTGGCGCTCGAACAGCAGTATCAGCGCGAAGCCGGCAATGGCCAGCGCCACCAGGATGGCGACGATGCCGCCGGCCGCCAGCCGCAGCCGCAGCGAGCCCCAGTTCACCGCGGAGTCTCCGGCACCAGATAGCCATAGCCGCGCCGCGTCTCGATCAGATCGGGACCGAGCTTCTTGCGTACGCGGCCCACCAGGACTTCAAGGGCGTTGGAGTCGTGGTCTTCGCCATGGCCGTAGACGTTCTCGTCGAGTTCGTGCTGCGACACCACCCGGCCGCGGTGACGCAAGAGATAGGCCACCAGCCGGTATTCCAGAGGCGACAACGCGACCGGTACGCTGCGCACGCTCACCTTCATCTGCCGTTCGTCGAGTTCGATGTCGCCGGCGACCACCAGTGAGGAGGCATGCCCGGCGGAGCGACGCATGATCGAGCGCAGCCGCGCCAGCAATTCTTCCATGCGGAACGGCTTGGGCAGGTAATCGTCTGCGCCGGCATCGATACCATCGACGCGCTCGGCCCAGCTGCCGCGCGCGGTCAGGATCAGCACCGGCATGGTCCGTCCGTTGGCGCGCCAGCGCTTGAGCACCGCCAGC
>DASWVJ010000215.1:0-12315 GCA_036406295.1 Bradyrhizobium sp.
CCACATGGACCAATTCGACAAGATGCTGGAGAAGTGGCAGCCGGTAGCGTTGAGCCTGTTCCGCTTCATCACGGGCCTGCTGCTGTTTCAGTACGGTGTCGCCAAGATTTTCAAGTTCCCCGTCGTCCCGATGTTCGCCAACATTCCGCCGCTGATCGTCACGGCCGGTGCGCTCGAACTGGTGCTCGGCGCGCTCTTGATGATCGGGCTGTTCACGCGCATCAGCGCGTTCATCCTGTCGGGCGAGATGGCATTCGCCTATTTCCTCGGCCACATGTTCAAGGATCCTGCGAAGCCTGTGCTCCTGCCGCTGCTCAACGGCGGCACTGCGGCCATCCTGTTCTGCTTTGCCTGCCTCTATCTCTCGACTGCCGGTGGCGGCCCCTACAGCGTCGATGCGATGCGGAAGAAGTGATGCAATCATTCCGGGATGGTGCGCAAGCACCAGACCTCAGATGCGCAATTGCGCATCGGGGAATCTCGAGATTCCGGGTTCGCGTCTTCGACGCGCCCCGGAATGACTGAGAGGATTAGCCCCGCTTCAACTCCAGCGGCACCGCCGCCTCATATTTCGAATTGTGCAGCACCAGCGACGTTCTCACATTGCGCACATGCGGCGCCGCGGTGAGATGCGTGACGAAATCCTGAAACGTCGCCATGTCGGGTGCGACGCATTTCAGGATGAAATCGACCTCGCCCGACAGCATCCAGCATTCCCGTACCAGGGGCTCGCCCCGCACGAATTCCTCAAAGGCACGCAAATCCGCATCCGCCTGGCTCGCCAGATGGACGGAGGCGAACACCGTGACGTCGAAGCCGAGCCGACGCGGGTCGAGCAGACCCCGATACCCCTGGATGTAGCCCTCCTCCTCCAGGGTGCGAACCCGGCGCAGGCAAGGCGGCGGCGAGATGCCGACACGCTTGGCCAGTTCCACATTTGTGATTCGGCCATCGGCCTGGATCTCGCTGAGGATTTTGAGGTCGATTTCGTCCAGATGCTTCGACACGGGCGTCCGGGTCCCTAAAACTGCAATTTGCGGGGATTTTCCCCTTGCAACTCTCTTAGCGTAGGCCGCGCGACCAGCGCAATTTTATTTCGCGTGCGCCGCGACAATTTTCACGAACGCGGGAAAATTCGCCGAGATGGATTGCAAAACTTGCATAGCTGGCCACATGTCATAGACTTGGAAACGACAATTTCGGCGTCGCCGCGCTGCCTTTCTAGGCAGTTTGCACTCCTGGTGCCGATCATCCCCCTTCGAGAGCGCAGTAACCCATGCCCGCCCCTATCCATGCCAAGGTCGTCATTATCGGTTCCGGTCCGGCTGGATATACCGCGGCAATTTACGCCGCGCGGGCAATGCTGGAGCCGATCCTGATCCAGGGCATCCAGCCCGGCGGGCAGCTCACCATCACCACCGATGTCGAAAACTACCCCGGCTTCGCCGACGTCATCCAGGGCCCCTGGCTGATGGAGCAGATGGAGAAGCAGGCCGCCCATGTCGGAACGAAGATCGTCACCGACCTCGTGACCAAGCTCGAGCTTTCGCAGCGGCCGTTCCGCCTGACCTGCGACAGCGGTGACGTATACCTCGCCGAGACCGTGATCCTTGCCACAGGCGCGCAGGCGCGCTGGCTCGGGCTGCCCTCGGAAGAGAAGTTCAAGGGCTTTGGCGTCTCCGCCTGCGCCACCTGCGACGGCTTCTTCTACCGCGGCAAGGAAGTGATCGTCGTCGGCGGCGGCAACACGGCCGTGGAAGAAGCCCTGTTCCTCACCAACTTCGCTTCCAAGGTCACGGTGGTGCATCGGCGCGACCATTTCCGCGCAGAGCGCATCCTGCAGGAGCGCCTGTTCAAGAACCCGAAGATCTCCGTGGTCTGGGACAGCGCCATCGACGAGATCAGGGGCGAGGAGAATCCGAGCAAGGTCACCACCGTGCGGCTGAAGAACGTCAAGACCGGCGCGCTTACCGCGCTGCCTGCGGACGGCGTCTTCATCGCCATCGGACATGCGCCGGCGACTGAGCTGGTGAAAGGCCAGGTCAAACTGAAACCCTCCGGCTATGTGGAGGTGGCGCCGAACTCGACCGCCACTTCGGTACCGGGACTATTTGCTGCGGGCGACGTCGCGGACGAAACCTACCGGCAGGCGGTCACGGCCGCCGGCCTCGGCTGCATGGCAGCGCTGGAGGCCGAACGTTTCCTCGCCCTGCGCGCGAGCGACCGCGCGGCGGCAGAATAGCGACGGCGGCAGCAAGACGATGGCACGATCAAGGGACGGATTCACGGATATGGACTGGGACAAGCTGAAGGTGTTTCACGCCGCGGCGGAGGCTGGCAGCTTCACGCATGCGGGCGAGCAGCTCGGCCTGTCGCAATCGGCGGTCTCGCGCCAGGTCAGCGCGCTGGAGCAGGAGCTTTCGGTCTCGCTGTTCCACCGCCACGCCCGCGGGCTGATCCTCACCGAGCAGGGCGATCTCCTGTTCCGCACCGCGCATGACGTGTTCATGCAGCTGCAGGCGGCGCGCGCCAAGCTCACCGACAGCCGCGAGCGGCCGAGCGGCGATCTGAAGATCACCACGCCGCCGGCGCTCGGCATCAACTGGCTGGTGCCGCGGCTCGACGAATTCACTGCCCTCTATCCCGATATCCGCATCTCGCTGATCGTCACCGACGAAGAGCTCGATCTGTCGATGCGCGAGGCGGATGTTGCGATCCGCACCCGCAAGCCAACCCAGCCCGACCTAATCCAGCGAAAGCTGTTTTCGATCGGCTTTCATGCCTATTGCTCGCCGGAATACATCAAGCGGTTCGGCACGCCGCGAACGCTCGACGATCTCGACCAGCACCGCATCATCATGCTGAGCGATTCCCAGGTGCAGCCGCATCTGCAGAACCGCAACTGGCTGATCGAGGCCGGCCGCAACGGCTCCGGACCGCGCGAGGCCTACTTCAAGGTGAACAACATCCTTGGCCTGGTGCGCGCCTGCCAGCAGGGCCTCGGCATCGCCGCACTGCCGGATTATCTGGTCGAGGACAATAACCGCCTGGTGCAGTTGTTCGGCGAGTCCGACTCGATGCAGATCGACACCTACTTCGTTTACCCCGAAGAGCTGAAGACGGTGGCGCGGGTGCAGGTATTCCGCGACTTCGTGGTGAGCAAGGCGCAGCGCTGGCCCTCATAGTCGCGCAGGGTTCGCGTTTCGCGCGAGCCCCCGGAGTCCGCATGTCTGACATGCGGCTCGGGTGCTTGCTGCATGGCGATGCTGCACCCCATAATGAACGTACGCTGAGCTTTCGCGTTACGCATTTGTCCCCCTCCTCCAGTGGCGCGGACGTTCAGTAATCCCTCTTGGAAGGTGATTGTGTCGGCCCAACGAGGCCAATACCTAAGCCGGGCTCCTATGGGCCCGGCTTTTTTTCTGTCACGACGCATTGCTGCCGCGCGCCATCATCGCGTTGACATGCAGCGCGCCTCACCGCATCATTCGCACATGATCACGTTTCCGTGTGTGGCAGCGCAGCTGAAAAAAGATCCCCATCCGGGGACTTGCGATCGCGCGCGCTGAAAAACTCATCACGCCTAACCGATCCCAAACCCCGCCGTTCGGACGGGGTTTTTTGTTGGTCCCGTCTCCGGCTCAATCTGTGAAGGAGATGGACCATGAATGACTTGAGAGAACAATTGTGCGGCCTGTGGCTGCCGCTGGTGACGCCGTTCCGCGGCGGCGAACTGGACGAGACATCGCTGCGGCGCCTCGTGCGGCACTACGCAGCCCTTCCCGTGGACGGGCTGATCCTGGCGGCGACGTCAGGCGAGGGCATGTCGCTCGGCATGAACGAGCTGGAGCGGCTGGTTGCAATCACGCGAGCCGAGATTTCCGCAAGCCGCCGCTACATCCCGATCTGCCTGGGGCTGTCGGGCGCAAGCACGCACAAGATGTGCGACGCGCTCGACGAGACTGCGGCCTGGCCGATCGACGGCTATCTGATCGCAAGCCCCTACTACACGCGGCCGTCGCAGCGCGGTCTGCTGCAGCACTTCACGGCGCTTGCCGATCACGCGTCCTGGCCGCTCGTGCTCTACAACATTCCCTATCGCACGGCCGTCAGCATCGACAACGACACTCTGTTGAAGCTCGCAGAGCATCCGAACATCGCCGGCATGAAGGATTGCGGCGCCAACCGCGAGCAGTCGATCGACCTGTTGCGCCGGCGCCCCTCCGGCTTCCGCGTGCTGACCGGCGAAGACGCCGAGTATCACAACGCGCTGGTCGACGGCGCCGACGGTGCGATCCTGCTCTCCGCCCATGTCGAGACCGAACAATTCGCATCGGTGCGGACGATGCTGTGGGAAGGCAACCAGGAGGGCGCGCAGGTGCAGTGGCACGAGGTCGCAGCTCTCACGCGGTTGTTGTTCACGGAGCCGAGCCCCTCGCCAGCCAAGCACTGGCTGTGGCGTATCGGCTTGATCGATAGCCCCGAGGTGCGGCTGCCGATGGTAGAGGTGAGCGCGGAGCTTGCGGCCACACTCGACCGCGAAATCGAACGCCGCGCGCCGCCGCTATTGCGGAGAGCGTAGCCGATCGAGCTGTTGCCGCGCACCTCTCCCAAAGGGGAGCCCGAAGGGAGAGGTGCGAACGCGGTGTGGTTAAGGGGCGGTGAAGGCATTCGCTCGACATCGCGCCGCGCTGCGGCCGCAAGCTTAAAGCCTTTGGCGTACGGATGTCTCCATAACGACAAAACCGGGGGGACACCATGTCGACCAATCCAAACCTTGCCAACTGCGAGCGCGCGCAGCGCACCAGCGACATCCTGATCGTGTCGTCATTCGCGCTGTGGGCGATGCTGATCGGCTTCGTGCCGGTCGCGGCCTTGCGCCTGCTCGGCGTCTAACGCGGGACAAACACCGCCGTGGTTAACCAGCGGTAGCACCTGTGTTCAAATACGAGCGAAGGCGCGGCCGGGATTTTAATACCTGCCGCATATCGTCTCACGGCAACGACAACAGGAAGCGCGGGGGCGCGTCGTGGACCATCAAGAGAATCTTGCCGTCATCGAGCGGCCGGCGATGCCGGTCATGCCGATCATGAAGCAGGACGGCTTCACCATTGAGGACATCGTGTGGGCCACCGGCATCTGGTCGGTGCTGCTGACCATGTCGCCGGTCATCTTCTTCTACGTGTTGATGGTCGCCTGAATTTCTGGGGAATCGGGCACGCGACGCGTGATCTCTGGAGCGCACTTGCGAATCTCGAGATTTCCCGGTGCGCAATAGGGCATCTGAGGTCTGGCGCCATCCCGGAATGACAATCGCTGAAAAAGAAAAACGCGCGGAGGCCGCGCGTTTTTCAACGCTCCGGGGCTGGGGCTGACAGCGCCTTCAGGCCGCCTGCTTGTGCATCGCGCCTGACGACGGCGCCGCACCGCGGATCGCCTTCACCGAACGTTCGATCGCGGCCCACAGCCGGCTGATCTCCGCCGCAGCACGGCCTTCCGCATAATATTCGCGGGCGCCTTCGCCATGGCTCAGCGCCATCAGGAGGTCGGCCCGGTTGGTGATCTGGCCGCCCCACACCGGCGCGCGGAACTTTGCCAGCGACTCGCGGGCGATGGTGACGATCGGGCTCTCCAGCCCGTCGCGCTGCGCCGGCGCACCGTTAAGCACCACCGCGTAGGGCTTGCGGGCAGAACGGCAGATCTGAATGGTCTCCTGCACGGCGTTGACGTCGAACACGCCGGGCCGCGCCGGAATGATCACCATGGTCGCGTTCTTGATGGCGTCGTCAACGACGGCGGAAAGGTTCGGCGGCGTGTCGATGAAAACCCATTCCATGCCGTCGCGCTTGGCCGCTGCGACGATCTCTCCGACGGAACGAACGGCGGTGCGGATCGGCGGTTCGTTGGTGCCACGTAATTTGTGCCAGAGCGTCAGCGAGCCCTGCGGATCGCCATCGACCAGCAGGCATGGTCTCGTCGACTTGTGGACGTGCGCAGCAAGGTGGGCAGCCAGGGTGCTTTTGCCCGAGCCCCCCTTACGCGATGCAAAAACAATGACGTTCATTCCCTTGGCCTCCAGATTGACCCCAGAAGCTAAAAATGAATCAGCGAAGTGATTCGTTAAAGAAGAATTTGCGGGGAAATTCGGGCGAAATCCCTGAAAGTCCTGCAAAGTTGGCTTTTGAGTCACACCGCTCGCTGCATGCCGGCCGAAAAACCGAATCGGGTGAGTCGCTTGGTCGCAGCCTAGCGCGCGTTTTTCGCCTGCTGCCGCTCGAGCCATTTGCGCTCCGCCCAGCCGAGCAGGCCAATCAGGGGTGGCTGCAGCATCGGGACATCCTGGGCGAACAAAAGGAGTCCGAGCGGCAGCATCCAGAGTCCGAGCACCGGCAGGAACGAGCAGCAGCCGCCAATAATCAGGAGGATGGCGAGCGGAATCCGCGCCGGCTGCGACGATGGCCGGCGCAGCCAGTTGACGAAACGCGCCGGCCCGGCCGGCAGCTTCTCCTCGAACCAGGCGAAGTGCCTGTCGAGTTCGGTTTGGTAGTCTGCGCTCAAGACTAGTCTTCCTCCGCGCCCCGCCGGGAGATGGGGACCAGATCACCAGCGGCAAGGGTCAGTCTGTCGCGTGGAACCGGCTTGAAAAAGCACTCGGGAATACCATCGCCCCAATCAGGGCAGATCAGTTCGCAGCGGCCTTGGCGGACTTTTTCGGCTTCCTTGCCTTGGTGCTGCTCGCCTTGCGCGCCACCGGCTTGATGTTGACAGGCTTGCCGGCTGCCCGCTCACCGGGCTCGGGACCGGACCGGAAGAACTGCCGGCATTCCGGCGAGAGCTGCGAGTTGTTATGGATCATGCAGGCGGTGATGCGGTCGACATCGGGAATGAAGTTGCCGCAGAGCCGCATGGCGTCAGGGGTGCAGGCCTGCTGCTGTTCCTGGGTATAGGCGAAAGCGGAGCTTGAGCTTGCAGATACGAAAAGCGCCGTCGTCAACACCACTGCACAATGAAATCCCCACCTGCAAATGGCGTTCATGAACCCCACAGCCACGAAAAAGCCCGTGACGATGGTGGGTGAAGGCTGGCGGAATGGCAAGCCGGAGGGGAAGCAGGGCCATCACGCCTCCGAGCGCACCACTTGCGTCGCGTGACCTCGGACTCTCGGTGAGCAGCGGCGGATGGGTGCGTGATGCTGAAGCTGGTACAGTTGGGTGGGCTCGAACCACCGACCTCCTGTTCCACAGACAGGCGCTCTAACCAACTGAGCTACAACTGCATCCCGTGTGCCCCGAAAAACCGGGGGCTCGATTTGGCCGGAAACTAGGTGCAACGACCGGCTTTGGCAAGGCCGGAACGGCGAGTCAGCGCAACGGATTCCGGCGCAAAAAGGCCCGGACCTCGCGGGTCCGGGCCTGTCGTCAAGTCACGGCGAAAAAATCAGGCGGCCGGCTTGTAGTACTTGGCGGCGGTGGCCTTGATCGGCTCGGCGGTTTCGCTGGCGATCTTCTGGCCGAGCTCGGCGAGCTCCTTGGCCTGCGCCGTGAAGGTCTCGAGCTGCTTGCGGGTGTGCGAGGTCCACAGCTCCAGCGCCTCGGCCGGCGACTTCACGCCGAACAACTCCTGGGCGAAGTCGAGGGAAGCGGTGGTGTTGGCCTTGATGAATTCCATCATCTTGGCCGAGTAGGCGCTGGAGCCCTTATTCACGCTGGTGAACACGGCCTCGATGGTGCCGTTATGGGCTTCGGCCGCATCCTTGAACTTGGCGTAGCCTTCGCGGGCCTGCGAGACGCCCTTTTCGGCGAAAGCACGAACCTGCTCGGGAACTTCAAACGGGATGATGGAGGCGGAGAACGGGTCAGTCGACATGTAAGATGCATCCTTGGGTCGTGAGATGAAACCTATGACCCCATGCGTGCATCCCGGTATAAGTGCGCCGGGGCGACGAACTGGATCACGCTATGCATTGCGGACGTCGGGGGTGCCCTCATCGGGCGAGCACATAAGACTCCTTTATCATGTCAATTTTGTGCAACGCAATGCAAATTTGTGCGATGCCGCATCTCTATAATTGTGATGAACCATAACTAATGGGGGCCAGACGCTGGTTCCGGACCCCAAATCTGCACCGGCCTACTGAAAACCCTCAGTTTTTCGGCTTGGCGGCATCCATTGCCGCGCGGCTGACGATCTGGCCCATTTCGCTCGCCTGCTCGGCCAGGGAGCGCATCTGGGACTGCACATATTCGCTGTGCAGCTTCATCACTTCGGGCAGGTCCTTTGCCTTGAGCAGCGACTGCGCATGGTCGAGGGAAGCCTGCACGTTCTTCTCGGCATAGGCGACGGCCTTGCTGCCGATCTCCTTGGCGCCGGCGCGGACAGTGTCGCGCCGCTCCTCAATGTTGCCTGCGGTCGTCCGCGCGCTCTCCATGAACTTGTCAAAGGCCTTGCGCACCTGCTCGAAGCTTGCCTCCGCCATCGCGCGCATATCCTTCGAAATTGCGAAGGGGTCACGTCCATCGTCACTCATGGTGCTCTCCTGTCTCGCCGTTTGGCACGTCCGCCTCGGGGCCCCTGGCCCCACTGCCCGCCTGGCGTCCCCATCGCCATCGTGGCTTTCCCGCGGGCGTTTGCATTGCCTGATGCCCAAGGTAACACCCAAGACAGCGGAAAGCTCCGGCGGGTTAAGGTTATCGGCGGGCGAGCGTGGACCTTGCCCTTGTGCGCGGGCGATACTAACGGAACGTTAACTTCCACCGTCGCGGCGGCGACAAGACAAACCAGCGCGGTCAAACCAGCTCGATGAAGGATGCGGATTTCAAGATGCCGGGCGCGAGTGATCCGCGGCTCGCGGCGCATGCCAATGGCGTCCTGCCCGCGTGGCTGTGGTCTGCGGACGGCACTCGGATTCTCTGGGCCAATCCCGCCGGCCTCGACGTGTTTGGCGCGCGCGACGGCACGCAGCTGACCGAAAAGATCTTCGGCCCCGCCGATCCGCACCGCCGCCAGATCGCGCAATTCGCAAGGCACCTCAATCCGGACGGGGCAGTGCGAATGGAACGGCTGCGCGGCTTCGGCGCAGCGCCGGGCAACCTTGCGACCTGCAGCTGCGCGCGGATCGATTTTCCTGGTGGCCGCCACGGCGTGCTGATCGTTGCGGCGGTGAGAGTAGGGCGGAAGAACAGGGAGGCAGTTGCCGCGATGCCGCCCGAGGTAACGCGCGAACCTGTCGCCGCGCCCCCTGCCCCGGCGCCCACCGTCGACTACGAAACTCCGGCACAGTCGAATGAGGCGCCCGCCGAATTCGCACTGTTCGACGCATTTGCCGAAGATCCCGAACCGCCGGCAATCGAAGCGCCGCCAACGGCGGAAGGCCTGCCGCATGTTGCCGCTTCGCAGCAGGCGACGACAACTCTGGAGCAGCAGCCGGTTATCGCGAGCGAGGCATCGCCTTGGGCCGATCATGCCGATAAAGACCTCCCCGTCAGCGAACGCCGTCATCCGCTGCGCTTCAAGTGGCAGACCGATCGCGAGGACCGCTTCGCGATCAGCTCCGATGAATTCCTGAAGCTGATCGGCCCGCTCACCGAAAGCCTTGTCGGCAGGCCGTGGCGCGAGATCGCGGGCACGCTTGGGCTCGATGGCGATGCGCGCATGCAGGAGGCGCTCGCCTCGCGCGATACGTTCAGCGGCATCGCGCTGAACTGGCCGGTGGACGGCGGCTACCTGCCGCTCGAGCTTTCCGGCGTACCGGCGCTCGACGGCAAGCGCGGCTTTTCCGGCTATCAGGGCTTTGGCGTCTGCCGCGACCGTGCGGGCCTCTCGCGGCTGGAAATGCTGCGGCGACATGGAATTTCCATTTCGCCCCCCAACCCGCAGCCGCCTTCGTCCGATAATGTGGAAACAGCTACGGTCCATGATTCGGCACCGGCAGAGGAAATTGCAGAAATAGTTGTTCTGGAGAATTCACGTTCAACCGATCTGGATAGACCCGTGGAACCGTCCCAGGAAAGTTTGGTGCAGGCATCCTCCGGCACGCTGACGCAGACCCTTACCGAGACGCCGGACAACGTGCTGCCCTTCCGCCCGATCGGCGAGACCAAGCCGCCCACGCTGACGCCGGTGGAGAACAGCGCCTTCAACGAGCTCGCCCGCCAATTGTCGGCGCGGCTCGACAATGGCGACAATGGCGAGGTCAATGCGCCGGCCGAAGCCGGGGCCGCTGAAATCGTCACCGAGCCGGAAATAGCGCCGCCGCCTGCAGGCGATCGCCCCGACTGGCTGGCGCCGCCGGAGCCGCCGGCGCGCGGGCAGGCCAGGCGGGACAAGGCGCTGCTCGATCTGCTCCCCGCGGGCGTGCTGATCTACCGGCTCGACCGCCTGCTCTATGCCAATCCGGCGTTCCTCAAGCGCATCGGCTACGCCACCCTGCATGCGCTGGAGGAAGCCGGAGGCCTCGATGCGCTCTATGTCGAGCCGGGCGTCTCAACGTCGAGCAGCACCTCGGAAGCCGGCACGCCAGTGATGATTTCCGTGGGCCAGGCGACTGAAGGCAGCGAGGCCATCGCGACTGCTGCGCGGCTGCACACGATCTCGTGGGACGACGAAGCCGCCCTCGCGCTGATCTGCTCGGAAGGGCCGGTCGATGCCGCGCCCGTGCCGGTGCCCTCTTCCGTCGCGCCGGAGCCGGCACCGCAGGCTCCGCCCACCGCGGCAGGCGAAGCCAATGCCGAAGAGCTTGGCGCCATCCTCGACACCACCGCCGAGGGCATCGTGATGTTCGACCAAGAGGGCAACATCACCGCCTGCAACCGCAGCGCCGAGGCGCTGTTTGGCTATGACGGCGCAGAGCTCGTAAAGCGCAATCTCGCCGATCTCTTCGCTCCCGAGAGCCAGCACGCCGTGTTCGAATATTTTACCGGCGTGAAGTCCGCCGGCGTGGCGAGCCTGCTCGATCATGGCCGCGAGACGCTCGGCCGCGTGCGCCAGGGCGGCTTCATTCCGCTGTCGATCACCATCGGCCGCACCCGGGCTGATGGGCCGAATTTCTTTGCCGTGTTCCGCGACCTCTCGCAGAGTCGCAAGAGCGAGGGCGAATTGGAGCAGGCCAAGCGGCTCACCGAGCGTGCCGCCAATGCCAAGTCCGACATACTGGCGCAGATCAGCCACGAGCTGCGCGCGCCGCTCAACGCCATCATCGGCTTTGCCGAGGTGATGATCGGCGAGCGCTTCGGCTCGCTCGGCAACGAGCGCTATCTCGAATACATGAAGGACATCCGTGCCTCCGGCCGGGGGGTGATCTCCGTGATCGACGATCTGCTCGACCTGTCGCGGATCGAGACCGGCAAGATCGATCTTGCCTTCACCAGCCAGAACCTCAACGAGCTCGTGGAGAGCTGCGTCGCTGTCATGCAGCCGCAGGCCAACCGCGAGCGCATCATCATTCGCACCTCGCTGGCCCATACGCTGCCGCCGGTTGTGGCGGACGCGCGCGCGCTGCGCCAGATCGCAATGAACCTGATCGGCACATCGATTCACCTGGCGAAAGCCGGCGGCCAGGTCATCGTCTCGACCGCGCTGTCGGACTTCGGCGAGGTGGTGCTGCGCTTGCGCGACACCGGACAGGCGATGAACGACAGCGAACTCGCCGCAGCGCTCGAGCCGTTCCGCATGCGCGGGCTGTCCGACCAGCCCTCCGACGCCTCCGCCGTCAGCTTGTCGCTGACGAAAGCGCTGGTGGAGGCCAACCGCGCGCGATTCCACATCAGGCCCGGGACGCATTCCGGCACGCTGCTGGAGGTGGTGTTTTCGCGCGTGGCGGCGCGGGTGTAGAAAGAAATTCACGCTTTCACCGTCATTGCGAGTTAAGCGAAGCAATCCATCTTTCCCCAGGGCGATGGATGGATTGCCTTGTCGCTCCTCGCAACGACGGGGAAACATACGTGCCCATTCCCGCTGCGCGATTTCGCAGACCACTGATTTGCATCCTCTGCAAAGCAGAATATTTACATCCCCAGGCTTGACACGATTCCGCCAAACAGAAGTGATTTGCCCGTCACGCTCGATCTGCCACGCCTGGCTGCAGAATTTGGTTTGGAACCGAAAGGACCCGCAATGGCCAAGAACACGGTTTGCCTCTGGTACGACAAGGACGCTGAGGCCGCGGCCCGCTTCTACGCCGAGGTCTTCCCCGACAGCTTCGTCAGCGCCGTTCATCGTGCGCCAACCGACTATCCATCCGGCCAGGCGGGAGATGTGCTAACGGTGGAATTCACGGTCGTCGGCGTGCCTTGTCTCGGCCTCAACGGCGGTCCCGCG
>DASWVJ010000216.1:0-7191 GCA_036406295.1 Bradyrhizobium sp.
CCTGCGGTGTCGGATGCGCTGACGCAGGGAACGCCGACGGCAGGCTACAGCCTGGTGTCGCGCGACGTCGTCGCCGATTGCTTCGAGATCGGCCACTACGCCCACCATGGCGACGCCATGATCGTGATCTCCGGCTGCGACAAGACCGGCGCGGCCGCGCTGATGCCGCTGGCGCGCACCAATGCATTCGGGCTCGTGATCTATCCCGGCACCGGCTCGCCGGGCCGGGTGTCGTTCGGGGCGTGGGCCGGCAAAGACAACAACCTGACCATCATGGATTATGCGGAGGCGCGCGCGGCGAGCGAGGCGGGGCGGATTTCCGAGAAGGAACTGCTGGAAGTCGAACGCAACGTGATGCCGGGCAGTGGCACCTGCGGCGCGATGTTCACCGCCAACACGATGAGCACGATTGCCGAATCGATCGGCATGATGCTGCCGCGCGGCGCCTCGCATCCCGCCGATTACGGCGCGGGCTGCGACATCCATGCCGATGTCCGCGCGCAGGCGCGCGCGTCGGTCGATGCGCTCTACCGCCTGATGGAAGCCGGCATCCGGCCGCTCGACATCATGACCGAACGCGCGTTCGAGAATGCGATCGCCACCGTCTACGCCATGGGCGGCTCGACCAACATGTATCTGCATCTGCTGGCGGTTGCGCGGGAGGCGCAGGTGCCGATCACGATCGACCGCATCCAGGCGGTCGGCGAGCGCATTCCGCTATTGGCCAATCTGCAGCCGCACGGCCCGTTTGCGATGGGGAGCCTGCACGCCATCGGCGGCGTGCCGATCGTTCAGAAGGAATTGCTGCGCGCGGGCCTGCTGCATGGCGATGTCATGACCGTCACCGGCAAGACGCTGGCGGACAATCTTGCCGCAGTGCCGGCGCTGGAAGAGATCGGCAAGCAGGAGATCGTGTTCCCGGTGGCGAGCCCGATCGCGCCGCCGAACAATCACATCACGGTGCTCAAGGGCAATCTCGCGCCGGAAAGCTGCCTGTTGAAGCTCTCCGGCAAGGCCCTGGAGAAGGGTGAATTCCGCGGCACCGCGCGCGTGTTCGAGTCGGAGGCCGATACGATGGCCGCCATCCGCGCCGACAAGATCCGGCCCGGCGACGTGATTGTCGTGCGCAATGTCGGCCCCGTGGGCGGGCCCGGCATGCCCGAGATGGTGATGCTGACGATCCAGTTGCAGGGGCGGGGCCTTGGCGAAGACGTGGCGCTGATCACCGACGGCCGGTTTTCCGGCGTGTCGCATGGCATCCTGATCGGGCACATCTCGCCCGAGGCGGCGCGCGGCGGTCCGATCGCCGCCGTGCGGGAAGGCGATGTGATCGTGATCGACCCGAAGGCGCGCACGCTGACGCTCGGGGTCGGCGATGACGAGATCGCCAGGCGCATGGCGAACTGGCGCGCGCCCGAGCGGGCCGAGAAGGCGCGGCCCGGCTCGGTGCACGACAAGTACATCCGCCTGGTTTCCTCGGCGCATTACGGCTGCGTGCTCTGACAATTGTCGATTCCGGCCGAGCAGGGCTAACGCAGCTGTGATCGTCCGTTTCGACGACGACAAGGACCGCTAGCCGTTGTACCGTTTGCGGGGCAAGAGAGGCGGAGCAATTCCGTGGCCGCAACGCCGGAGCAGCATGCAAGAACCCGCGCCTTTGCGCGCGTTCTGGGGCCGTGGTTCGTCATCGTTCCCGGCGTCATCGTGTTACGCATGCACGACATGGCAGCGCTCGCCGCCGGATTCTTCGAGAGCCCGCTGACGGTCTGGTTCGCGGGTGCGCTCCTGCTGTTCGGGGGCGTGATGATTATCGCCTTCCACCAATACTGGTCGAGCGCGGCGGCAGTCATCATATCGCTGCTCGGTTGGTTTCTGGCGGTCCGCGGCGTGGTGCTGCTGGCGGCTCCGCAGTGGATCGAGCGCGCTGCGACAGCATCCGTGGATGCCACAACGCTGGTTCGATTGGGCTTCTGCCTCCTGGTCGCGGCCGGTCTCTATCTCACCTATGTGGGCTGGATGGCGCGGCCGACGGCGCAGGGCATGGATATGGAGCTGTAGCTCTCTCGCCAACCGCAGTGGCAATGCTCAGGCATCGAACAGATTGTAACCGGGCGTCAGCAGATCGTTCGGGTCATAACGCCGCTTCGCCTCGGCGAGCTGCGTCCATACTGGACCAAAATGCTGCTTCCAGTCATCCGGCGACATCGGAAAGGCGCTGACCGGGTACAGTATGCCGCCGGCGTCGCGAATGCGGTCGTAGATCTTGCGGTTGTCGGCGATCATTCGTTCGATCTGCCTTGCATCGTTCGATGCGGGGATGCGGACGACGTTGAAGACGAACGCCACGGGCTGATCCGGCATTCGTACCAGCGGGGCGCGGAACGCGCCCGTGCGCAGGGGATAGAAGATGATCCGGCCGAACGGCCCGATGTCGTCGCCGGTCAATTGCCCGATGATCTCGCGCGCGATCTGTTCGGCGCTGGAGGCGGGCAGGAAGCTGAACAGCCAGGGCTGCGGGTTGAACCAGTGGCCCTTCGAGCGCAGCAGGGCCTCGAACCGCGCGAAGGCGCGCGCGTCGTCATGATAGCCGTAGTCGGTCGTCACGGTGGCGCTGCGGATGTGCGAGAGGTCCTTGAGCGCGGCGCCCTGGTCGGGCGCATCGCTGCCGTGGAAGATGGCGCCCTCGAGCAGGTATCGCCAGCCGCCATTGCCGTCGGGAAGCACCGCGCCCTGCAGCTGGTCGAAACGGTCATCGGAGAGCGCGCGCTGTTGATCGGCAACAAGCGAAGCCAGATCGGGATAGTAGAGCTGCGCGCGGCGGACCCGCCGCGGCGCGCGAACAAGGCGCAGCGTGGTGCGCGTGATGATGCCGCATTGGCCGAGGCCGGCGCTTGCTGCGTGGAACAGGTCTGCATTTGATGACGGCGAGCAGATCAATTCGCGCCCGTCACCGGTGACGAGTTGCAGCTCCAGCACGTTGTCGGCCTGCAGGCCATGGCGGGACGAGCTTCCGCCGATGCCGCCAATCGCGATCGTGCCGCCGACAGTGAGGTCGAGATAATTGGTCAGCACAGGCGGGGTCAGATCGCGCGCCAGGGCCGCATCGAGCACGTCAGCCCATGTAGCGCCGGCGGCGACCGTGATGCGATCCGGCCCGATCTCGCCGATCGTGTCGATCGCCGTCATGTCGATCACGACGCCGCCTTCTGCGAGCGGGCGGCCATAGATCGAATGGCCATGACCGCGGGCAGCGACCTTGAGTTTCCGGCTTGCGGCCCATTGCATCACCCTGGCGATGTCGGCGGCAGATTTCGGCCGCACGACCATTTGCGGCCTTGCGCTGACGATGCGGCCGAAATCCTCGCTGGCCGCGGCGCAAGCGTCCGCATCGCAGCTTACGTCACCTTCGATGGGCGGCAGCTCGCCCGCGGCGCCCAGCGCCGGCCTCGCCAGCGGGCCGAGGGGGGAAGCGAGTGTGGCGGTGGCGCCGAGGCCGGCGCGCAGCAAGGTACGTCTGTCGGGAGCCATGGCAATCTCCTCAATGCAAGTGCGGCAGCGCGCGAGAGCGCCGCCATGCGCTGGCCTTGCAGATTGAGATCGAGGTGCTTGCCTTACAATCGTCGCCGCGCGGGAAAGACTCTCCCGGAATTCGGGAGAGTAGGCCGTGCGTCAAAGCCGCTCGCGCGCGAGCCGCTCCGCCAGCAGCTCGGTGAACAGCCGTGTCTTGGCCGGTCGCATCGCGCTTGGCGGGAACACCGCGTGAATCGGCATTCTGGGGGCCTCGAATTTTTCCAGCACGATTTCCAGGGCGCCGCGATCGACGAGGTCCACGATCTGCCAGAACGGTCCGTATCCGATGCCGAGCCCGCCGCGGGCTGCGGCGTGCGCAGCGGCGGCATTGTCGGTGCGGAATGCGCCGCTCACAGTCACCATCCGGACGCGGCCGGCGATGCGGAAGCGCCAGGCTTCCGCCTCGCTCGCGCCGTGCAGGATGCATTTGTGATGCACGAGATCGTCGGGATGGCGTGGGCGGCCGTGACGCTCGAAATAGGCGGGCGCAGCATAGGCGACGGTGCGGAGCTGCCCCAGCCGCCGCGCCTTCAGGGATGAGTCCGGCAAGTCCCTGATCCGGATCGCGAGGTCGAAATGACCGCCGACCAGGTCGACCGGACGGTCGGAGCCGCGCAGGTCGGCTTCGATGCGCGGATAGCGCGCGATGAAGTCGGCGATCGCAGGCGCGACATAGGCGGCGCCGAACTGCAGGGGCGCCGCAACGCGCAGCAAGCCGGATGGCTCGACCTTGCGGCTCGCCGCTTCCAGCCGCGCATCGGTGATTTCCGAAATGGCGGGTTTGATACGCCGGTAGAAGGCAAGGCCGGCTTCCGTCGCGAAGGATTTTCGCGTGGTCCGCCGCACCAGCTCGACGCCGACACTGCGCTCAAGCGCAAGCAGCGACCGGTTGACCGATTGCAGCGAGCGGCCGAGGCGGCGTGCGGCCGCGGTCTGGCTGCCGGACTCGATGACCGCCAGGAAGGTTTCGAGATCCTCCATTGCGCCGCCTCCCGATGTGTTGCGCCCCAAGCAAATATAGGACGTGCGCCCCGGCTTCGGCCGTGGAACCCGCTAACGCAGCTGTGATCAGAATACTAAACCAATAGGTTGACTGTTTGTCGCCTGCGTCTATATTCAACCACATGGTTGAACTTCAGACACCGCGGATGGATTCGGTCTTTCACGCCTTGGGCGACGCCACGAGGCGGCAGATGCTGCGCGATCTCGCCTCGGGTGAGCGAACAGTCGGCGAACTGGCAGGTCCCTTTGCGATGTCGCTCGCTGCGGCCTCCAAGCACATCAAGGTGCTGGAGGGCGCCGGCCTGATCCGCCGCGAGGTGCGGGGGCGCCGGCATGTGTGCCGGCTCGATCCCGCCCCGCTGGCGAGCGCGCATGAATGGCTCGGCTTCTACGAGCGTTTCTGGACCAGCCGCCTCGACCTCCTGGAGCAACTGCTCCGCGACGAGGACGTTACGAAATCGAAGACCCGCAAGGCGAAATCGAAAAAGGGAGTTCTGTGATGAATGCTGCCGCAAGCCGCGATGCCTATGGCACGCTGATCGAGCCGACCACGCTGAAGATCCAGCGGTTGCTGCCCGGGCCGATCGAGCGTGTCTGGGCCTACGTCACCGACGGGGAGCTGCGCCGCAAATGGCTCGCGGCCGGCAAGATGGAGATGAAGGCAGGCACATCCTTCGAATTCGTCTGGCGCAATGACGAACTCACCAATCCGCCCGGCAACAAGCCGGAAGGTTTTGGCGAGGAGCACCGGATGACGAGCCGCATCACGGAACTCGATCCGCCGCGCAAGATTTCCTTCACCTGGCGCGACAGCGGCGATGTCACGATCGAACTGGAGGAGAAGGGCGAAGAGGTCCTGCTGACGCTGATCCACCGGCGGCTGCCGAACCGTTCGACCATGCTGATGGTCGGCGCCGGCTGGCACATGCATCTCGACGTGCTGGTGGCGCGCGCTCGCGGCGAGGAGCCGGCGCCGTTCTGGGACGGCTGGCTCAAGCTCAAGCAGGACTATGACCGGCGGCTGCCGCCGGCCTGATGCGGGGCAGGTCCACAACGTAAGCGAAACAGGAGTTGGCCATGAAGAGTCACGTCGTATCAGCGAAGGAATGGGAAGCCGCGCGCGAGCAATTGCTCGTGAAGGAGAAGGAACTGACCCGCGCGCGCGATGCGCTCGCCGCCGAGCGCCGGCGCATGCCGTGGCAGGCGGTCGAGAAGAGCTACATGTTCGATGGTCCGCGCGGCAAGGTGAGCCTGCTCGACCTGTTCGACGGCCGCCGCCAGCTGATCGTCTACCGCGCCTTCTTCGAGCCGGGCGTGCACGGCTGGCCAGAGCACGCCTGCATCGGCTGCTCGCTCGGCGCCGACCAGGTATCAAATCTCGCCCACCTGCACGCGCGTGACACCACGCTCGTCTACGCCTCGCGCGCCCCGCAGGCCGACATTGCGCGGCTGAAGGCGCGGATGGGATGGGAGCATATCCCCTGGGTTACCATCACAGACAGCTTTGACTCCGACTTCGGCGTCGACCAATGGCACGGCCACAACGCGTTCATCCGCGAGGGCGATCGTATCTTCCGCACCTACTTCATCAACAACCGCGGCGACGAGGCGATGGGCAGCGTCTGGAGTTACCTCGACATCACCGCGCTCGGGCGTCAGGAGGAGTGGGAGGACTCGCCGAAGGGCTATCCGCAGAGCCGGCCGTACAAATGGTGGAACTGGCACGACATGTACGTCCCCGGCGCCGCGCCCGATCCGAAATGGGTGGCGGTTTCGGATGCGGGAGAGGCCGCGTTCCGGAAGAAAGAGGCCTGATCGGGCCGCGTGCGGCAGCAGAGTGTAATTGCAGGAGAGAGGACATGAGCCAGGCCAGTACCGGCATGCGCGGCTGCGATGCCGTGCCCGAAGGCGGTAACGCGGCAGCAAAAGGTGCCGCCGACTTCCTGTACCTCGCAGCCGCGCCGACCTTCGCGATCATGGCGCTGTTGACGGGCGTGCTCGGCGGCGGACCGGCGGATGCGCTGTGTTCGATCGCGGGCGCCTCTCAACTCGGCGGAATGATGCCGATGTATCTGCTGATGAGCGCCTTCCACTCGGCGCCCTGGCTCAAGCTCATCGCCGGCCGGCGAAGCGGCGCCAGCCGATCCTGATCCCGCATCGACATGGCTCCGCTGCTTTTTTCAACACCTCATCGGAAGGGTAACATGAGCAAAACCTTCACCGGCGGATGCGCCTGCGGCGCGATCCGCTATGAAATTTCGGCCGAGCCGATCTTCATGAACACCTGCCAGTGCCGCGACTGCCAGCACGCCAGCGGCACCGGCCATGGCTCCTACCTGACTTTCCCGAGCCGGAAAGCCGTGAAGCTGACCGGGCAGGCTACGCACTGGGACATAGTCGCCGACAGCGGCAATGTGAAGACGCGCGGCTTCTGCCCGAGCTGCGGCGCGCCGGTCTACCTGACCTTTGCGGCGATGCCCGAACTCTTCACTATCCATGCGGCGAGCCTTGATGATCCCGCCCGGTTCGCGCCGCAAGCGGTGACCTATCGCGTGCGCGGCCATGGCTGGGACGGCGTCGCCCCCGCGGTGCCGCAATTCGACAAGATGCCGCCGGCGG
>DASWVJ010000217.1:0-28469 GCA_036406295.1 Bradyrhizobium sp.
CTTGAAGATCAGCGCGTGCAGATGCGCCGGCCGATAGGGATGACGGCTCTGCGCCTTCAGCAGGCGGCCGACCACGCCGTCGGTCGGAATGGGATAGCCGACGAACATCACCGAGCGGAAGGAGAAACGGCCGTCAGCATCTGTCATGAACTTGCCGCGCAGGTTCATGTCGGCTTGCTCGGGGTCCTGGTTCTCGTAAAGGCCGACGGGCGAAGCGTGCCAGACATCGACCTCCGCGCCTGCGACCGGCCGGCCATCTCTGTCCACCACGCGGCCACTCACGAACAGCGGAGCGCCCGGCGTGCCGGAGCGGACGATGGAGCCGCCATTTTCCACTCGCGGCGAATTCAGCCGCCAGAACGGGCCGAGCAGCGACTGGTCGGTTTCGGTGTTGCCGCCCTCGCCGTTGTTGAGCAGGCACACCAGCGATGACACGCCGAGCGAGCCCGCCATCAACACGAATTCATTGTGGGTGTCGGTCGTCAGCCCGCCCATCTCCGCAAGGATGGCGGTAGCCTCGCGGAATTCCGCTTCGGTGAGCCTGGTGTCGCGAACGAAGCCGTGCAGGTGCTTGATAAGGCAGACCATGATCTCGCGCATCCGCAGATCGGCGGTACGCTCCATCGCAGCCAGCGCCGCCGCCGTCACATCCTGCTCGCGCTCGATGATCATGGCGCCCGTTACCCTTCGTCATTCCGGGGCGGCCCGACAGGGCCGAACCCGGAATCTCGAGGTTCCGGGTTCGATGCTTCGCGTCGCCCCGGAACGACTCGTCATGTCAGTTGATCTTCTCGATCGCGACGGCGACGCCCTGGCCGACGCCCACGCACATGGTGGCGAGCGCGAGCTTGCCGCCGCGCTTCTCCATGCCGTGTACCGCCGTCATCGCCAGCCGCGCACCACTCATGCCGAGCGGGTGGCCGAGCGCGATTGCGCCGCCATGGGGGTTGACGAAGTCTGCGTCTTCCTTGACGCCGAGCTGGCGCAGGCAGGCGATGCCCTGCGAGGCGAAAGCCTCGTTCAACTCGATCAGGTCGAAATCGCTGACCTTGATGCCGAGCCGCTCCACCAGCTTCTTGGTCGCCGGCACAGGCCCAATGCCCATGATGCGCGGCGGCACCGCGGCGGACGCAAGGCCGAGGATCCGCGCGCGCGGCGTCAGGCCGTGCTTCTTCACCGCGGCTTCCGAAGCGAGGATCATCGCGGCGGCGCCGTCATTGACGCCCGAAGCATTGCCGGCGGTGACGGTGCCGGGATTGCGCACGATCGGCTTCAGCTTGGCGAGACCCTCCAGCGTGGTCTCCGGTCGCGGATGCTCGTCCTTGTCGACGATGACCGGGCCCGCCTTGCCGCCGGGCACCGAGATCGGTGTGATCTCTTCAGCAAAGTAACCGGCGGCGATCGCCGCGCCCGCGCGCTGCTGCGAGCGGATCGCCATCGCATCCTGGTCGGCGCGCGACACCTGGAATTCCTCGGCAACGTTCTCACCGGTCTCCGGCATCGCGTCGACGCCGTATTGCGCCTTCATCAGCGGATTGATGAAGCGCCAGCCGATGGTGGTATCGAAAATGTCGGCGGAGCGCGAAAATGCTTCCGGCGCCTTGCCCATCACGAACGGCGCCCGCGTCATGGATTCCACGCCGCCGGCAATCGCAAACTCGATCTCGCCGGCGCGGATGGCGCGGCCTGCCGCACCCACCGCATCGAGGCCGGAAGCGCACAGGCGATTCAGTGTCTGGCCGGGAACCGTCTCCGGTATGCCTGCCAGAAGCAGCGCCATGCGCGCGACATTGCGATTGTCCTCGCCGGCCTGGTTGGCGCAGCCGAAGAAGACTTCATCGACCTGCGACCAATCGAGCTTGGGATGTTTGGCCATCAGCGCCTTGATCGGGGCCGCCGCCAGATCGTCGGCACGCACCTTGGCGAGCGAACCGCCAAAGCGGCCGATCGGGGTTCGCACGGCATCACAAATAAAGACATCACGCATCAATTCTCTCCCTGAAATGCCGCGTTCTCTCGCGCCAGTGGATGGGTTGGGGCGAGTTGTAGGAGCGGCCCCGCGGCAGGTCAATCGACCGCATTGCCTCAACCGGGCGCGCTGGCGTGATGTCCGCCATGCGGAATGGCCGTGGATCAGGTGGAAAACGCCGCACGCCGGGGTAAAGCGGTAGGACCGGACGCCGAAATTCTGTAATTTCCGCTGCCCATGACCATCCAGAAATCCATCCCCGCCCCCGCGCCGCCCGAGCCCGCATCCGCGCCGGAAGCGCCCGCGCGCGTGACGCCGATGATGGAACAGTACCTTGATATCAAGGCGGCCCATCCCGGACTCTTGCTGTTCTACCGGATGGGCGATTTCTACGAGCTGTTCTTCGAGGATGCCGAGATCGCCTCGAAAGCGCTCGGCATCATGCTGACCAAGCGCGGCAAGCATCAGGGCCAGGACATCCCGATGTGCGGAGTGCCGGTGGAGCGCTCCGACGACTATCTGCACCGGCTGATCGCGCGGGGTTTTCGCGTCGCGGTCTGCGAGCAGATGGAAGACCCGGCCGCCGCGAAGGCGCGCGGCAACAAGAGCGTGGTCCGCCGCGACGTGGTGCGGCTGGTGACGCCGGGGACGCTGACCGAAGACACGCTGCTGGATGCCCGCACCAACAACTACCTGCTCGCGATTGCGCGCGCACGGTCTTCCGCCGGCGGCGACCGGTTTGGCCTTGCCTGGATCGACATCTCGACCTCCGAATTCATGGTGACCGAGTGCGCGGCGGGCGAACTGGCAGCCACGCTGGCGCGCATCAATCCGAACGAGGCGATCGTTGCGGATGCGCTCTATTCGGACAACGAACTCGCCCCCACGCTGCGTGAACTGACGGCCGTCACACCGCTGACCCGCGATGTCTTTGATGGCGCCACTGCCGAGCGGCGGCTGTGCGACTACTTTGCGGTCGCTACCATGGATGGCCTCGCCGCGATGTCGCGGCTGGAAGCCACCGCCGCGGCCGCCGCCGTCACCTATATCGACCGCACCCAGGTCGGAAAGCGTCCGCCGCTGTCGCCGCCGGCGCGCGAGGCGGCCGGCACCACCATGGCGATCGATCCCGCCACCCGCGCCAATCTCGAGCTGACGCGCACGCTTGCCGGCGAACGCCGCGGCTCACTGCTCGATGCCATCGACTGCACCGTGACGCCTGCGGGATCGCGGCTGCTCGCCCAGCGGCTCGCCGCGCCGCTGACCGATAGCGGTGCGATCGCACGACGGCTCGATGCGGTTGCCGAGTTCGTCGCCGACAGCGCGGCGCGCGAGGATATCCGAGACGCCTTGCGCAATGCGCCGGACATGTCGCGTGCGCTGGCGCGGCTCTCGGTCGGGCGCGGCGGCCCGCGCGATCTCGCGGGCCTCCGCGACGGCATTTTGGCTGCCGATCAGGCCTTGAGCCGGCTCGAATGGCTCGACGATCCGCCGACCGAGATCAAGGCCGTGATGGACGCGCTGCGCTGTCCCTCGCGCGACCTTGCGCAGGAATTTTCCCGTGCGCTCGCCGATCAACTGCCGCTGATCAAGCGCGACGGCGGCTTCGTGCGCGAGGGCTATGAGAGCGCGCTCGACGAAACGCGCAGCCTGCGCGATGCCTCCCGCCTTGTGGTGGCCGCGATGCAGGCGCGCTATGCCGACTATACCGCAATCAAGACCCTGAAGATCCGGCACAACAATGTGCTGGGCTATTTCGTCGAGGTGACCGCGCAGCATGGCGACAAGCTGATGTCGCCGCCATTGAACGCGACCTTCATCCATCGCCAGACGCTGGCCGGGCAGGTCCGCTTCACCACATCAGAGCTGGGGGAGATCGAGGCCAAGATCGCCAATGCCGGCGACCGTGCGCTGGGGCTGGAACTCGAAATCTTCGACAGGCTCTCGGCGATGGCGCTTGCCGCGAGCGACGATCTTCGCGCCGCCGCACATGCCTTCGCCATGCTCGATGTCGCGACCGCCCTGGCGAAGCTCGCGGTGGACGACAACTACGTACGCCCTGAAGTCGATCCTTCCCTGAGCTTTGCCGTGGAAAGCGGCCGCCACCCCGTGGTCGAGCAGGCGCTAAAGCGCGACGGCCAGCCCTTCATTGCCAATTCCTGCGATCTGTCGCCGGGCCCAGCGCAGAAGAACGGTCAGCTCTGGCTGATCACCGGCCCCAACATGGCCGGCAAATCGACCTTCCTGCGCCAGAACGCGTTGATCGCGCTGCTCGCACAGATCGGCTCCTTCGTGCCGGCGACGCGCGCCCGCATCGGCATCGTCGACCGCCTGTTCTCGCGCGTCGGTGCTGCGGACGATCTTGCCCGTGGCCGCTCCACCTTCATGGTCGAGATGGTCGAGACCGCCGTGATCCTCAACCAGGCGAGCGAACGCTCGCTCGTGATCCTAGATGAAATCGGCCGTGGCACGGCCACCTTCGACGGACTCTCGATCGCCTGGGCCGCCATCGAGCATTTGCATGAGGCGAACCGCTGCCGCACGCTGTTCGCGACGCACTATCACGAGCTCACCGCGCTCTCTGCAAAACTGCCGCGAATGTTCAACGCCACGGTGCGGGTCAAGGAATGGCAAGGCGACGTCGTGTTCCTGCACGAGGTGCTGCCGGGCTCGGCCGACCGCTCCTACGGCATCCAAGTGGCAAAACTCGCCGGCCTGCCGCCCGCCGTGATCGCCCGCGCCAAATCGGTGCTGGCGAAGCTGGAAGCACAGGACCGCGGCCAGACCGCCCGCGCGCTGGTCGACGACCTGCCGTTGTTCGCGGCTCCCTCGCGCGCCGCGGCGGAGAATGCGCCGCCGAGCGAAGCCGATCAACTGATGGAAGCCGTGAAGGCATTGCACCCCGATGAAATGTCGCCGCGCGAGGCGCTGGAGGCGCTCTACAAACTCAAACTGCTGGCGGCAAAGGCAGAAAAATGAGACCCGTCGCGACGCTCCTGGTGTGGCTCGCGCTCGTCTTCGGCCTGCCGCAGATCGTGATCTGCGGCGTGATGATCTTCTCTTCGGGCTGGGCGATCCCGCTGGTCCTGCTATTCGCGCTGCTGCCGCTTGTGCCGCTGATCCTGATGCAGGAAATCCCCCGCTGGCAAACACTGCCGCCGGAGGTGACAGCGAGCGTCGCTCTGCTGTCGATCGCGCTCTCGGGCGGCTTCTATTGGATGCTGTTCTATCGAATGAGCTAAGTGCAGACCCCCAGCCTGAGGGGCCGCGAAGCCGCATCTCGAAAAATGCAGGCCCGACTGCCGCATAGTTCGAGACGCGGGAAGACGCGCTCCTCACCATGAGGATCAGCCGCGCGCCGCCTTGCGCCGTCCGTTCCACCACAGCGCCAGATTCCAGCCGATGCACGCGGCGAGTGCGAGGCTGAGCCCGATCGCCGAGCCGAATTTCAGCGCCATAACGTGCATCATGGCGATCGCCAGGCCAAATCCCATCAGGCCCCAAGCGCCGTTGGCAATCACGGCAGCGGTCGGCACCCCGCCGATGCGCGGATGCAGGATCAGCATCAGGCTGGTGAAGACGATCGGAAACAGCGCCATGATGCCGGAAATTCTCGGACCGACCCAGCCGGAGGTCGTGACCACGGTCGCCACCAGCGTCGCGACAAGGCCGGCGCGCAGGGGGATGTCATACTAGCGCCGCGTGATCAGCGGCATTTTCTTCACATGCATATAGGGCCGCATCAGGGGAACGCAGACCGCAAAGGCGATTACGTTGGCGATCACACCCGCTGACAGCGTCCACGGCACGTGGCGGATGATGGTGGCAAGCGCGAGCCACACCGCAATCGCCGTGCCCGCGCTCACCCAAAGGCTGAAGCGCTGCGCCAGCACCGCATAGGTGAGCCCGAGGAAGACAGTCGCCGCATTGACCGGCAGGCTGGCGAGCGCACCTTCGGCAATGAAAGCCGCATCATGGTCGAGCGCGAGGAAGACGTAGGACGGCCCGGCAGAGATCGGCAGCGTGGCGACCAGCGCGCCGATCACCGGGCCCGAACGCTCGGTAATGACGGAGGCCGCCACCACGAACGCCGCTGATATCGCCATGCGGAGGAGGAGGATCAGGATAAAGGAGAGCTCGGGTGACATTATCAGCCGTCCCTGCGAAAGCAGGAACCCATAGCCACAACTGTACATGTGCTGCGAATGCTGTCGAACAGCATATTCCAACCGATGGGCCGCGGCGTACGGGTCCCGGCTGGCGCGGAGCCTGTCATCGGGCGCGCATTCGCGCGACCCGTTGGCTTGGCCGGGACGACGGCGGCTCACACCCGCTGCATCGACACCGACACTTTCGGCCCGTTCTTGATGGTCTGATAGACCACGCAATAGCGCTCGGTGAGTTTCAGCAGCAGATCCAGCTTGTCCTGCGGCGCTGACGTGTCGACATCGAAGCGCAGGCGAATTTCGGCGAAGCCGACGGGAGCTTCCTTGTCGACGCCGAGCGTGCCGCGGAAATCGAGATCGCCCTCGGCGACCACATGGCCCGCCCGCAGCGGCACCTCGACGGCAGTGGCGACCGATTTCAGGGTGACCCCGGCGCAGGCGACGAGTGCCTCCAACAGCATGTCGCCGGAGCAAAGCTCGAGCCCAGAGCCGCCGGTTGCCGGATGAAGGCCTGCCACCGCGAGCGCGCGGCCGGTCTCGACCTTGCAGGCGATGCCTTCACTGTCGATCGAGCCCTTGGCTCTCAGCGTGATGACGGCGGCGGCGGGATCGGACTTGTAGCGCTCCTTGATCGGAGCCTGCAGGGCGCGGAGTTCGGAGGCATCCATCGTTGTTCTACTCCCTGAGTTCTTGCGATGCCGGATGTAGAGAAAAATCCCGGTCCTGTCACCACCACATGGCTTCGCCGGCGCGGGCTTCCCCTTCGGCATCCGGGATATTGCGGTCGAGCGAGCGGTCGAGCGCCGTCAGCACGCGACGCTTGAAGGCGTCGAAGTGCGGCGAATTGCGATCGCGCGGTCGGCCCAGATTGATCTGGATCTCCTGAAACAGCCGCCCCGGCCGCGGCCGCATCACAAGTACGCGATCCGCCAGCACCACGGCTTCGTCGACGTCATGCGTGACCAGGATCAGGGTCGGCCGCGTGTCAGTCCAGAGATCGAGCACATGATCCTGCAAGTCGCGCCTTGTAAAAGCATCGAGCGCCGAGAACGGCTCGTCGAGCAGCAGCACTTCCGGCTGCCGCACCAGGGCGCGGGCAATCGCCACACGCTGCGCCTGCCCGCCGGAGAGCTCGCGTGGCCAGGCATCGGCCTTGTCGGCAAGGCCGACGCGGGCAAGCGCCCGCGCGATCCGCTCGCGCCTGATATCGGCCGGCAGGCCGAACAGGCCGAAGCCGATATTTTGGGCGACGCTCAGCCACGGCAGCAGCCGCGGTTCCTGGAAGATGATGCCGATCTTTTCATGCGGCGCCGATATCGTGGTGCCGTCGAGCGTCACCGCGCCCACCGTGGCGCGGTCGAGACCAGCAATCGCGCGCAGCAGCGTCGATTTTCCGCAGCCGGAGCCACCGATGATGGCGACGATTTCGCCGAGCTGGATCTTCGCCGAAAAGCCCTGCAGCGCATTGACGCCGTTGGGATAGGTCTTGCCGACTTTTTCCAGCGCCAGCATCAGGCCGTTCCCCCTTGCCGGCCGAATGCGTCCTGCCAGCGTAATAGTGGCACGGTCGCGACCTCGATCAGCCAATCGGTGGCCTTGCCGAGAATGGCAAAGATCACGATGGCAGCAAGGATCTGCGCGGGCTTGCCGAGCTGCTGGCCGTCCAGCAGAAGATAGCCGAGACCCTCGGAAGCGCCGATCAATTCTGCCGCGACCACAAACATCCAGCCCAGGCCAAGTCCGACGCGCAGCGCGACCACATAGGCCGGCAGCACCGCGGGCAAGAGGATGCGGCGGATCATGGCGGGTCCGGAGAGACGGAAGACGCGGCCGACCTCGACGATCTTGCGATCGACCGAGAGAATTGCGCCCATCACGCCGAGATAGACCGGAAAGAACACGCCGACCGCGATCAACGCGATCTTGGACGTCTCGAAAATGCCGAGCCAGAGGATGAACAGCGGCACCCAGGCAAGCGAAGGAATGGCGCGCAGCGCCTGCACGGTGGGATCAAGCAAGCGCCGCGCAAAGTCCCAATAGCCGCAGATGGCGCCGAGCAGCGTGCCGGCGGCCACGCCAAGGCCGAAGCCGGCGAATACCCGGTACAGGGTCGCCGTGATGTGGCGCGCCAGCTCGCCGCTGCGAGCCAATTCCATGATGGTGGAAAAGACTTTGGTCGGCGGCGGTACCAGCCGTCCGTTGGAATAACCGAGACCGACATAAATTTCCCAGCCGATTGCGAGGGAAACCGGCAGCAGCAGCCCCAGCGCCGGCCGCGCAAACCGGCGCAGCCACGCGCTGCGCCTCCGCGGCGCCGCAGTCTGTTCCAGCGCTGGCAGTTCGACGGTCATGGTCATAGCAAGACGATTCCGGAAGAGATTGCAAGGTGACGTTGGTCGCGGTTTCCCTAACTGTCGTCCCTGCGAAAGCAGGGACCCATAACCACCGGCTGTGGCTGTTGAGGGAAAGTCGGTGACCGGCCTGCCCCAAGCAGGGCCGCGACGTATGGGTCCCTGCTTTCGCAGGGACGACCTCAATCTTTCGCAGCGTCAATTCGTCGGCAGAGGAACCTGGTCGTCGATCAGGGCATCCAGCGTAGCCTTCACATCCACCTTGGCGTCGACGACGCCGGCCTGTTGCAGGGCAAGGCCTGCAGCAAGGATCGACTCGCGCTGCGGCGCGCCGATGCGGTTGTGGGTGAGCTCGGTGCGTTCCTTGAGCTGCTTGTCGACGACGGCTTCGGGCAGCTTGGTGACCGCGATGAAGGTCTTTTTCAGCTCGTCATAATGGGCGAGCGAGAGCTTGCGCGCTTCCTCGTAGGTGGCGAGCACGCGGCGCACCACGTCGGGATAATCCTTCAGGAACTGCTCGCGCACATTGAGGATTCCCCAGGTGTTGGCCTCCGGCTTGCGGAAAAACAGTCTGGCGCCCTCCTCCACTTCGGCCTGCGCCATCATCGGATCGAGGCCCGCCCAGGCGTCGACGTCGCCGCGGATCAGCGCGGTCTTGCCGTCGGCATGTTGCAGCAGCACCGGCGAGATGTCCTTCTCGGAAAGACCGGCGCCGAGCAGCGCGCGCACCAGGAAGATGTGCGGGTCGGTGCCGCGCGTCACCGCGACCCGCTTGCCCTTGAGGTCCGCGACGGACGCGATCTTGGAGTCCTTGGCCGTCACCAGCGCGGTCCATTCCGGCCGCGAATAGACATAGATCGACTTGATCGGATTGCCGTTGATCTTGGCGACCAGCGCCGCCGAGCCCGCGGTGGAGCCGAAATCGATCGAGCCCGCGTTCAGAAACTCGAGCGCCTTGTTGGAACCGGCCGACTGCACCCAGACCACGCTGATGCCGTCCTTGGCGAATTCCTTCTCCAAGAGGCCCTTCTGCTTGAGGATCATCGAGACCGGATTGTAGGTCGCCCAGTCGATGCGAATTTCCTTCAGCGGATCGGCCGCGAAGGCGGTGCCGGGCAGCAATGCCGCGACGGCGATGGCGGCCGCAAACGCGCGGCGCGAAACTTTGGACATGGTGGGGACCCCTTGCTGAAACTCGCAGCAATTTCAATCCGTTAGATGTCGAGGTCAACGAGAAAATAGCCGTCGCCAAACCCGCGCCGCGAGAACGGCTTTGCCCAAAGGCGGCTCAAAACAGCATGAAGCTACTTCCCGCCCACAATGTCCCGTGACAGCGCGGGCGCGGTCCGTTATCCCGATGGGGCATGGACAGTGTCGTGAACGAGAGCCGCAGCGAAGCGGACGACCGCTTCGAGACCGCACGGATCACCGCGGCGGTCGATGCGCTCGCCGAAAAACATGCCGGCCGTGAGGACATGTTCCGCTCGGCGCTGGCGCAGCTGCTCAAGGCCGAGATGATTGCCGCGCGCGCCAAGGCGCAGGCGATCCTGCTGAAGGACCGGCATGGCCGGCGATGTGCCGAGCGTCTCTGCTTCATGCAGGACGAGATCATCCGTATCCTCTACGACGCCGCCACCCGCCATCTCTATCGTTCGCACGTCCCCTCGGGCGAGGAGCGCATGGCGGTGGTCGCCACCGGCGGCTATGGCCGCGGACTGATGGCGCCGGAGTCCGACATCGATCTGCTCTTCATCCTGCCGTACAAGCAGACGGCCTGGGGCGAGCAGGTGGCGGAAGCCATCCTTTATTGCCTGTGGGACATGGGGCTGAAGGTCGGCCACGCCACGCGATCGGTCGATGAATCGATCCGCCAGGCCCGCGGCGACATGACCATCCGCACCGCCGTGCTGGAGACGCGCTTCCTCACCGGCGACCAGCCGCTCTATGACGAGCTCGTTGCACGCTTCGACAAGGAAGTCGTGCAGGGCACCGCCGCCGAATTCGTCACCGCCAAGCTCGCCGAGCGCGAGGAGCGGCATCGCCGCGGCGGACAGTCGCGCTATCTGGTCGAGCCCAATGTGAAGGACGGCAAGGGCGGCCTTCGCGACCTGCATACGCTGTTCTGGATCGCCAAATATGTCTATCGCGTGCGCGAGGCCGACGAGCTCGTGGAGCGCGGCGTGTTCGACGCCCAGGAATACCGCACCTTCCGCCGCTGCGCCGATTTCCTCTGGTCGGTACGTTGCAACCTGCACTTCTTCGCCGGCCGCGCCGAAGAGCGGCTGTCCTTCGACATGCAGCGCGAGATCGCGGTCCGCCTCGGCTACACCTCGCATCCCGGCATGCAGGACGTCGAGCGCTTCATGAAGCACTACTTCCTGGTGGCCAAGGACGTCGGCGACCTCACCGCGATCCTCTGCGCCAAGCTCGAGGAGGAGAATGCCAAGCCCGCGCCGGTGCTCTCGCGCATGGTGGCGAAATTTCGTCCCGGCACGAAGCGGCGGCGCATGCCCGACAGCGACGACTTCATCATCGACAACAACCGCATCAATCTCGCCGCGCCCGACGTCTTCAAGCACGATCCGGTCAATCTGATCCGCATCTTCCGCCTGGCGCAGAAAAACGATCTCGCCTTCCATCCCGACGCCATGCGCACGGTGACGCGCTCGCTGAAGCTGATCAATACGCAGCTACGGGAAAATCCGGAAGCCAACCGGCTGTTCATGGAGATATTGACCTCCAACAACGCCGAGACGGTGCTGCGGCGGATGAACGAAACCGGCGTGCTCGGCCACTTCATCCGCGCCTTCGGCAAGATCGTGTCGATGATGCAGTTCAACATGTATCATCATTACACGGTGGACGAGCACCTCATCCGCTGCGTCGGATGGCTGCAGGAGATCGAGCGCGGCGGCAATGACGAGTTCGTGCTGGCGAGCGACCTGTTCCGCAAGATCCGCCCCGAGCATCGCGCGCTGATCTACATCACCACGCTGCTGCACGACATCGCCAAGGGCCGGCCCGAGGATCATTCCGTTGCAGGGGCCAAGGTGGCGCGGCGGCTCTGCCCGCGGCTCGGCTTCTCCGCAGCCGAGACCGAGCTCGTGGCCTGGCTGATCGAGGAGCATCTGACCATGTCGACGGTCGCGCAGTCGCGCGACCTCTCCGACCGCAAGACCATCGAGAATTTCGCCGCCGTGGTGCAGTCGGTCGAGCAGATGAAGCTGCTCACGATCCTGACCACCGCCGACATCCGCGGCGTCGGCCCCGGGGTGTGGAACGGGTGGAAGGCGCAGCTGTTGCGCACGCTTTATTACGAGACCGAACCGGTCCTGACCGGCGGCTTCTCCGAAGTCAACCGCGCGCAGCGCATTGCCGTGGCGCAATCAGAATTCCGCGCAGCCTTCACCGAATGGCCGGAAGCGGAGCTCAACGCCTATATCGGCCGGCATTATCCGGCCTACTGGCTCAAGGTGGAGCTGCCACGCAAGATCCGCCAGGCGCGCTTCATCCGCGCCAGCGAGCAGGCCGGCCACAAGCTTGCGATCAATGTCGGCTTCGACGAGGCGCGCGCCGTCACGGAGCTGACGATACTCGCGACCGACCATCCCTGGCTGCTATCGATCATCGCGGGAGCCTGCGCTTCCGCTGGTGCCAACATCGTCGATGCGCAGATTTACACCACCACAGACGGCCGCGCGCTCGACACCATCGCGATATCGAGGGAATACGACCGCGACGAGGACGAAGGCCGCCGCGCCACGCGTATCGGCGAGATGATCGAGCAGGTGCTGGAAGGCAAGCTGCGTCTGCCCGAGGTGGTGGCGCGCCGTACCGCCAAGGGCAACGGCAAGGTGCGCGCCTTCGTGGTCGAACCCGAAGTCACCATCAACAACCAGTGGTCCGACCGCTACACCGTGATCGAGGTGTCCGGTCTCGACCGGCCTGGCCTGCTCTATGAGCTGACTACCGCGATCTCGAAGCTCAACCTCAACATCGCATCGGCGCATGTCTCGACCTTCGGCGAGCGCGCCCGCGATGTGTTCTACGTCACCGACCTGCTGGGCGCACAGATCAGCGCCCCGACCCGGCAGGCCGCGATCAAGAGCGCGCTGTTGCACCTGCTGTCGCAGGAAGAGAAAGCCGCGCAGCCGGTGGCGTAAGTCTCTCGCGCCTGGCAGGGCGCGCCGTAAGCCGATTGGTTCTCGTGGACCGCAAAATAAAGAAGGGACGCCGATGCGTCCCTTCCGCGTGACCAGCGTTGCACATCACTTGCGGGCTCTCGCTTCGGCGAGTTCCTTCTCGAGCTGGTTGACCCGGTCCTGCAACGCAGACAAACGCGAGTTGAACAGCCCCACATTGAAAAACGTCACGTTATTGGCGGGCGCATCGAGAGTATTGCCGTAGCCGAGCCACGACGAGTCGTAGACCTTGACGTTTGTGAAGCCCAGCTGCTGAAGCACGCCCGCGGTCTCCGACGCCCGCGCGCCGCTCTGGCAGTAAACGATGGTTTCCTTGCCGGGATCGAGCTTTGAGTACAATCGTTTCAGATCCTCAGTCCCCTTAAGTGACATTCCGCCGCTATTGGTGGTCTGTTTGCGCGCGAGCTTGGCGGGGGTCTCGGGATCAATCCAGTTCTGTTCGTATGGGACGTTGATTGCGCCCGGAATGTGACCGCCACGTATCGCGCGGATATCTTCGCCCGCGAACTCCTGCGGAGTGCGTACGTCCACGATCTGCACATTTGTGTCGTTCAGCCGCGCGACCATTTCTTTGGTCGTGACCGCTACTGCTGGATTGATCTCCAGCTTGAGCGCAACCGGCGGGAGCTGCGCGGCGTCGGAGCTGATCGCTCGACCCGCGGCGACCCAATCCTCGATGCCGTCATGGTAGACGCGGACGTTGGTGCCGCCGAAATACTGCAGAGCGTAGAGACCAAAATAGGGATTCCACGTGCCGCGGCTGCCGTAGACGATGATTTCGCGATGCGGATCCAAACCCGCCGAACCGAGGATATTCTCGATGCGGCCCGTTGTGATGAAATCCTCGGTATTTTCATCACGCAGGACTTTCGCCGCATCGCCGATGCTGATCGCGCCGGCGATGTGTCCCTTGGCATAGGCAGCCGGAGGCCGCACGTCCCACACAACCGCATTGCGCGCGATAGCCGCGGCGACATAGTCGCGATCGACGATCGTGGGGGAAGCCGCCATGGCGGCTTGCGCCCACAGCATCAAAAGCGAAATGAATATCAGCCGTTTCATGGCCAACCCTCCGTTCTTTTCATTGCTCTGATGAGGGAACTGTCCAACATTCAGTTTATCACTGGGACGCCGCATTGTCAGAGAATCTGGACATCAGAGCGACGCCCGCCTCTGGTCAATGTTCCGACCAAGCACTACACCTCTACCCCCTCGTGCCGCAGCAGCCAGCGTTTGCGCGCGAGCCCGCCGCCATATTTCACGAGCGAGCCGTCGGCGCCGATCAGGCGGTGACAGGGCACAACGACGGAAATCGGATTGGCGCCATTGGCATGCCCCACCGCGCGCATCGCGCGCGGCGAGCCGAGCCTGGCTGCCAGCGCCCCATAGCTCAGCGTGGAGCCCGCGGCAATTTTCGGCAATGCCGTCCACACCTTGCGCTGGAACGGCGTGCCGTTGGCGCGCCACGTGATATCAGCGAGGCGATCGAGCTCGCCTTTGAAGTAGGCCGACAGTGCGGTCTTCATCGCGGTGGGCGCTTGTGCATTCTTCAGTTCGACCGCGCCGCATTGCTGCCGCAGCAGCTGGCGCATCCGCGGCTCATGATCTTCCCAATCCAGTGCGCGCAGCACGCCGTCCTCGTCGGTCACGAGCAGCGCGACGCCGATCGGGGTTTTCAAGCGGTCGAGGCGAAAGGTGTCAGGCCTGCCGGCATTCATTGGCGTGTCCCGAAGTTACGGATATCTCGCACTCTCCACGCCGGCCATGTTAGCGTCCACCCGAAAACCGGACGGTGGGGGAAAACATGATCGTGATCGCCAATGTTCTGGTGGCGCTGGTCGCCATACTGCACGTCTATTTCCTGATCCTAGAGATGCTGCTCTGGACCAAGCCGATCGGCCTGAAGACCTTCGGCAACAGCCAGGAGCGGGCCGACGCCATGGCTGTGCTCGCCGCCAACCAGGGCCTCTATAACGGTTTCCTTGCCGCCGGCCTGCTCTGGGGATTGTTTCATCCGGCTCCTGCCTTCGCCTTCCAGATCAAGGTGTTCTTCCTGCTCTGCGTGATCATCGCCGGTGCCTATGGAGCGTATTCCGTCAGCCGGAGGATTCTCTTTGTGCAGGCCGCACCTGCCGCCCTCGCCTTGATCATGCTCTGGCTCGCCTGAGCGCTGCACGACCGCTCGCCTTGCAATGCACCATGGCATCCACCACACTCGCGCGCCAAGCGATGGGTGCAAGTGCTCAAGCAGTGCGGCGACGACCTGACGCGTGAGAACGTGATGAAGCAGGCCGCCAATCTGAAGGACGTCGTGCTCGACCTCGGCCTGCCCGGCATGAAGATCAACACCTCGCCCACCGACTACTGCGTCAACAAGCAGCTGCAGATGATGAAGTTCAACGGCGAGCGCTGGGAGCTGTTCGTCCCGATCCTCGAGGACGCGGGCCCCGCGGGCTAGGTCGCCCCCGCGAGTTGAACTCTTGAGGTGGGCAAATGCGCTTGCACCGTGCCCCCGTACGAGCGCGCTCTTGAAGATGGGCACGCTTTGCTTTGCCTACCCTGCGATTCCGAGCTAGTTCGGTATCTCCCCAAACGTCTTGCCGGCCGGCAGCACGGCATGGCGGATCAGGCGGGAATCCTCTACCGCCGCCTGGCGATGCTTCACTGCCTCGCGATAGATGGGATCGCGGATCATCTCGACGAAGGCGGCGACCGACGGATATTCCGCGATGAAGCAATGGTCCCAGCGTTCGTCCTGCGGACCGATCAGCATCAGCTCGAACCTTCCCTGCCAGACGATCCGCCCGCCGAGCCGTTCGAACACCGGCCCGCTCTCGCGGCCATAAGCCGCATAGGCCTCCGCGCCGGTCGCCTTGCGTCCGTCCGGATAGGCGGCCTGCGCGCGCAGCCGCACCAGATTGAGCATGTGGATCGGGCCTTCGCGATCATTGTCGCGGAACTGCGCGAATACTTCCCTGGTCGGATCGATATGGCCCATGCCGTTCTCCCTTTTGCCGAGGCGTTCTAGCACGGCCCGCCTCAGCTCCTAATCCCGCATTAACCTCTCGCTAACCGGCCCTTAAAGTCCGCACCGTAGCGTGCGGCGGGGACCGGTGTGGACAACGTTGCGTATGGCGTGGGGACGGAAAAGGAGCGGCGTACGAAAGGAGCCGCGGTTTGGGCTTGCGGCCGCGATGGCGGATTTGCGCCTCGACGCCAGGGATCGCATTCCCAACGCCGAAGAAAAGCCGAAGAAGTCCGCCAAACGAAAGGCGGATGACGATGCCCCGACCCCGCCCCCGGAGCGCAAGCCTCGCGTGAGCAAGAGCGGCGCCAAACGACGCGCGAAATCAGGAAGGCGCTTCCGCCTCGGACGCCTCGTCTACTGGGGCGCCGTGTTGTCGCTCTGGGCGGTAATCATGGTCATCGGCCTCGTGATCTGGGTCGGCGCCCATCTGCCACCGATCCAGTCGCTGGAAATCCCCAAGCGTCCGCCGACCATCCAGATCGTGGGCCTCGACGGCAGCGTGCTGGCCACGCGCGGCGAAATGGCCGGCAGCAATGTTGCGCTGAGGGATCTGCCGCCGTATTTGCCGAAGGCCTTTATCGCCATCGAGGACCGCCGCTTCTATACGCATCACGGCGTCGATCCCGTCGGCATCGCGCGCGCCGCGGTTGCCAACGTCCTGCACCGCGGCGTATCGCAGGGCGGCTCGACGCTGACGCAGCAGCTCGCCAAGAACCTGTTCCTCACCCAGGAGCGCACCTTCAAGCGCAAGCTTCAGGAGGTCGAGCTCGCGCTCTGGCTGGAGCGCAAGCACTCCAAGAACGAGCTCCTCGAGCTGTACCTCAACCGTGTCTATTTCGGCTCCGGCGCCTATGGCGTGGAGGCGGCCGCGCAGAAATACTTCGGCAAATCGGCCAAGAACGTCACGCTCGCGGAAGCTGCGATGCTCGCCGGCCTCGTCAAGTCGCCGTCGCGCCTGGCGCCGAACCGCAATCCGGAAGGCGCCGAGCAGCGCGCGCAGATCGTGCTTGCCGCGATGGCAGACGCCAGGTTCATCACGGACGCACAGGCGCAGGCCTCGATCGGCCACCCTTCCTACCATGTGAAGCCGGCCGGCGCCGGCACCGTCAATTATGTCGCCGACTGGATCGGCGAAGTGCTGGACGATCTGGTCGGCCAGATCGACCAAAGCATCGTGGTCGAGACCACCATCGATCCGAAGCTGCAGAGCGTGGCGGAAGCCGCCATCATCGACGAGCTCGCGGCAAAGAGCGTGAAGTTCAATGTTACGCAGGGTGCGCTGGTCGCAATGACGCCGGACGGGGCGGTGCGCGCCATGGTCGGCGGGCGCAATTATGCGGACAGCCAATATAACCGCGCCGTCACCGCCAAGCGCCAGCCCGGCTCGGCCTTCAAGCCGTTCGTCTATCTGACCGCGCTGGAGGCGGGGCTGACGCCGGAGACCATCCGTCAGGACGCGCCGCTGGATCTGAAGGGCTGGCGGCCCGAGAACTACACCCACGAATATTTCGGTTCGGTGACGCTGACCCAGGCGCTCGCGATGTCGCTCAATACGGTCGCGGTACGGCTGGGCATCGAAGTCGGGCCGAAGAACGTCGTGCGCACCGCACACCGGCTCGGCATTTCCTCCAAGCTCGAGGCCAACCCGTCGATCGCGCTCGGCACCTCGGAAGTCTCGGTTACCGAGCTCGTCGGCGCCTATGCGCCGTTCGCCAATGGCGGCCAGAGCGTCTCGCCGCATGTGGTGACGAAGATCCGCACCATGGAGGGCAACAAACTGCTCTATGCGCGCCAGGCCGATCCGCCCAACCAGGTGATCGAGCCACGCTATGTCGCGATGATGAACGCCATGATGCAGGAGACCCTCGTCAGCGGCACCGCGCGGAAAGCGGACATTCCCGGCTGGACCGCGGCCGGCAAAACCGGCACCAGCCAGGATTTCCGCGACGCCTGGTTCATTGGCTACACCGCCAATCTCGTCACCGGCGTCTGGCTCGGCAACGACGATAACTCGCCGACCAAGAAGGCGACCGGTGGCGGCCTGCCGGTGGAAGTCTGGACCCGCTTCATGCGCGCGGCCCATCAAGGCATACCGGTGGCGGGCCTGCCGACATCGCGCGGCGGCGCCGGCGGCTTCCTGTCGAACTTCTTCCAGACCGCGTCGTCGCAGTCGAGCGTCGCCCCGCAGCCGGCACGCGCCCCTCAGCCGCCCCGGCCAATCGCGCCGGACAACGGCTATCGTCAACCGCCGTCCCGCGCCTCCTCGCCGCCGCCGAACCCGACTGCCCGGCCGGAATCCGCCGCCGGCCTCGACGGCTGGCTGGTCGACCGGCTGTTCGGGGGTGGTCGCTAGATTAGCACGCCGCTACGCACTCGGTGATCATACCCCGCGCACGCGGGGTATCCAGTACGCCGCGACCTCTCGGTTTGCTCACTACTGTCTCTGGAATACTGGATCGCCCGCATGAGCGGGCGATGACTACGGTAGGCTTGGGGACGGAAAGCGCCCTATTCCTCGATCCCGTAACGATGCAGATCGTTGCCGTGGGTATCGAGCCAGGTTTTTGCGCGCTCGACGTGGTCGCAGATGCGCCCCACAACGCGCCAGAACCGCGGCGAATGGTTCATCTCGACGAGATGCGCCACTTCATGGGCGGCGAGATAATCCAGCACGAAAGGTGGCGCGAGGATCAGCCGCCAGGAATAGGACAGTGAGCCCGCCGAGGTGCAGGAACCCCAACGGCTCGACTGGTCGCGGATCGATACCCGCTTGACCCGCACGCCGAGCACTTCCGCATAGGCCAGCGAGGCCTTGTGCAGTTCCTTGCGGGCCTCGCGCTTGAGGAAATCGTGCACGCGGCGGTCGGTGAACTCGACGCCCCCCGCCACGCACAGAATCTTCTCGCCGCTGTCGCGCGTCTCGGTCCACACCGTGCCGCGCTCGCCGGCACGATGCACGATCCGGTGCGCCACGCCACGGAGCGGAATCACCGTGCCGGGCTGGAAGGGCGCGGCCTTCGGCAGGCGGCCGAGGCGCGCGGCGATCCAGCCACCATGCATCTTTGCAAAGTCCCTCGCCTCAGCGATGGTGCCGCGCGGCGGCATGGTCAGGATCGCCCCGCGGTCCGTGGGGTGAATGCGCAACGTGTAGCGACGCGCGCGCCGGTGCCGGCGGAGCTTGATCGAGAAAAATTGCGAGCCGTGAGACACCACGAGAGTCGAGGGTTCGGCGGGCCGCCGGTAGAGGAGCGCGCGAGTAGCCATGTCTGGAAGTCCGGGGAGGAGTAGTTCCCCCGGAATTTGCCACATCCGGCGCCACGGAAATCGGTCGGCGCAAAAACAAATCATTTGCCCAATATACAGGGGTCGGAGGGCTCGTTGCCCCTACAGGCTGGGGCTGGAACCACAAAATTTAGGTCAATTCCGGTCCAAATGGGAGGCTCAAAAACTGAGTCTCGACTCATTCGTTCAAACGGCCGCGAATCCGAATTCCATGTGCGGATTCAGGAGGTTAAGCCCGAGCCAGATTCGCGTTCGGGTTTCCGTTATTCGGCCGCTCGTGCCGCCACCACCAGTGAAGGCTTCTTGTTCGTCGCCGCCGAGATCATGAAATCGTTGATACGGGGCACGATTTCCGAGCGGAAGCGCGAGCCGTTGAACACGCCATAGTGACCGACGCCGTTCTGCACGTAATGCACGCGGCGATGCGCGGGAATCAGCGGACATAGCGAATGCGTCGCCTCGGTCTGCCCGAGCCCGGAGATGTCGTCCTTCTCGCCTTCCACCGTCATCAGCGCCACGCGGCGGATCTTCGAGGGGTCGACGGGGCGGCCGCGATGGGTCATCTCGCCCTTGGGCAGCGCGTGCTTGACGAAAACGAGGTCGACGGTCTGCAGGTAATATTCGGCGGGCAGATCCATGACCGCGAGATACTCGTCATAGAACTCGCGATGCTTGTCGACGAGATCGCCGTCGCCCTTCACCAGATTGGCAAACAGCGCCTTGTGGGCGTCCATGTGCCGGTCGAGGTTCATGCTGATGAAGCCGTTGAGCTGGAGGAAACCCGGATAGACGTCGCGCATCACGCCGGGATGCGGGAACGGCACCTTGCTGATGACATTGTTGCGGAACCATTCGATGCCGCGGTCCTCGGCCAGCGCATTCACCGCGGTCGGATTGCGGCGGGTGTCGATCGGGCCGCCCATCAGCGTCATCGATATCGGCACATAAGGATCGCTGTTGGCCTCCATGACGGAGACCGCGGCCACCACGGGCACCGACGGCTGACACACCGCGATCACATGCATGTTGCCGCCGAGTGCATGCAGCATCTCGATGAGGTAGTCGACGTAATCATCCAGATCGAAGCGGCCGAGGGTGGCCGGCACCATGCGCGCATCGGCCCAGTCGGTGATGTAGACCTCGTGGGACGGCAGGAAGGCTTCGACCGTGCCGCGCAGCAGCGTCGCATAGTGACCCGACAGCGGTGCAACGATCAGCACCCGCGGCGCCGGCGTCTGCAGCGGACGCGTCACCTTGCGATCGAAGTAAAGCAGGCGGCAAAACGGCTTCTCCCACACCGAGCGGACTTCGACAGGGACGCGCACGCCGTTGACCGTGGTTTCGTTGAGGCCCCATTCCGGCTTGCCGTAGCGGCGCGTGGTGCGCTCGAACAGTTCACAGGCGGCGGCGACGGATTTGCCGACTTGGGTGTGGGTCCAGGGGTTGAGCGGATTCTGAAACAGGATCTTGGTGGCGTCGGTGACGGCACGGGCCGGATTGAGAGAGGCGTGAGCCATCTCGTACATCCAGTACATCGGCGTCGTCAGTGCCGGGCTGCCTTCGCCTGCCCGTGGCGGTGCGCCACCAAACTCACCAATCGGCATGTGTTCCCTCAAACCTGTTTTGCGCCGCAGCATACTGCAGGCTGGCAAATAAAGCGTCAATGTACCGATTAGTTAATGTTTGGGGGCAGAAATGCAAAAACTCCCGAAATTTCACAGGGAAATGTGACTTATTCGCCACCCCCGAGCAGCGATCCGTTCCGTTTGGCGCTGCGCAAAAGGGCCAGAAAGATCAGGAACGAGGCGATGAGCAGCACCGCGTTGATGGCGAGCGAATCAAACATCAGATCGGTCCGGAAGGTGTGGTCGATCAGAAGCGCCCGCATCCCCTCGAACACATAGGTCGGCGGCAGCGCCCAGGCGGCATATTGCAGCCAGTGGGGCAGCACGCTGACGGGGTAGTAGATGCAGGCGAGCGGCATCACGCCGAACATCAGCGTCCAGACGATGCTCTCGGCGCCAAGCCCGTTGCGCAGCACGAGGCCCGACACGAAGATCCCGATCGACCAGCTGAAGAAGATCAGATTGCAGAAGAACGCGATCAGCGGCAGGCCAATCGAGTAGAAGTTGAAGCCGAAGAAGAAGTAGGCAAGCCCCGTCATCGGAATCACGCCGATGGCCAGCCGGATGAGGCTCATCACCATCAGCGCGATCAGGAATTCGATCGGCTTCAGCGGGCTCATCATCAGGTTGCCGAGGTTGCGCGCCCACATCTCTTCCAGGAACGAGATCGAGAAGCCGAGCTGGCCGCGGAACAGGATGTCCCACAGGATCACGGCGCCGATCAGCGTGCCGCCGGCGCGGGCGAAAAAGCTGTCGTTCTGCGCGATATAGCTTTGCAGGAAGCCCCAGGTGATGATCTGCAGCGCCGGCCAGTAGATCAGCTCGAGCAGTCGCGGCCAGGACGAGAGCAAGAGATACCAGTAGCGCAGCACCATCGCGCCCACGCGATGCAGCGCAATCCCCTGTTGCTCTCGCACCGCCAGCTCGCTCATCGCGCGCCCCTGCGGTCGCGGCCGCGGGCTACGTCGAGGAAAACCTCCTCCAGCGTGTCGCGGCCATAGCGCGCCATGATGCCTTCCGGCGTGTCGTCGTCCTCGATCCGCCCGCGCTTCATGATGATGACGCGGTCGCAGAGCCGCTCGACCTCGAGCATGTTGTGCGACGCCAGAAGGATCGTGGCGTTGTGGCTCTTGCGGTAGTTCTGAAGATGCCGGCGGACCCAGTCGGCGGTATCCGGATCGAGCGAGGCGGTCGGCTCGTCGAGCAAAAGCAGGTCCGGCTCATTGATCAGCGCCTTCGCCAGGGCCACGCGCGTCTTCTGCCCCGCCGAGAGCTTGCCATTGGCGCGGTCGAGGAAATCGTTGAGGTCGAGATCCTCGGCCAGCTGCGCGATGCGCGCGCGCAAATCCGGAACGGCATAGAGGCGGCCGAAGATGGTGAGGTTCTGCCGCACCGTGAGCCGCATCGGCATGTCGACATAGGGGCTTTCGAAATTCATCCGCCCACGCACGGCATCGCTCTCTTCGGGAATCGGATGGCCGAGCACATCGATGCGGCCGGAAGTCGGCAGCACCAGCCCCATGATCATGGCAATGGTGGTGGTCTTGCCGGCGCCATTGCCGCCGAGCAGGCCGGTAATGCTGCCACGCGCGATGCGGAAAGTGACGTCATCGACCGCGCGGGTGGTCTTGTAGACCTTGACGAGACGCTCGACATCGATCGCCGCCGATTTCGGGTCGGCGGCGGGCGACTTGGCGGGCGCATCGGCGAGCAGCGTCATAGGCCGTTCATTGGGCTATCGGCGGGGCGAGCGCAAGGCTTTGCGTCGGTCTGGCTCATTTGTGATCGCGCGGGCAGGCGGGTAAACTCCTGACATGACCGACGTAGCGCCTTCCGAATTCCGCCATCCGAGCCGCTATGTTCGCCTCGACACCATCCTGCGGCTGCGCTGGCTCGCCGTGCTCGGCCAGCTCGCCGCCGTCTTCATCGTTTCGCAGGGACTGAATTTCGATTTCGCGGTCATTCCCTGCCTTGTCGTCATCGGACTGTCGGCGCTGATCAATCTGGCAGTGCAGACCATCTTCAATCCGATGCAGCGGCTGGAACCGGTTTATGCCGCCGCACTGCTGGCGCTCAACATCGTCGAGTTGGCGGGCCTGCTGTTCCTGACCGGCGGCCTGCAAAATCCCTTCTCGTTCCTGTTCCTTGCGCCGGTGCTGATCTCCGCCACTGCGCTGCCGGTCCGCATGACCATTGCGCTCGGCTTTGTCGCCGTGGCCTGTGCATCCAACCTGGTGTTCTATCACTACCCCCTGCCCTGGGATTCCGACGACCCGCTGGTGCTGCCGCCGATCTATCTGTTCGGCGTCTGGCTCTCCATCACGCTCGCCATCGGCGTCACCAGCCTCTACGCGTTCCAGGTCACCGAGGAATCCCGTCAGCTTTCCAATGCGCTCGCCGCCACCGAGCTGGTGCTGGCACGCGAGCAACATCTGACCCAGCTCGACGGCCTGGCCGCGGCCGCCGCACACGAGCTCGGCACGCCGCTGTCGACCATCTTCCTGATCTCGCGCGAGCTGGAGAAGGCGGTGCCCGAGGGGCCGCTCTCCGCCGACCTCAGAACGCTGCGCGAGCAGGCGACGCGCTGCCGCGACATCCTGACGAAAATCGCGCAGCTCTCCTCCTCCGGCGCGCCGTTCGACCGCATGAAGCTGTCGCTGCTGATCGAGGAGGTGGTGGCGCCGCATCGCGATTTCGGCGTCGACATCAAGGTGCGCATCGCAGTCTCCCCCACCCGCGAGCCGGTCGGCGCGCGCAATCCCGCAATCCTCTATGGCGTCGGCAACATCCTGGAGAACGCCGTCGACTTCGCCCGCGATGTCGTCGAGGTGAATGCATGGTGGAACAGCGAGACCGTCGAGATCGTGATCTCCGACGACGGCCCGGGCATTGCGCCCGACATGCTCAAGCGCATCGGCGAACCATACGTATCGCGCCGCCCAAGCGCCGATGACGGCGCCCGCAGGGGCCTCGGGCTTGGCGTCTTCATCGCCCGCACCCTTCTGGAGCGCACGGGAGCCAAGGTCTCGTTTTCCAACCGCACCTTCCCCGACCACGGCGCCGTGGTGCAGATCGCATGGCCGCGCAGCCGCTTCGAGACGGAGGAACCCGTCGAGGAGTCAACGACTTAACGAATCTACAGCGGTATTTCGCCGCGCCGGTTTTGACCTTTTACGGCCTTGGCAGCGACGGATTGACGCGCCATATGTGCAGGACCCGTCGCACCGTATGTTCAGGACCCGTCACAACAGGATATTCGATTTGACCGCTGCCGCCCCCGAACTCACCGACCATGCCGACCGCTCGCTGCTGATCGTGGAGGACGACAAGCCGTTCCTGGAGCGCCTGTCGCGGGCCATGGAGACGCGCGGCTTCACGGTCACCTCGTGCGACACAGTGTCGGACGGTCTGGCGCAGATCGGCCGCGCGGCGCCGGCCTTCGCGGTGGTCGACTTGCGGCTCGGCGACGGCAACGGCCTCGACGTCGTCTCCGCGCTGAAGCGCAAGCGTCCCGATGCGCGTGCCATCGTACTGACCGGCTACGGCAACATCGCCACCGCCGTCACCGCGGTGAAGATGGGCGCCGTCGACTATCTCTCCAAGCCGGCGGACGCCGACGACGTCGTCGCAGCCCTGCTGGCGACCGGCACCGAGAAGTCGGAATTGCCATCCAACCCGATGTCGGCGGATCGCGTGCGCTGGGAGCACATCCAGCGCATCTACGAGATGTGTAACCGCAACGTCTCGGAAACCGCGCGCCGGCTCAACATGCACCGCCGCACCTTGCAGCGGATCTTGGCGAAGCGCGCGCCGCGGTAACTCGCACACCGCAAGCACCTCACGATTCTGCCGGGCCGGTCTTGCCGGCGGGAAGCTCTGATTCCCAGCCGAACACCGAGCGGCCGCCGAGCGCGGCCGACTGGGTGCGCTCGCCGGCGACGAACGCGTCGAAGGACGGGCCACTCGCGGTCGGCTCCAGCTGCCTTGCCTGGGCATCGAGCCGCTTCAGCGCGCCCATTCGCTCCTCGCGTCCCAGCTTTGCTTGCTGCACCGCAGATTTGAGCACGCGGATGGTTTCATCATAGATCTTGAGCGGCACCGGATAGGGATGACGGTCCTTGCCGCCATGCGCGAGCGAGAACCGCGCGGGATCCTGGAAGCGATAGGGCGCGCCGTGGACGACTTCGGCCACCATCGCCAGCGAGCGCACGGTGCGGGCGCCTACACCGGGGCTCAGCAGCAGCTCCGGAAAATCCTTTGGTCCCTGCTCGGCAGCCGCGGCAAGCGTGCCGTGCAAGCGGCGGACAAAGACGTCACTGGCGCGGACATCGTGATGCGCGGGCATGACCAGATACGGCAACACCGGCTGGCTGGCGCTGCGATTCTGCAGGGCAGCGTATTCCTGCGCGATGCCGTCAGGCCCAAGCGCCTCCAGCAAGTCCAGTTGGGCCATGCGTGACGGCGCTGCGCCGCGGTCGGTGAGATTGACGATCTCGCCCTGCACTGGTCCGTCGATGGCGGCATGCGGCGCGTCAACGAAGCTTTCGAGCTTCTCCGAGTGCCAGTGATAGCGCCGCGCCTGGCGTCGCGCGTCGCTCATGCCCTGCTGCACCACGGTCCATTTGCCGTCGTCGGTGACGAAGAAGCCATGCAGATACAGTTCAAAGCCGTCCTGCACGGCCGCGCTGTCGACCTTCGCCACCAGCCGGCTGGCGCGAACCAGCGCCGGCGCATCGAGCCCGATGCGGTCGCCGAGAACAGTCAATTCCTCCGGCGTGCGGCGGGAGTGCTTGCCGCGGCCGCCGCAGACGTGAATGCCGAGTTCGCCCTGCAGCGGCGCCAACCCACGCTTCAGCGCGCCGATCACGCTGGTGGTGATCCCCGATGAATGCCAGTCCATACCCATGACGGCGCCGAAGGACTGGAACCAGAACGGATTCGACAGCCGCTGCAGAAACTCGTCGCGGCCGTAGTGATGGACGACAGCCTGGGTGATGATCGCGCCGAGCGTTGCCATGCGCTCCCCGAGCCAGTGCGGAACACGTCCGCCGTGGAGAGGAAGATCCGCGCTGCCGGTTCGTCGCGTCATCAGGCCTTCTCGCGCATCGTGCGGAACGTGATGGAGTAGCGCGGCGCCTCGACGGCGGGAATGCTGTGCTCCCACTCCGACCTCGACGGACCGCCCATCATGTAAATCGATCGCGGCTCCGCATTCAGGGTGAAGCGCTGCCACTTCGCCCCCATCGGCCGGCGAAAGCGGAATTTGCAGGGCGAGCCCAGCGATAGGCCGAAGATGCGGTCGAACTGCGGCTTGTCGCGATGCCAGCCGATACCGACGCCGGTGTCGTATTCGGTGCAGAGAACCTGCGCGATCTCGGTGTGCGGGCCGCCAAAGGTGTCGACAGCGGCGATTACAGGCTTGAGCCACGGCGGGAACGGCGCGGCCTCCTGCAGCCGGCGCATCGTGTAGTCATAGCGGTAGCCGAACGAGGCGACGCGGCGCTTCCCCTCGTATTGGCCGAACTGGAACGGCTGCAGCGGTAGCGCCGCGATGCGCTCGATCAGTTCCCTCTCGAAGTCAGCCGGGATGAAGTCCGCAGCGTAGCGCAAACCCTCCGGAGCGAGGGACTTTTCTGCAAAGAGGGAAAATTGTTCAGACAATAGCGTTCTTCGGAAAGTTGGAACCGGGCTTCATATAGGCCGAGGTGGCGGAGAAGGAAGGCCGCCGGGTTCGCTGCTTCCCCTCATGGTGAGAAGCGCATCTTCGCGCGTCTCCGGAGGATGCTTCGCATCGCCGGGCGAACCATGAAGCCTCAAGCGGGCCTGTATCCTTCGAGACGCGCGTTCCGCGCTCCTCACGATGAGGGTCAACTTGCCGGTTTCGCCGCCGCTTTCGGTCTTGCTGGCGTCTTTGCGATGCTTTTCCTGCGAATCCGGACAGCCCCACCTTTCTGTTCCTCGAGGTCGAACGCACCTGTCTTCCGGACAAGGTCGCTGAGCTTGCGAAAGCCATAGGTTCTCGGATCGAAGTCCGACGCGAGATTTGCAAGCTGCTTGCCGACCTCTCCCAGGGTTACCCACCCGTCTTCGCTCTCCATCTGCGTAATCACCTTCCTGATGATGGGCGTCGCCGCGCTGGCCGGCTCCAGCGGCCTCCGGACCGATGCGGCGTCCTGGTTGGTCGAGACGGGCGCCTGCAGATTTTCGGTGTAGACGAACCTTCGGCAAGCCTGTCGGAAGCTTTCCGGCGTCTTGTGCTCGCCGAAGCCAAAGACGTCGACTCCCTGTTCGCGGATGCGGGCGGCAAGCCGGGTAAAGTCGCTGTCGGAGGAGACGAGGCAGAATCCGTCGAACCGGCCGCTATGCAGAAGGTCCATGGCGTCAATGACCAGCGTGATGTCGGATGCATTCTTGCCGGTCGTGTAGGCAAACTGTTGCTGCGGGATGATGGCGTGCTTCGCCAGCACATCGGTCCAGCCCTTCGATCGCGGGTTGGCGAAATCACCGTAAATCCGGCGGACGCTCGCCTCCCCGAGCTTCGCGATCTCCTCGAACAGTCCATCGACAATTTTCGCGGACGTGTTGTCGGCATCGATGAGGACAGCAAGCCGCGGCGAGCGGGAATCGGAAGGCATCGACATCTCCAAGCAAAGAACGTTCCGCCTGCCGGGACTTTCTCCGCAGGCGGCTAAATCTCCTCGTGCCCCTGCGGGTCGAACAGACGGTTGATCCGCAGCGCGGCGGCCATGGCGAAGCGCACGGTCATCGATTTGCGCGTTGCCGCCAGCAGACGATGCTCGGGCGCCTCGCAATGCATGTGGGCACCATAGGCATCGGCCACGATCAGGCCGGTATCGGCCGGAAAGATCTCGCAAGGCAGATCGGCCGTGAAGGCGAAGAACAGCCGGTCGCAATGGGCGCGGTATTCGTGCCATTTCTGGTCGGCGCGCAGATCCTCCACCGAGGACTTGATCTCGACGATCCAGATCTCGCCGCGCTCGTTCAGCGCCACGAGGTCGGCGCGGCGGCCGGAGGGCAGCGGCAATTCGGCTACGCAGGCAAAGCCAAGCGAGCGCAGCAGCCGCGCCGTGCCGCGCGCGATCGCCAGCGCCGTCTCCGACTGACGGCGGTCCGGCGGGGGCACGAGGTGGATTTGGCGGGTGGGCGATTCCATGCCGGCTAGCCTAGCCGATTCCGCCCTGGCGCACATCCGGTCCTGGTCGTTCATCATTAGGCCGGACCGGCCGTAAATCGGAACGCCGCCCACCACGATTTCGACCTCGGGGAACGCGAAGCATTTGGGAACCACAGGGTTGAGTCGTTGAAACGTCGGGGCCACAGCCTTCATAACAATTCAATCCTGTGGTTAAGTATCCTGGGTCGCGCTTCGCTTGCCCGGGGACGACAGTGAGTTTGCTGATACAGCTTTCGAACAGGCAACCAAATCGTCATTGCGAGCGAAGCGAAGCAATCCATCTCACGACTTGCGGCGACATGGATTGCTTCGTCGCTGTCGCTCCTCGCAATGACGGGCAAACATGCGCGTTCATTCCCGCGGCATGTTTTCACCCGGGTTGCGCCATCTCGTTGCTCCCTCTTGGTCAGAGGGCGCAGGGAATGCCGGGTGCACGCTGCACCCGCGGTCTCGTGTGCCAAAATGCGCAAAGAAAACGCACACGAGCATACAGGTTCAGCGGAGGCATTCCGGCATCCCCTGCGCAATGGTGCTACGGCTTATACGTACTCTCCCCGGTGAGCGGCCTTTATTGTCACCGTTGCCCCGCCCGCACAGGCCGGCAGGGATAGACGCCAGGGTCGCGGCGCCAGGACCACACGACTTCGCCGT
>DASWVJ010000218.1:0-42720 GCA_036406295.1 Bradyrhizobium sp.
GAAGATGTGCGCATAGTCCTGGCAGACGCCGCGCTTCAGGGTGAAGGCTTCGGCAGCCGACGTGCCGCTGTTGGTCGGGCTCTCGTCGAATGTCATGTGCTCGTAGATCTGCACCAGGAGCGAATGCAGGAATCCGAGCACGTCGTCGCCTGCCTCTGCGCGCAGTTCGCGGGCGAACTGCGCCATTGCGGGGTTGACCGCGGTCAGCTGGGTCGAGCGCAGGAACAGGCTCTCCGGAAAACGCTCGTCGCTGCCGCGCAGGAGGCCGCCGGTGTCCTGTGTCTCGATCAGGCCCTCGACATGGATGGCGAGCTCTTCGACCGGCCCGTGCGTCAGCACGTGGGTGACATTGCCGAAGGCGTCCTCGTGAACGTCGAGGCGGGAGTCGGTGGAGACGTCGATCTGCCATTCCGCGACATACTGGCTATCATTGCTGCCGGGCGTCATGCGCAGGATCTGGATGACGCCGGTAGCCGCCGGCTCGTAGCGGTAGCTGGTGGTATGGGCAATTCGCAGGCGCATGGGGCGTTCAACTTTTCTTCCGTCATTCCGGGGCGCGCGCCAGCGCGAACCCGGAATCTCGAGATTCCGGGTCTGGTCCTTCGGACCATCCCGGAATGACGGTGGTAATCAGATCAAATACTGCCTGGTGATGATCTCGCCAAGCCGCGAATTGTCGGCGATGAATTCCTGGATGAACTCGTGGACGCCGTGCTGGAAGATGTCGTCCATGTTGCTGTGCTCGAGGCGGTTGCGGATGCCGCGGGCGTGACGCTGCGCGGGGCCCTGGCGGCCATAGGCGACGCCGATCTGGTCGAGATTGCGCACGAGATTGCTGTAGCAGCTGGCGAGCGAGCGCGGCAGCGTGTCGTTGAGGATCAACAGGTCCGCGATCAGCCACGGTTTCAGCGTCTCGCGATAGACCCAGTGATAGGCGGTCAGCGCCGAGACCGAGCGCAGGATCGAGGTCCATTGGTAGTAGTCGAGCGGGCCGCCGACATGCTCCTCCTCGGGCAGAAGCACGTGATACTTCACGTCGAGAATGCGCGCGGTGTTGTCGGCGCGCTCCAGATGCAGCCCGAGGCGGGAGAACCAGAAGGCGTCGTTGCGCAGCATGGTGCGGTAGGCGGAACCATCAAAGCGCAGCGAGGTCTCCTGCACGAAGCGCAAGAACTTCGCCAGTTCCTCGCGCGAGGACGTGCCCTTGCTCCAGACCTCCTGCAGTTCCAGCCAGGAGCTGTTGATGGTGTCCCACATCTCCGAGGTCAGTGCGGTGCGGACTGAGCGGGAGTTGAGGCGGGCGTTCTCGATGCAGTTCCTGATGGAAGACGGATTGACCGTGGAGAACGACAGGTACTCCACGACGTTGGCTTCGTTCGCTTCCTCATAGGCCTCGTGGAAGCTCGCGCTGACGCCCGCCGTCAGCAGCGCCGATTCCCACTCGTTCGTCTTGCCGATATAGGCGGCGGGCAGCGCGGTGACGCGCAGGGTGGCGTCGATGGTGCGCGCGATATATTCGGCGCGCTCGACGGAGCGGGCTAGCCAGTACAGGTTTTCGGCGGTGCGCGACAGCATCTCTATTCGTCCAGGATCCAGGTGTCCTTGGTGCCGCCGCCCTGGCTGGAATTCACCACCAGCGAGCCTTCCTTCAACGCCACCCGCGTCAGCCCGCCGGGCACGATGGTAACGTGGTCCTTGCCGGTCAGCACAAACGGCCGGAGATCGACGTGACGCGGCGCAAGGCCCGCTTCGATGCAGGTCGGGCAGGTCGAGAGTGCCAGCGTCGGCTGGGCGATGAAGCCCTCCGGCTCGCGCTTCAGCTTGTCTCGGAAGGCCTCGATGGTGGCCTTGGTGGCGGCAGGTCCGATCAGCATGCCGTAGCCACCCGAGCCGTGGACCTCCTTGACGACGAGGTCGCTCAAGTTGTCGAGCACGTAGGAGAGATCCTTCGGCTCGCGGCAGCGCCAAGTCTGCACGTTCTTCAGGATCGGCTCCTCGCCGAGATAGAATCTCACGATCTCCGGCATGTAGGAATAGATCGCCTTGTCGTCGGCGATGCCGGTACCCACCGCATTTGCCAGCGTAATATTGCCGGCCGCATAGGCCGACATCAGCCCGGGCACGCCGAGCACGGAGTCGGGGCGGAAGGTGAGGGGATCGAGGAAATCGTCGTCGACGCGGCGATAGATCACGTCGACCCGCTTCAGTCCTTCCGTGGTCCGCATGAACACCTCATCGTTCTTGACGACGAGATCGCGGCCTTCGACCAACTCGATGCCGAGCTTGTCGGCGAGGAAGGAGTGCTCGTAATAGGCGGAGTTGTAGACCCCGGGCGTCAGTAGCGCCACGGTCGGCTCGGAAGTAGCGCTGCTCGGCGCCACCGAGCGAAGCGCGGCGAGCAGCTCGTCCGGATAGCGCTCCACCGGCGCGATGCGGTGGCGTGCGAACAGGTCCGGAAACAGCCGCATCATGATTTCGCGGTTTTCCAGCATGTAGGATACGCCCGATGGCGTGCGGGCATTGTCCTCCAGCACGATGAAGTTTTCGGCGTCCACCCGCACGATGTCGATGCCGGCGATGTGGACATAGACGTCATGCGGCACGGCGTGCCCGTTCATCTCGGGCCGAAACACCGGATTCTGGAAGATCAGATCGTCAGGGACGATATTGGCGCGCAGCACGTCGCGGCCGTGATAGATGTCGCGCAGGAACATGTTCAGCGCGCGCACCCGCTGCTTCAGCCCCTTTTCGAGGAGGGTCCATTCTTTGGCCGACATGATGCGCGGGATCACGTCGAAGGGGATCAACCGCTCAGTGGCCTCGGCGTCACCATAGACGGCGAAGGTGATGCCGATGCGGCGGAACAGCAGTTCCGCTTCCTGGCGCCGATATTCCAGCGCGTCCGGTGGCGTCTCCTTCAGCCAGCGGGAGAGCTCCCGATAGGCCGGGCGGATATCCCCGCCGGGGCCATTCATTTCGTCGAACGCAACTGCCATAAACCCCTGACTGTCCTTCGAGTCACGCAGTGTCGGTTTGGTTCAGAAGTTCTCTATTCACCCGCCGCGAGTCCGTTTAGAGAACTTCTGAACCAAAGCGACACCAGAAATCACAATTTTCTAGCGCCCTTATCCAAGCCGAAGTTCGCAAAGGTGGGTGCTGCGAGGCGGTGCGAACTTCGGATTGGGGGCGCTAGAGAGTGCATGACTTGGCGGGATGGTAGCAAGGCCCGGGCCAGCACGATATGCATTGGCTTGCGGCATTTGCTAAGGATGGAAAACGGGGATGCCTGAAAATCTGGCTTACGGTTGCTTATTTCGGCGGCAAAAGCCCGTGACTTCAAGGCGTTGCCGCGGCAATGTCAGATGACCCCAGATACAACGGGGCAGGGTGAGGAAGAGACATGAGCGAGATCGTCACGGCGGGGATATTGGTGATCGGCGACGAGATCCTGTCCGGCCGGACCAAGGACAAGAACATCGGCTTCATCGCCGAGTATCTGACCAATATCGGTATCGACCTGAAGGAAGTTCGCATCGTCGGCGACGACGAGGCCGAGATCGTTGCAGGCCTTGATGCACTGCGGAACCGCTACAACTATGTGTTCACGACAGGCGGTATCGGCCCGACCCATGACGACATCACCGCCGATAGCGTCGCCAAGGCGTTCGGCGTCGGCATCGACCACCACCCGGAAGTGGTAGCGCGGTTTCGCGAGCGCTGGAGCGGACAGGACCTCAATGAGGCGCGGCTGCGCATGGCGCGCATTCCCGACGGCGCAGAACTGATCCAGAGCGCGACCATCCTGGCGCCCGGCTTCAAGCTTGGCAATGTGATCGTGATGGCCGGCGTGCCCTCCATCATGCAGGCCATGATGGATATTGTCGCGCCCAAGCTGAGGTCCGGCGTGCGGATGCTGTCGGAATCGGTGCGCGCCAATGCGCGGGAAGGCGACGTCGGCGGCCCCCTGCGCGATATCGCCAATACCCATCCCGACACCATCATCGGCAGCTATCCCTTCATGGACGAAGACCAGCGGCCCAACACCAACCTCGTGGTCCGCTCGCGCGATCCGGAGAAGCTCAACGCCGCCATGACGGCGGTGAAGGAGATGCTGGCGGCGCTGCATGCAGCGCGGAAGTCGGCATAGCTGCGGTACCCGTATGGCTGACAACAACTCGGAAAAGGCATTTCCGGTGTCCTGGGACCAGTTCCACCGGGATTGCCGGGCGCTGACCTGGCGGCTCAACGAGGTCGGCCCGTTCCACGCCGTCGTCGCCATCACCCGCGGCGGCCTTGTGCCGGCGGCGATCGTCGCGCGCGAACTTGGCCTGCGCGTCATCGATACCGTGTGCGTGGCGAGCTATGACCACGACAAGCAGGGCGACCTGCAGGTTCTCAAGGGCGTCTCGGATGCGGTGGCAAAACTCGGCGGCGGCACCGGCAAGGGACTTCTGATCGTCGACGACCTCGTCGATACCGGCAAGACCGGTCGGCTGGTGCGCGCGATGATGCCGGATGCGCATTTCGCCGCCGTCTACGCCAAGCCGAAGGGACGACCGCTGGTCGACACCTTCATCACGGAAGTGTCGCAGGATACCTGGATCCACTTCCCGTGGGACACCGCGCTGTCGTATCAGCCGCCGCTGCACGGCGGCAGGTCGTGAAGTGTCCGTCATTCCAAGGCGCCTCGAAGAGGCGAACTATGGGGCGCAATTGCGCCCCTGAGAATCTCAAGATTCTCGGGAGCGCAAGGGCGCTCCAGGGTTCGATGCTGCTCATCGCGCCGGAATGACGGTGACTGAAAATGCCCCTGCAAAACCGCGTCACGCCGCTGGGCGACATCCTCGCCGATCCGCACCGCGGCCTGTTCACCGGTAATCGCGGCATCATCCATGATCCCGCGACGAAGACGCTGTTGAGAAAGCGCTGGTCGAACCCCGCCTGGCTGGTCTGCCTCTGCGAATTCCGCGGCCGGCGGCGCGAGGTGATGGGTGGGCGAAGCTGGACCGAGTTGTTCTTTCTCGATGAGGCCACGGCTCTCGCCGCCGGCCATCGGCCATGCTTCTACTGCCGCCGCGACGACGCCAATCGTTTCCGCAGATTTTGGGAAAAGGGCAATGGCGCGGCCAATCTCCTGGCAAAGGACATCGACGCCGTCCTGCATCGCGAGCGGCTGGATCGTGGCAGGAAGCGGCTGCATCCGTTGCCGATGCCACTGGAAAAGCTACCCGAGGGGGCGATGGTCCAGGCGGGAGAGGGCAGCTACGTGATTGTCAGCGGCAGGCCGCGGCGCTGGAGTTTTGCCGGCTATCGCAAGGCGGGCGAGTCGGTTGGGGAGGCGATGTTGATCACGCCGCCCTCGACCTTGCGCGCCCTGGCGGCCGGATTTCAGCCGGTTCTGCACCCGAGCGCGCGGCAAGCCTGAAGCAGCGTTCGATCAGCCGAGCCGCTGCCGCGCCAGTTTCGCGCCCGCGCCGAGCGCCACCAGCTTGGCTTCCGCAATATCGCGCCGCATCGGCGCCATGCCGCAATTGGTAGTGGCGATGATGTCGCTCCTGGCGACGAACTTCGAGACGTCGTCGATCACCTTGCAGACGTCTTCGGCGGTCTCGACGGTGTCGCTGGCGACATCGATCACGCCGGCCTGGATCTTCTTGCCTTTGAGCAGCGCGAGAAGATCGAGCGGCACCTTCGAGTTCCGGCATTCGATCGCGACCTGCTGGATCGAGCTCTTGGCGATCGCCGGGAAGATCTCCTCGTATTGCCGCCATTCGCTGCCGAGCGTTCCCTTCCAGTCGACATTGGCCTTGATGCCGTAGCCGTAGCAGATGTGCACGGCGGTGGCGCATTTCAGGCCCTGCGCGGCGCGCTCCAAGGCCTTGACGCCCCACACGGGGACCTCGTCCAGGAACACGTTGAAGGCCGGTTCGTCGAACTGGATCATGTCGATGCCGTCGGCCTCCAGCGCTTTGGCTTCCTCGTTCAGGAGCTCGGCAAAGGCGAACGCCATCTTCACGCGGTCGCCGTAATGGCCGTCTGCGACGGTGTCGATGATGGTCATCGGACCGGGCAGGGTGAATTTCAACTGCCGCGCAGTATGCGAGCGGGCGACGCGCGCCTCGTCGGCATGCACGCGGCCTTTCAGCTTCAGCGGCGCTACCACCTGCGGGACCATCGCCTTGTAGCGGTCCTTGCGGATGCCCATCTCGACCCTGTGGGCGAAGTCGATGCCGTCGACCTTTTCCAGAAAGCCGTGCACGAAGTGCTGCCGCGCCTGTTCGCCCTCGGTGAGGATATCGATGCCGGCGTCTTCCTGTATCTTTAGCGCCAGCAGCGTGGCATCGCGCTTGGCGCGGGCAAGCTCGTCGCCCTTGGCCTTCCATGGCGCCCACAGCATGTTCGGCTCGGCCAGCCATTCCGGCTTCGGCAGGGAGCCTGCGATGGTGGTTGGAAACAGCATGGTAGCCTCCCGGAGAGCATGGTTTGATATGATTGAGTGCCTCCATGCCATGTCTTATGGTTGAGGTACAGAACAACGAAAGTCCCACCGGGGTAGCCTCAAGGGGAGGCATGATCGCGAGCCATGATCGACCTGCATTACGCGCCTACGCCGAACGGCTGGAAAATCTCGATCATGCTGGAGGAACTCGGGCTTCCCTATAAGGTCATCCCGATCAATATCCGTGCGGGCGAGCAGTTTAGCCCTGAATTTCTGGCGATCAGCCCCAACAACCGCATCCCCGCCATCGTCGACCATGCGCCTGCCGACGGCGGCGGGCCATTCCCGGTGTTCGAGACCGGGGCCATCCTGATCTATCTCGCCGACAAGACCGGGCGTTTCCTCCCGAAGGAGATGCGGGCACGCTCCAATGTCATCCAGTGGGTGATGTGGCAGATGAGCGGGCTGGGTCCGATGCTGGGCCAGCACGGCCATTTCGCGCTCTATGCGGCGGAAAAGATCCCCTATGCCATCGAGCGCTATCGCGACGAAGCGGCACGGCTCTACGGCGTGCTCGACCGCCAGCTCGGCAAGACCGGCGCCTATGTTGCGGGCGATGATTATTCCATCGCCGACATCGCCTGTTTTCCCTGGACCATGACGCACAAGGCGCAAGGTTTCTCGCTCGACGACTATCCGAACGTGAAGCGCTGGTACGCGATCTTGCGCGCGCGGCCAAGACTGCAGGCGGGGCTTGCGATCGGCAAGTTCGTCAAGGAGCCGTTCAACGAAGAGACGCGGAAGGTGATGTTCGGGCAGATGGCGAAGGAAGTGCTGGGGAGGACGTGACCACTCTCACTCCTCAGGATGAGGGTCAAAAATCAAACGAGGAAATATCCATGATCGAATTCTTCTTCGACTGCTCCAGCCCCTGGACCTATCTCGCTTGGCACAACATCCAGCCGCTGGCGAAGGAGTTTTCCGCCGACATCACCTGGCGGCCGATCCTGGTCGGCGGCATCTTCAATACCGTCAACCCCAGCGTCTATGCGCAGCGGGAAAAGCCGGTGCCGCTGAAGGCGCGCTACATGACAAAGGATCTCGCCGACTGGGCGCGCTCGGCGGGGCTCGCGATCAAGATGCCGCCCACCGTGTTCCCGGTGAACAGCGTCAAGGCGATGCGCGGCTGCATCTGGCTCGGCAACAAGGACATGGTGCCGTTCGCGCGCGCCGTGTTCGAGGCCTATTGGGGCGGCGACAAGGACATTTCGCAGGACGCGGTGCTATCGGATATCTGCAAGAGCGTGGGTATCGACCCGCAAAAGTTCTTAGCCGCAATTGGCGAGCAGACCATCAAGGACCAGCTCAAGGCCAACACGGAAGAAGTGATGGCGCGCGGCGGCTTCGGCTCGCCCACCATCTTCGTCGGCAAGACCGACATGTATTTCGGCAATGACCGCCTGCCGCTGATCCGCGAGGCCTTGCAGCGGCAGAAGGCGAGCGCGGCCTGATGCCGAAGATCGTCGTCTGCCGCGAGCTCGGCCCGCCCGAGTCCTTGCGTCTGGAGGAAATTCCGTCCGTGCCCTTGAGGGCGGGCGAGGTACGCGTCGCCATTCGCGCCGCAGGCATCAATTTTCCCGACGTGCTGATCGTGGCCGGCGAGTACCAGCTCAAGCCGCTGCTGCCGTTTACGCCCGGCGTGGAAGCGGCCGGTGATGTCGTCGAGGTGGACAGCGCTGCGAAGGGCGTCAGCGTTGGTGATAGGGTGATCGTCAAGATGCGTCATGGCGCCTATTGCAGCGAAGCGGTGGTGACACCAGCGCAGCTGACGCCAATGCCCTCGACCTTCGACTATGCGGAGGCCGCGACGTTTCTCGCCGGCCACGGCACCGCCTATCACGCGCTGATCGATCGCGGGCAAGTCAAGCCCGGCGAGGTGCTGCTGGTGCATGGTGCCGGCGGCGGGGTGGGGCTCGCCGCGGTCGAGATGGGCAAGATGCTGGGCGCGATGGTGATCGCGGCGGCCTCGAGCGACGAGAAGCTCGCGATTGCCAGGGCACGCGGCGCCGATCATCTCGTGCGTTACGACCGCGAGCCGTTCCGCGATGCGGTGAAGCGCATCACCGACGGCCGTGGCGCGGACGTCGTGTTCGATCCCGTCGGCGGCGAGGTGTTCGAGAACTCGATGCGCTGCATCAACTGGGGCGCGCGGCTGCTGGTCATCGGTTTCACCGGCGGCATTGGTTTGGCAAAGACCAATCTGCTGCTGATCAAGGGCGCGAGCGTGCTTGGTGTCCGCGCCGGCGAAGCGGTGCGGAAAGATCCTGCACTCGGCCAGAAGCGGCTCAAGGAGCTGCTCGCATGGGCGGAAGCGGGCAAGCTGCGGCCGAATGTATCGCATCGGCTGCCGCTCGAGGATTGCGCGAAGGCGATGCGGCTTCTGATCGATCGCAAGGCAATCGGGCGCGTGGCGCTGATGATGGAGTGATTGATGCCGTCATTCCGGGATGGTGCACTGGCACCAGACCCGGAATCTCGAGATTTCGGGCTCGATGCTTCGCATCGCCCCCGGGATGACTGCTATACAGTCACCTGTAGTCCCGCTCGTCCCACCACGGGAAATAATCGGGCATGTCGCTCGACACCTTGTTCTTGAACTGCGCCGGGCGCTTTTCCAGGAACGACACCACGCCTTCCTTGACGTCATCCGAGCGCCCGCGGGCATAGATGCCGCGGCTGTCGACCTTGTGCGCTTCCATGGGATCGTCGGCGCCGAGCATACGCCACATCATCTGGCGAATCAGGGCCACCGACACCGGTGCGGTCTTGGCGGCGATCTCTTTCGCCAGCGCGCGGGCCGTCGGCAGGAGCTGGTCCGGCGGCACTACCTTGCTGACGAGGCGGCTGGCGAGCGCTTCCTGTGCCGGGAAGACGCGGCCCGTGTAGCACCAGTCCAGAGCTTGAGAGATGCCGACGATGCGCGGCAGGAACCAGCTCGAGGCCGCCTCCGGCACGATGCCGCGCTGGGAGAACACGAAGCCGAAGCGCGCGGCCTCGCTTGCGATGCGGATATCCATCGCAAGCTGCATGGTGACGCCGATGCCGACGGCCGCGCCGTTCACCGCGGCGATGACGGGCTTCAGGCATTTGAAGATACGCAGCGTCACCTGGCCGCCGCCGTCGCGCACCTGCGGGTCGCTGTAATCGACCGTTCCGCCGGCGAGACGCTTGACCGGTCCGCGCCGCGCGTCGCGGTCAAAGGTGTCGGCGCCGGAGGAGAGGTCGGCGCCGGCGCAGAAGGCGCGGCCTTCGCCGGTGACGATGATGACGCGAATATTGTCGTCCTTGTCGGCGGCATCGAAGGCGGCGATCAGCTCCTGCTGCATCTGCCCGGTGAAGGCGTTGAGCTTTTCCGGCCGGTTCAGGGTGATGGTGAGGATCTGTTCCGAAACCTCGTACTTGATCGTCTCATACGCCATGGGTGCTTCCTTCGCGGGTTCTTGCTCGTCATTCCGGGATGCGCCGCAAGGCGCAGACCTCAGGTGCGCAATTGCGCACCGGGGAATCTCGATCGGTTATGGCACGAGATTCCGGGTTCGTCGCTGTGCGACGCCCCGGAATGACGGTTACTTCTTCGGCGGCGAGGGCCAGGGCTTCTGCGCCCCGCGCAGGCCCTCAAAGGCCTTGGCCATGCCGAGCACGCCGATGTCGTCGAAACGCCGGCCGACGATCTGAATGCCGATCGGGAAGCCATGCTTGTCGTAGCCGCCATTGATCGACACGGCCGGATTCTCCGACATGTTCCACGGCAGGGTGTAGGCGATGTGCTCGAACGGCTTTTGCGGGTCGTTGATGGGGGCGGCGAACTCCGCCGGGAAATTCACCACAGGCGAAACCGGCGAGATCAGATAGTCGATCTCGCAGAACTGCTTTGCCACCGCGGCGCGGATCGCCATGGTCTGGTTGAAGCCGTTGATGACATCGACGCCGGAAAGTTTTGCTCCTCGCTCGGCCCATTGCAGGATGTAGGGCAGTGCCTTGGCGCGCTCCTTCTCGGGCAGTTTGGATAAATCGGCCCACATGCGCGCGCGGAAGAAATCGTCGATGCCGTCGAGCATCTCGCGGGACAGGATGCCGTCGACCTCGGTGACGACGGCGCCGGCGGATTCAAATGCCTTGGCGGCCTTCACCACGACGTCACGCACGGGCTTCTCCAGTTCCTGGCCCGTGCCGGCATCGAGCATCAGCCCGAGCCGCAGCTTGCGCGGCGATCTGTCCAGTGCCTTCCAGTTGATGTCGTGCGCCGGCAGGCTCATGCCGTCGCGGCGGTCCGGCTTTGAAAGCACGCTCATCATCAGCGCGGTGTCGTCCACCGTGCGCGTCATGGGACCTGCCACGCGGCCGACATAGGGCGGGTCGATCGGCACGCGGCCGAGGCTCGGCTTCAGCGCAACAAGGCCGCACCAGGTCGCGGGCAGACGGACCGAACCGCCGATGTCGGTGCCGAGGTGCAGCGGGCCGTAGCCGGCTGCCGCTGCTGCGCCTGCGCCTGCGGACGAGCCGCCGGGATTCTTGCTGAGGTCCCACGGATTGCGGGTGAGGGGGTGGAAGCTCGACAGCCCGGACGAGAGCATGCCGTAGTCCGGCATGGTGGTTTTCGAGAAGATCACCGCGCCCGCTTCGCGCAGCCGCGCGGCGGGCGGAGCGTCGCGTTCGGCGGCGACCAGCGGCACGCTCGCCGCGCCGAGCGGGATCGGCTGGCCCTTGGTGGCGATGTTGTCCTTGATGGTGACAGGCACGCCGTCGAGCACGCCGACGGGCTCGCTATTGTTCCAGCGGTCGGTGGAGGCCTTCGCCACCTTGCGCGCACCGTCGGGATCGAAGGCGTAGAGCGCCTTGATGTGCGGCTCCCAGCGCGCGATGTGCGCGATCACGTCCTCCAGCACTTCCGAGGGCGAGAACTGCTTGGCCTTGTAGCCGGCGATCAGGTCGACGGCGGACAGGTCGTGAAGCGAGGTGACGGCGTCTTCTTGTTTGGTCTTATGCATGGGCACCTGCCGGGAGACGGGTTTCAACGATACGGGCGAACATGCTGGCGCCGATGGGCAGGATCTTGTCATCCAGCACGTAACCGGGATTGTGCACCGGCACCGAGCCCTCATGGCCGACCCAGAAATAGGCGCCGGGAATGGCGTGCAGCATGTCGGCAAAGTCCTCGCTGCCCATCTTCGGCTGTGCTCGGGTGAAGACCTTCGACGGATCGACCACGGTGCGGGCGACTTCCTCGACCACCCTGGACTGCTCTTCCTGGTTCACCAGCACGCTGAAGATGTCACGGATGTCGACGTCGATCTCGACCTCGAAGGCGGCGGCCATGCCGGCGCAGATCGCCCGCATGCGTTCGCGGATCAGGCGGCGGACGTCGTCGGAGAAGGCGCGCACCGTGCCGCACAGCTTCGCCTCACCCGGGATGACATTATAAGCGGAGCCGGCATGGATCTGGGTGATCGAGAGCACGGCCGATTGCAGAGGATCGACGTTGCGGCTGACGATGGTCTGCAGCGCCTTGCCGACCGTCATGGCGATGACGACGGCGTCCTTGGAACGCTCCGGCATCGCGCCATGGGCGCCGTAGCCGTTGATGACGATGTCGAAGAAATCGGCGCCGGCCATCGCAGGGCCGGGGAGGATGGCGATTTCGCCATGGTTCAAATCCGGCGCGTTGTGCAGGCCGTATAGCTCGTCGCAGGGAAACTTTTCGAACAGCCCGTCCTTGATCATGGCGCGCGCGCCGCCGAGGCCTTCCTCGGCCGGCTGGAAGATGAAATGCACGGTACCGTCGAAATTGCGCGTCTCGGACAGGTATCGCGCGGTGCCGAGCAGCATGGTGGTGTGGCCGTCATGGCCGCAGCCGTGAAAACGGCCGGGAATGGTCGAGCGCCAACGCAGGTTGGTGTTCTCTTCCATCGGCAGCGCGTCCATATCGGCACGCAGCCCGATGCGCTTGTTGCCGTTGCCCTTGCCCTTGAGCACCCCGACCACGCCGGTGCCGCCGAGCCCGCGATGCACCTCGATGCCCCAACCCTTGAGCTTCTCCGCGACGATACCCGACGTGCGCACCTCCTCGAAGCCGATCTCGGGATGCGCGTGCAGATCCCGCCGGATGGCGGTGAGTTCGTCGGCATAGCCGTCGATGCGTTCGATGGTGGGCATATCTCTCTTATCCGGTTGAGCGTGACTTTGTCGCTGGGTTGAAGGCAGCGCCGTTCGGCTTGATGCGGATGCCGGGCTTGAGCCGCGTCCACGGCAGGTCGGCGGTATCGGCCGGCATTGCGCCGGGCGCCGCGCAGATCAGAAGCGTCTCGGCAATCGGCTCGAAATCGGCGCGGAAGTGCACCGAGCTCTTGTTGACGAGGATTTTTTGCTTCGTCGGCTCGATGCCGACATAGCGGTACATCGCCTGATCGGCGAGCTGCGTCTTGTTCGAGGCCACCACCGCGCGGACATCGCCGATGCGAAGGCATGCGGACGGCCCCATTTCCATCACGCGTCCGCCAAAATAGGGTCCGGGCGCGATGAAGTTTCCATCCGAGAGCTTTTCGACGATGAAGGTCTCCTTGTAAGGCGCGTCGCCTGGAATGCCGGACTTGCCGCCGAGCTCCAGCGTAATCGTGCTGCCTTCACCCGCCGCATGGGCAGTCCTGGCCGCTTCCGGATCGTAGATCACGCCGGTTGCGGCGCGCTGCGCGCTGTTGCGCACCAGCGCGCGCAGCATGCCCGTCGTATCGGAATCGCCGCCGGCGCCGGGATTGTCCTGAGTGTCGGCGATGACGACAGGCTTTTGGGCAGTCTTCGCCAGTTCCATGGCATGGCGCACGCCCTCGTCGGGCGAATAGATCCTGCCGTCGAAATCATCCTCATGACTTTCAACGAGGGCTGCGATCGCATCGGCAGCGGCGTCCGCCGCAGCCTGCGTCCGGCCATAGGCAAACACGCTCGGCGCGCAATGGATGAAATCGGCGGCCGGAAAGCCGGGCGCAAAGGACAAGGTCGGCACCGCATGGCTCTCGAGCGCGGCGAGCTTTTGGTAAATGCCCCTGGTCGGCTCATCGTTGGTGCACTGCCAACTGATCGGAATCAGGAACGGTATTTGCCGGAATGCCTTCGCGAAGCGCTGTTTCTTCTCAAGCAGCAGCTTGAGATGCCTTGCGCAGGCGCGGCCGGTCTCGGCCATGTCGACATGGGGATAGGTGCGATAGGCGATCAGCGCATCCGCGTGTTCGACCATCTCCGGCGTGACATTGGCGTGCAGATCGAGGCTGACGACCAGCGGCACTTCCTTGCCGATCACCTTGCGCACGCGCGCGAGAATTTCGCCTTCGCCGTCGTCGAGATGCTCTGCGACCATCGCCCCATGCAGATCGAGATAGACGGCATCGAGCGGGCCTGCCGCGGCAATGCCGTCGACCATGATTTTCGCGATCCGCTCATATGCATCTACGGTGACATGGGCGCAGGGGGTGGCCGCGGTAAAGATTGTCGGCACAAGCTCCCAGCGCTCGGCTTCAGCCGCCTCGATGAACCCTGCAAGCCCGACATTGATGCGGCGCAATGTCTTGAACACATTGGCGCCGATCTCCATCCGCGGCCAGCCGCCGCCATGCACAAAGGCATCATAGCTGGCCTTGGTCGGCGCGAAGGTATTGGTTTCATGCAGGAAGCCGCCAACGGCGATGCGGGTCATTGTTGTCTCGTTCAGTCATCCTGGCGGCCGACGTTAGACTTGTCGCTGCAGCCAGCGCAAGCTGCGAAGCAATACCGGATTTGCATGCCGCATGGGCGTGGTTGATCACGTCATTCCGGGTCTGGTGCTTGCGCACCATCCCGGAATGACGAGTGCTACGGCGGATAGTTCTCGCCAATCGAAAGGGCACAGATGCGCGAAAGATGGGCGTAGGGCAATTTTGTCTCCTCGGCCCAGGCATTGAACGCCGCCTGCACCTTGGCAAGATCGCCTTTCGACTTCACTTCCTCCGCGATATCGATGCCGGCATCGCGCAGGCACGCCACGACATCCTTTGAGGTGACAAAGCCATCCCAGCCGACGAAGCGCAAGAACATCTGCCCGGTGTTGCCACCGAGCCGGCTGCCGCGCTTGCTCAGGAGATCGAGCAGGCCGATCTCGTCGGATGCCGGCCATCTGCTCAGGAACTTGCCAAAGCTGCTATGTTCCGCGGCAATCGCCTGCACGAATTGCGCGTTCTCGCGCACCGACATGATCTTTGCACCATTGCGGACGATGCGCTTGTCCTCCAGCAGCGCGTGCCAGAATTCGTCCGGCTGGAACGCAAGCTTGGCCGGCTTGAAGCCGAGAAAGGCTTTCTCGAAACCCGGCCATTTCTGCTCGATCACGCTCCAGGCAAAGCCTGCCGAAAATACCCGCCTGGTCATTTCGGCGAGGATGCGGTCGTCCGCCAGCTTGGCGAGCGCCTTGCCGTCAGGCCTTTCGGGCAGGAGCCTTGCAAGTCCTTTCGGCCCGCCCTTGCGCTTCTCGGCGCGTGCGCGAATGGTCTTGAACGGAATCACGCGCTCACTCCAGCGTCGCAAGCAGGCCCGCCATCAGGCGGCCGCGCTCGCCGAGACTGTCGACGATGATATGCTCGTTCAGCGTATGCGCATCCGCGCCGCGCACGCCGAGGCCATCGAGCGTCGGAATGCCCAGGGCGCCGGTGAAATTGCCGTCGGAACCGCCGCCGGCGCTGCCATGCGGCAGCTCCTGGCCAAGATTCTTGGCGATACCTTTGGCCTTTTCATAGAGCGCCATGGTGCCGGCATCCGGCTCCCAGACCGGGCGGGTGACGCCGCGCGTCACCTTGAAAGTGACGTCGTTGCTCGTGCCCGACAGCGCCAGCATCCTTTCCACGCCCTTGTCGAGATCGGCCTGGCGCTTGGCCATGCTCAGCGCCTCGCCGGTGCAGGTAGTGGCGACGCAATTGACCCATTGCCCGCCGTGCACGACGCCGACCGAGAAGGTGCAGTCCGCGGTCGTCATGCCGTCGATGGCGATGATCTGCCGCGCCATTTCGCGGATCGCGGATCGGCCGGAGGAGAGCGTCGCGCCCGCATGGCTCGGCCGGCCAATCGCCTCGAGATTGAAGCGCGCGATCGCATAGCGCCCGGTGACGACGCCGTTGTTCTCGCGGCCGGGCTCCGGCACCAGCACATATTTGTTCCGCGCCGCTTCCGCCTCGATGAGGTCGCGGGTGGACGGCGTGCCGACTTCCTCGTCCGGCGTGAACAGTACCGTGATCGGCAGCGGCGTGGTGAAGGAAGCACGCGCCAACTGGCGGATCGCTTCCAGCGCCAGGTAATTGCCGCCTTTCATGTCGAAGATGCCCGGGCCGTAACATTTGTTGCCCTCGCGCCGCCATTGCAGCTTCTCGATGGTGCCGACCGGATGCACGCTGTCGAGATGGCCTGATATCAGGATGCCGGGCTCGCCTTGCTTCGGATGAGGGAAGCGCGCCCGCACGCAGCCGGCAAAGCCTTGCCGGCCGGCAATGCGCTCGATGGTCGCACCCATGATTGCCATTTCCCGTGCTGCAAGATCGAGCATGCGCTCGACCGCGGCGGCGTCCCAGGTCGGGCTTTCGCATTCCACCCAGTGACGTAGCCCCTGCAGCATGGCCTCGGAATCGAAGGGAAGATTGGCTGGGTTCATGGGGGAGCTCTCGGTTTTTGGACAAGTGTTTTTGCGCCGCATACGAGAGGGAACAGCGGTCGAATTGTAAAGCGGAAAACACCGCAAAGGAGCGAGCCTCGCCGGGAAGGCACGCTCCGCATGTGCAGGCCGCCGGCCTCACGTTCCGGTGCACAATTTGTCCCTGGTCGAACTCTGGCACGCTTTTAGCTTGGGGATTTTGCCGCAGGCACCTCCGATAGTCGGATGCCGGGCGGACGTGGTCCCGGCTTGGCCGGGTGGGGGTACTGTGTCAATCTTGCCGGCAATGGCCCGGATCGATCTGGCCGGGCCAAGGGAGGTGGAAAAATGAACGTGTTCAGGAAAGCCATTTTTGCTGCCGCGTGTACGGCCGGCATTGCGGTTGCGGCGACGCCCGTGCTTGCGCAGACGACGTTGCGCACGGTGATGCATTCGGATCTGAAGATCCTCGATCCGATCTGGACGACTGCCTACATCGTCCGCAATCACGGCTACATGATCTACGATACGCTCCTCGCGCAGGACGAGAAGGGCGATATCAAGCCGCAGATGGTGGAGAAGTACGAGACTTCCCCCGACAAGAAGACCTACACCTTCACGCTGCGCGAAGGGCTGTTGTGGCATGACGGCAAGCCGGTGACGTCGGAAGACTGCGTCGCCTCGATCAAGCGCTGGGCCGTCAAGGACTCGCTCGGGCAGAAGATGATGACTTTCGTCGACTCGATCGACACGGTCGATGCCAAGACCTTCACCATCAAGCTCAAGGATCCGACCGGCCTGGTGTTGCTCGGCCTGTCAAAGCCTTCCTCCAATGTGCCGTTCATGATGCCCAAGCGCGTCGCCGAGACGGATCCCAACAAACAGATCGAGGATTTCACGGGCTCGGGCCCCTTCGTCTTTGTCAAGGATGAATGGAAGCCCGGCGACAAGACCGTGTACGTCAAGTTCGACAAGTACAAGCCGCGCTCCGAGCCTGCCTCGGGGCTCGCCGGCGGCAAGGTCGTCAAAGTGGACCGTGTCGAATGGCGTGCCATTTCCGACGCGCAGCAGGCAATCAATGCGCTGCAAAAGGGGGAGATCGACTTCATCGAGCAGCCCAGCCACGACCTGCTCCCGACGCTGAAAAAGGACCCGAACATCAATATCGTGGTGTCGCCGATGCTGAAGGCGCAATACGTCTTCCGCCCCAACACGTTGCACAAACCATTCGACAACCCGAAGATCCGCCACGCGCTGTGGTACGCGTTCAATCAGGAAGACTTCCTGATGGCGACGATCGGGGACGAGAACTACATCAAGCCGTGCAAGGCCTTGTTCATTTGCGATACGCCGTTTGCCACGACCAAGGGTACGGACGGCCTTCTCACCTCCAACGCCAAGAAGGCGCAGGAACTCCTGAAGGAAGCGGGCTATGACGGAACGCCGGTTCTGCTGATGCACTCCACCGACCTCAAGGCCCTGACCAACCTCGCGCCGGTGGCGAAATCGCTGATGGAGAAGGCGGGCTTCAAGGTCGACATGCAATCGATGGACTGGCAGACGCTGGTCGCCCGGCGCGCCAAGAAGGATCCGCCCAGCGCCGGCGGCTGGAATGCCTTCCTCACGGCCTGGGTGACCGCCGACGTGATGAACCCGATTTCCACGGCTTACGTGAATGCGGCCTGTGACAAGGCCTCGTTCGGCTGGCCCTGCGACGAGAAGCTCGAGAAGCTGCGCGACGATTTCGCCCGCGAGACCGATCCTGCCAAGCAGAAGGAGATCGCGGAAGCGGTGCAGCAGCGCGTCATCGAGTTCACGCCGGAAATTCCGGTTGGCGAGTACATCCAGCCGGTTGCGATGCGCAAGAACGTCAAGGGCTTCCTGACTGCGCCGGTGCCGGTGCTCTGGAACGTGGAAATCACGAAGTGATGTGACGACGAACGGGCGGCGGTTCTCCGCCGCCCGTTTTGCTTTCGGGGATCGCGCGTTCATGTCGATGTATGGCTACTTCTTCAGGCGACTGCTCGGCACGATCCCCGTGATGCTGGTGGTTGCGGTCTTCATCTTTCTGATGCTGCGGCTCACGCCTTCCGATCCCGCGGCGATCATCGCCGGCGACAATGCCACCACCGAGCAGGTGGCGCAGATCCGCGGGCAACTCGGGCTCGATCGTCCGATGATCGAGCAGTTCTTCATCTGGTCGGGCAAGGTGCTGACGGGCGACTTCGGCGAGAGCTTCTTCTTCAAGAAGACCGTTGCCCAGCTGATCGGCGAGCGCATCGAGCCGACGATTTCGCTGGCCTTCTTCACGATCGTGATCGCGGTGCTGGTCGCGGTTCCGCTCGGCGTGCTGGCGGCGCACCGGCACGGCTCGTGGATCGATCGCGTCGTGATGGGTTTTTCGGTGCTCGGCTTTTCAGTGCCGGTGTTCGTGATCGGCTATCTCCTGATCTATCTGTTCGCGGTCTATTTGAGCTGGCTGCCGGTGCAGGGTTATCAGCGCATCGGAGAAGGCGTCGGCGGCTGGGTGGAACGGCTGATCCTGCCGTCGCTGACGCTGTCGGTGATCTACATCGCGCTGATCGCGCGCATGACCCGCACCAGCGTGCTTGAAGTGCTGTCCGAGGACTATATCCGCACCGCGCGCGCGAAGGGGCAGATCGAGCGCAAGGTGCTGTTCCGCCACGCGCTACGCAATGCGGCGGTGCCCATCGTCACCGTGATCGGGCTCGGTATTGCGCTGCTGATCGGCGGCGTCGTCGTCACCGAAAGCGTGTTCACGATCCCGGGTCTCGGCCGGTTGACGGTCGATGCGGTGCTGGCGCGCGACTACCCGACGATCCAGGCCGTGATCCTGCTGTTCTCCTTCGCCTACGTCGTGATCAACCTGGCGGTCGACATGCTCTACACGCTGCTCGACCCAAGGATCCGCTACTGATGGCCGACCTGAGCCTCGATACCCCGATTGCGGCAGCGCCGGTCAAGCCGGCCGCTGCATTTCGCCAGCTGCTGCTCAATCCGGCCGTCCTGTTCGGCGGCGCCGTCATCGTCATCGTGGTGTTGATGGGGCTGCTGGCGCCCTGGCTCGGCACCATCGATCCCACCGCAATCAATCCGATCGCGCGCAACAAGGTTCCCGGCGCGGAATTCTTCATGCGGACCGACACCGGTGAGCGGATCAAGATGATCGCGCTGTTCGGGACGGACGGGCTCGGCCGCGACGTCTATAGCCGCGTGGTCTATGGCGCGCGCATTTCACTCCTGGTCGGCATCTCCGTGGCGGTGATCAGCGTCGCCTGCGGCCTGTTCATCGGACTGCTTGCCGGCTTCTTCCGCGTCCTCGACGCCATCATCATGCGCATCATGGACGGGTTGATGGCGATTCCGGCCATTCTGCTGGCGATCGCGATGGTCTCGCTGTTCCGCTCCAGCGTATGGACGGTGATCATCGCCATCACGGTGCCGCAGGTGCCGGGCGTGGTCCGCCTGGTACGCTCGATCGTGCTCAGCGTGCGTGAAGAGCCGTATGTGGAGGCGGCGGTGACGCTCGGCACCTCGACGCCGAAACTGCTGTGGCGGCACGTGCTGCCCAACACCATCGCGCCGATGATCGTGCAGGGCACTTTCATCTGCGCGGCCGCCATCCTGGTCGAGGCCATCCTGTCGTTCCTCGGCATCGGCGTGCCGCCGGAGGTGCCGACCTGGGGCAACATCATGGCCGAGGGCAGGCAGGTGTTCAGCCTGTTCCCGCACAACATCATCTATCCCGGCGTGTTCCTCGCGATGACCATTCTCGCCGTCAATATCCTCGGCGATGGATTGCGCGACACGCTCGATCCCAAGATGGCGAAACGGGTCTGAGATGAGCGCGCCCGTCCTCGAAATCACCAATCTTTCCGTCGCCATCAGGGGCCGCGGCGACCGGCCGCATGCGGTGCGCGGCATCAATCTTTCCGTCGCCGCCAACGAGATCGTCTGCGTCGTCGGCGAATCCGGCTCCGGCAAATCCGTCACCGCACAGGCGGTGATGGGGCTGTTGCCGAAGAACGCGATGGCGGTGGAGACCGGCTCGGTCCGGCTCGAGGGCGAGGAGCTCACCACCAAGCCGGATGCCGATCTGCGCGCGATCCGCGGCACCCGCATGGCCATGGTGTTCCAGGAGCCGATGACTGCCCTCAATCCGGTCGAGCGGGTCGGTGATCAGATCGGCGAGGTGCTGGAGGTCCACACCGATCTCGACCCGCGGGAGCGCCGCAAGCGCGTGCTCGACATCATGCGCGCGGTACATCTGCCCGATCCCGAGCAGATGATAAACGCCTATCCGCATCAGCTTTCCGGCGGCCAGCGCCAGCGCATCATGATTGCGGCCGCGCTGGTGCTCGATCCGGCATTGCTGATCGCGGACGAGCCGACCACGGCGCTCGACGTCACCACACAGGCGCAGATTCTCAAGCTCGTGCGGGAGATGCAGGCGCGCAAGAAGACCGGCGTGCTGTTCATCACCCATGATTTCGGCGTGGTCTCGGAGATTGCCGACCGCGTCGTGGTGATGCAGCTCGGCCGCATCGTGGAGCAGGGGGCGACCGAGGAAGTGCTGCGCAGTCCGCGCGAGGAATATACGCGCATGCTGCTCGCCTCGGTGCCGAGCATGACGCCGCCCAAGCGCGTGCCGGTGAGCGGGCCGGTCGTGCTGCAGACGGAGAAACTGTTCAAGACCTACGGCAAGCGTTCGCTGTTCCAGCCGAAAGCGCGCATCGTCAATGCGGTGAAGGACGTGTCGCTGGAGGTGCGGCGCGGCGAGACGCTCGGCATTGTCGGAGAATCCGGCTCCGGCAAGTCGACGGTGGCGCGCTGTGTCGCGCGGCTGGTGGAGCCGACCAGCGGTGCGATCCGCATCGACAATGCCGACATCGCTGCGATGAAGGAAGCCCAATTCCGGCCGATGCGGCGTCGGGTGCAGTTCGTGTTCCAGGATCCCTATCGCTCGCTCAATCCGCGCCGCACCGTCAGCGAGGCCATCATCGAGGGGCCGATGAATTTCGGCCTGTCCCGCACGGAGGCGTTGCAGCGTGCGCGCGACCTGATGGCGGTGGTGCATCTGTCGCCGGATGCGGTCGACCGCTACCCGCACCAGTTTTCCGGCGGCCAGCGCCAGCGCATCTGCATTGCGCGTGCGCTCGCCATGGAGCCGGAACTCCTGATCGGCGACGAGCCGGTCTCGGCGCTGGACGTATCGGTGCAGGCGCAGGTGTTAAGACTGCTCGACGAGGTGCGGCGCAAGTTCAATCTCGCTGTGCTGTTCATCACCCACGATCTGCGGGTTGCAGCTCAGGTCTGCGATCGCATCGCGGTGATGCAGCGCGGCGTCATCGTTGAGCAAGGCACGACATCGGAGGTGTTCGCAGCGCCCCGGCACGAATACACCAGGGCGCTGTTTGAGGCCGCGCCCGGCCGGCACCGCGAGTTTCTTGCAGGCTCCGCCGCGGGGGCGTGATCGGACACATCGGCAACAGGCGGGCCATCATACGAGCGGCGCCATTCGGCGCCGTTCCAACTTGAACCAATTGCGATCGGCCGCGTCAGCAATTGCTGTCGCGCACCAGTTCCGGTCCTTCATTCAGGAAGGGCGGGACCGGCTGCTGTTCGTCGATGAGGGGATCCTGCGGCAGCTTGCGCTCGTCTTTTTCGCCGCGCTCAAGTGAATCTCGATACGAATCTCGTTCATCGGCCATGTCGTCATGCTCCATTTGCTGCACGACAACATTTTCGCCCCCGCAAAGTTCCTGCGTTGCAAAATCAGGAACCTACCCGCAGCGGCGCGCCGAGCTTGCGCAAATAGGAGATCACCGACAGCGCGGTGATGCGTCCGGTGCGGGGATTTTCCGACGGCACGTTTTCGATCTGCATCGAGAAGCTCGCAGAATCAGCGATCACCTCGATCCGGTGCACGTTGCGCTCCAGCGCAGGATCGGCCCAGATTTCCAGCGTGGTCTTGTCCGGCCCGATGCCGGCCAGCGAAAGCGCCACCGCGACATTGAGATTGGCGGGAAAGCCGATCGCAGCCTCGCGCGGGGTGCCGGAGAAAATCCGCAACGGCTCGGTGATGTCCTCGATGCGGATGTTGTGCTCGGCAAGATAGGGCGCGCCGGCAAGGCCCCGCACCGGCTTTCGCGTCACCATGCGAACCGAGTGGATGGTACCTTCCGCGGCGGCCGCCACCGCATCGAGGCCGAGCAGGGCGCCGGTCGGCACGACGATCTGGCCGCCGTGCTCGCGGGCGAGATCGACCAGGTGTTCATTGACGAGAATGGCTCCGGCACTGAGCACCAGCGCCGTCTTGCCGGCGCGCAGGAAGGGCTCGGCGATGGCAGGCAGCAAGTTCGCCGGCGCGCATTCGACCACGAGGTCGGCGAGCGGCTCGAGCGCCTCGATCGCGACGACCGGTGGCGGGTGCGCAAGGTAGGCGAGGCGCGCGGCGGCCTTGCCGCGGTCGTTGGCGGAAACCGCTGCGAGCGCGCAGCCGGGGATGCCGCGGTCAAGCGCTTCCGCGATCTTTAGCCCGATCGCGCCGAGGCCTGCGATCGCGATGCGGAGCGGCGCGGTCTTTCCGTGCCGCGCGAAATCTTCATGCTGGCTCGGTGCGAACTGCTTCATGATGGATTTGATCCGGCGCTTTGTTGGGCTACCATCGGGCGGATCGCATCATAACTGAAAAAAAGCCCGCGTTCGATTGCGAGCATACCTCTTGGGAGAATCTGCCATGGCCGTTTCGCTGTATGAGTTGAGCGTGCCGACCTATCTGCAGACGCTCGGCGCGGTGTCGGGCTTTCTGGAGAAGGGCCTTGCCCATTGCAGGGAATGCAATGTCGGGCCCGGCGAAGTGGTCGAGCATCGGCTGTTCGAGGACATGGCGCCGTTCAGCTTCCAGATCCGCTCGGTGGCGCACCACTCGGCCGGCGCGATGGAGGCGCTGAGGAGCGGCGTGTTCAACCCGCCCGGCAGGAGCGAGCCGCTCGACTACGCCGGCCTGCAGGCGCTGGTGACGGAAGCCAAAGGCAAGCTCGAAGCGCTGAAGCCGGACGAGGTGAATGCGCTCGAAGGCAAGGACGTCACGTTCGTGTTCGGCGAGACGAAGATCCCCTTTGTCGCCGAAACCTTCCTGCTGTCCTTCTCGCTGCCGAACTTCCATTTCCACGCCACCACCGCCTACGACATCCTGCGCTCGCGCGGCGTACCGATCGGCAAGCGGGATTACATGGGGCGGCTGCGGATCAAGCGGTGAATAGGGCTTGCAGACCGCTCGTTGATACGAGTTGTCGGCGCCGCGCCAGTCCGTCTTCACTTTCGTTTCGCTCAAGCTACGCCGGTCGGGCGTGGCTGCGCCACGCGTAGCCCGTCCGGGCGAAGCGTGGTGCGGGCGGTGGGACTCGAACCCACACGACGTTGCCATCGAGGGATTTTAAGTCCCTTGCGTCTACCAGTTCCGCCACGTCCGCATTTGCAGGAAGCTGCGGATATTTAGCGTGTTTGGCGGCAAAGTGGAAATGGGATATTTTGCCGGAAAGCCCGCGCTTTCAATGTTTTAAACAGGACTTCTCGCAGCATCGGTGAGGCTGGGGCGAAGGCCCTCAGGTCCGTCCCGCCGCAGCCTCAATCCCGACACGCCCGGCTGCTTTAGGCAATCTCAACATCCTCGCTCTACCAAGGTCAGATGCTCGTTTCGCCGTTCGTTCACCTGCCACTTTCACGCGCCCGCGTCGCCGCCGTGCTTGCGCTTGCGCTGGCGTTGCCGGGCTGTGCCGACATGGGCGACAGCATGTCGACGGCATTTGCCGATCCGGCCAAATACGACCTCTATGACTGCAAGCAGCTCGAACCCGAGCGCAAGCGGCTGGCCGAGCGCACGGCTGAATTGCAGGGGCTCATGGCGAAGGCGGAGACTGGCGCCGGCGGCGCCGTGGTGGCGGAGGTCGCCTATCGCAACGAATATATTGCCACGCGTGGGCAGGCGAAATTCGCCGAACAGGCCTGGCAGAAGAACCGTTGCCGCGAGACCGTGCCGGGAGCGGCGATGCCGGTGGCGCCGCCCGCCGCGGCACACACCCCGCCATCGCGCGCGGGGCGGTCGGTGTACTAGCACATCGCGTCATGTCCGGGCATGACATCACGAAATCCGCCAGTCGTAGATCCAGTCCTGCCGCCCCAGCATGCGTTTGCCGCCCATGGCGCGGATGAAGAGATCGCGTGCGGCGGCCGCGGCTCCGCTCATGTGATAGATGCGGCCGTGGCGCCGCGCCAGCCGCTGTACTCTCGCGACACGGCCGCGGCGTTGCCGCGCATATCTCCTCAAAGCCGCCGCAACGCCGGCAGCATCGCTTGCGCCTTCGCTCAAGGCTTTCGCGAGCACCGCAGCATCCTCGATCGCCATGCCGGCGCCCTGTGCGGCAAAGGGCAGCATGGCATGTGCGGCGTCGCCGAGCAGCGCGATCTGGCCCTCATGCCATTCGCCGTCGTCGGGTACGGTGAACAGTGCCCAGCGTTTCCACTCGTCCACCGCGCTTGCCAGCATGCGCACGGTCGCGGGCCAGCGGGCGGAGGCGAATGACTGCTTGATCTCGTTGGCTTCGCCCGGTGAGCTCCAGCCGGGCCGATTCCAGGTGCCGGGGACGATCGCCACCACGTTGATCTGCCGGCCGCCTGAAATGGGGTAGGCGACGAGATGTGCATTCGGGCCCATCCACAGCTGCACGCGCGGCGAGGTGTATTCGCGCGGCAGCGCGGTGGCCGAGAGCGTCCCGCGCCAGGCGATCAGGCCGGAAAACTGCGGCTGCACTTCCGGGAAAAGATGATGCCGCACCGATGACCAGATGCCGTCGGCGCCGATCAGCGCGGTGGCGACATCCTGGTGCCGGCTCATGCCTCGGCGCTGCACGATGGTGAGCCCGCGCGCGTGCCTGGTTACATCCTCGAACTGGCAGCCGAGCCGGAGCTCCACGTCGGGATTTTCATTGACTTGCGCCAGCAGGGCCGCCTGCAGGTCGGCGCGGTGCACCACCCAGTAGGGCGCGCCGGCGCGGAAGGTGGCGGCCTGGCCGAGCGGCAGACGACAGATCTCGCCGCCGGCGCGCGCGCTCATGATGTTGACGGATTCCGGCACCACCGCGCGCCCTGCAAGCCGCGGCTCGAGCCCGAGCTCGACCAGGATGCGGCTGGCATTGGGAGAAAGCTGCAGGCCGGCGCCGGCCTCCTCCAGCTTTTCGGCCTTCTCCAGCACGACGACGCGAAAGCCTTTCCCGGCAAGCGCCAGCGAGGCCGTCAGTCCTCCAATGCCGGCACCAGCCACGAAGATGGTGCGCGAGGCAGCCACGGATGGATCAGGCGACCTTGTCCTTCAGCACGCATTCCGGCGGCCGGGCTTCGCCGGCCTTGAGGTCGGCGGCACGGCGGTACAGCGTTGAGCAGTAGGGGCAGATGATCTCGTTGTCGTTGCCGAGATCGAGAAACACATGCGGATGGTCGAACGGCGGGTTGGCGCCCACGCACATGAATTCCTGCGATCCGATCTCGATCACCGAAACGCCGGCATCGTTGTGGAAATGCGGAACGACGTGGTCGGCCATAATCTGTTCACCCTGGGTAGCAAATTTCTGCAGCCGCTATCTCTGAGCGGGCAGCAATCCAATGTTGCTGCGCACCATACTGAGGGGAACGGATGATTCCTAGATGCCCCAACGGCTGATTTTGCTCATGTAAATTCGACACAATCTTATCGTCCCGGAAAAGCCCTTCTTTCGTCGGGGCAGTTGTGTCACGAAAATGGCATACCATCTTGAGGAGGGAAAAGGAGCGATTTTGCTGAGGAAGCGGACAAAGCTTGGGGTTGCAATGGCATCCACGCTGGTCAGCGCTGTGCTGGGTGCGACGCTATGGCCGAATGCGCGCGAGGCCTGGGCGGTGCTGGCGGCGCAGGACGATCCGGCCGAGCTTTCCAGCCTGCAGTTTAATTCTGCCCTACGGAACAATCCCGGCCTCATCCGCGACAACATGGAAGCGGCGCTTGCGGCCGGCGATACCGATCTGGCCGGTAGTTTTGCCGAGCTCGCACGCGACAGGGATGTCGCGCTCGACGAGGAGCTGTCGAAGCGGGTGAGCGAAGCGGTAGCCGAGGATAATTCCAGCGGGCAGTTCGCCAAGCGTTTCGCCACCGGCCTTGTCACCGGCAATGCCGATGACATTGCCAGCCTCTCCGGCACAGTCGCCGGTGATCTCTTCGTGTGGGGCGACATCAGGGATGTGGTGCGCGAAGGCAAGCATCTTGCTCTGGGCGAGGAGGCCGACCATCTCATTCTCGGACTTGCCACGGTGGGCCTTGCGGTCACCGCGGTGACTTACGTTTCCGTCGGCGGCGCCGCGCCGCTGCGCGCCGGCCTCACGCTGGTCAAGGACACAAGAAAAGTCGGCCGCCTCAGCGAGGGCCTGGTGCAATTTGCCGGCCGCTCGGCGCGCGAGGTCGTCGATGCGCCGGTGCTGCAGAAGGCGGTCGCTTCCGGCTCTGTGCTGCGTCCGGGTGAGACCATCGGCGCCATGAAGGCGGCATTCCGCGCCGAGAAGGCGGGCGCGCTGGTGCGCCTTGCCAAGGATGTCGGCCGCATCGGCGAGAAGGCCGGCATCAAGGCGGCACAGGACGCGCTCAAGATCGCCGAGAACCCCAAGGAAGTCGCGCGTGCCGCACGGCTGGCGGAGAAGAAGGGCGGGCAGACCCGCGCGATCCTGAAGACACTCGGCCGCGGCGCGCTGCTGCTTGCTACCGGCGCCTTCAATCTGACGATGTGGCTGTTTGGCCTCGTGCTGGCGCTGTTCGGCTTCCTGTCCTCGATCAAAGCAACCACTGAGCGGTTGACCTATGCTTGGCTGCGCCGCAAGAAGGCGCGGCGGGCGCGCCGGCTGATGGCCGCGCAGCAGGCTACGCCGGCGGCGGTTCCTGCCGCCGGTTAGGCCGAGCGGATATTTCCGTCCCGCACCCGATCTTCCCCTCATGCATGGAACCGAGGATGCCGAGCTTTCATCACGGCGACGTTGAAATTGCCTATCTCGACGAAGGCGAGGGCGAACCCATCCTGCTGGTGCACGGTTTTGCCTCGACCAAGAACGTCAACTGGGCCTATCCCGGCTGGGTGTCCGAGTTGAAGCGGCTGGGTCGGCGCGTCATCGCGCTCGACAATCGTGGCCATGGCGAGTCTTCAAAGCTCTATGATTCCGCGCAGTACGAGATATCCATCATGGCGAGCGACGTTATCGCGCTGATGGATCATCTGGGCATCGCCCGCGCCGACATCATGGGATATTCGCTGGGCTCGCGCATGACCGCGGTGCTGGCGCTGGGCAAGCCGGAGCGGCTGCGTTCGATCATTCTCGGCGGCATCGGCATCGGCATGATCACCGGCGGCGGCCCCGGCGAGAATGTCGCGCTGGCGCTGGAAGCGCCCTCGCTCGACGATGTCACCGATCCCGTCGGCCGCACGTTTCGCGCGTTTGCGGATCAAACCCGCTCCGACCACCGCGCGCTCGCCGCCTGCCTGCGCGGCTCGCGGCGGCTGATGACGCGGCAGGAGGCGGCCGCGATCGCCGTGCCGACACTGATCGCCGTCGGTACCACCGACGAAATCGCCGGCTCCGCGGCTGCGCTTGCCGAGATCATCCCGGGCTCGAAAGTGCTTGATATTCCCAACCGCGACCATATGCGCGCGGTCGGCGACAAGGTCTACAAGGCGGGCGTTGCCGAATTCCTGTCAGGTAGGCCGTGAGCTGCGTTCCTCGTCGCCAGCAAAACTCCTGATCGCCGATACAAGTACGACGAAGGTGGCAACCCACGCCAGCCGTGCGCCATAGCGGTCATGCGGCCCCGATATGACGGCGCACACGAAAGCGTTGCCGAGCACCGCAAACGTGGCGGTCGCGGCCAGCCACGTCAGGTCGTCAAACCCGCGCCACCACCAGCGCCAGGCAAAAATCGCGGCCAGCAGCAGCATCGAGGCCAGCGCTACCGGCACGTGAAGGTAATTCACCTCCGTGAAATCGAGCTGCCAGCGCTGCTGGTTCGCCGCGCGCATCGGCTTGAGTTGGGAAGGGATGTAGCGCTCGATGATGCCGTAGGTATGCCCGATCCAGGCATTGGTACCTTCGCCGGTCGCCGCCATCGTCAGCTGCTTTGCGGTCGCCGCAAGAGCCGCCTGCGCCTGCCAGGCCGGATATTTCGCGAGCGAGCGCTGCACGATGTGCTCCATCTCGTCGTTCAATCCCTTGAAGCGGCCGAGCGTGTTGAACATGCTGTTGCCCCACAGGAACTGGTCGGCCGTCGCCGGAAGCTCGTTGCGGTAGGGACAGAGCTTCAGCTTCTCGTGCGGGCAGCGATCGCGCAGATATTGCGCGACGATGCCATCCTGCAGCATGCGGCCGAAGGCGACGCCATAGCCGCCCGGCGTCCAGGCCAATTCGCCCGACAGCGCAAAGTTCGCCGACAGCAGCATCCCGGCGCCCGCGACGAGCGCGAGCCATCCCTGCAGCAATCCGGCCCCGGGGATGCGTTCGCGCAGGAAAAGCCATGCGATGAATCCGAGCCCGCACAGTCCGAGCAGCACCGCCAGCGTCCCGCTGTGGGTCGAGGCGCAGAACGCGATGAAAGCGAACAGCGCGCATTTCTCGATCGTGGAAATCCGTTTCCCATGGAGCACCAGCACGTACAGTGCCAGCACCGACAGGCCTGCGAAGATGTCGGTGAGCAGCATGCTGGCGAGCCAGGGCAGGGTGGTGGTCAGCACCAGCACGATGCCGATCCCGAGCAGCCGCAACGGCTCGCTCATGCCAAGCACTCGCAACGTCAGTTGCAGGATCCAGAAGGTCGCAAGCGCCTGGATGCCGAGATTGATCCAGAACGAGGAGCTTTCGCCGAAATGCAGATAGAGCCCGAACACCGTGGACCGGCTCGGCACCAGATAGCCTTCGTACCAGCGCGCCAGATAGCCGCCGGTATCATATTGGAGCAGCGGATACCCATTCCAGATCGCAGGCGCGACCAGCAAAACCGGAATGGCGATGGCGGCAGCCCAGATCAGACCGGATTCGGCCATGCGGGCGCGCAGGATCTGGGTCGTAATGTGGCGGTCCCCCAATTTCTGGCCACATTGCCCGGAGCGAGCCGGGTTCCGAAATCCGCCAATAGTCGGGGTTACCCCGCTTGAATTCGTGAAATAGCCGACCACGTGGGATGAACCGCCTGTCGCACCGGCCTTTTGGGGCGGGTTTACTTTAGGGGCCGGCCCGGGACAGCGGAACGCCTACCGTGCTATAAAAGTTCACCAAACGAGCGAGAACGACCATGGCTGTGCATCACGTCAGTCCTCAGGGTGGCAAACTGACCGCACTCGATCCGATCTGGGATCGCATCCGCGGCGAGGCCGAAGATATCGTCCGCCGCGAGCCCGAGCTCGCCACCTTCATTTTCTCGACCGTGCTGCATCATGACCGTCTGGAACATTCGGTCGTGCATCGTCTTGCCGACCGGCTCGACCATACGGCGCTCTCCGGCGACCTGATCCGCCAGACCTATGACGAGGCGCTGCGCGACGATCCCGATATCGGCAACGCCTTCCGCGCCGACCTCGTCGCCGTCTACGACCGCGATCCGGCGACCTCGCGCTTCATCGATCCCTTGCTCTACTTCAAGGGTTTTCACGCGCTGCAGACCCATCGTCTGGCGCACTGGCTCTACCTCAAGGGCCGCAAGGACTTTGCCTATTATCTGCAGAGCCGTTCTTCGGCGGTGTTCCAGACCGACATCAACCCGGCCTCGCGCATCGGTCGCGGCATCTTCCTTGATCATGCCACCGGTTTCGTCTGCGGCGAGACCGCCGTCATCGAGGATGACGTCTCGATCCTGCACGGCGTCACGCTCGGCGGCACCGGCAAGGAGAACGAGGACCGGCATCCGAAGATTCGCCACGGCGTGATGATCGGGGCGGGTGCCAAGATTCTCGGCAATATCGAGGTCGGCCATTGCGCGCGCATCGCCGCCGGCTCGGTTGTGGTGAAGCCGGTGCCGCACAATGTGACGGTCGCGGGTGTTCCTGCGAAAATCGTGGGCGAAGCCGGCTGTGCCGAACCATCACGCACCATGGACCAGATGATCAACGCCATCGGACTGTGACCTGGCTTTGATTTTCCACACGTTTTGAACCGTTGTTTTTTGCCGTAATACGGCTGGCGGTTCACCTCGTCTCGTCCTAAAACCTCGCTCGAAAAACAAGATCCGATTGGAGAACTGCCGTGGACGTTCAGGAAGTCAGGAAACTCGACGCCTATCTCAAGCGCGTGTTCGGCAATCCCAAGATCCGCGTCGTGCCGCGGCCGAAGAAAGATGATTCCGCCGAAGTCTATATCGGTGATGAATTCATCGGCGTGCTGTTCGTCGATGACGAGGACGACGACCGCTCGTTCCAATTCCAGATGGCGATCCTGGAAGAGGATCTGGTGGAGTAAGCGCCAGCGCTGCTTCTGTCGTTATTGCGAGGAGCGATGCCGACGAAGCAATCCACGTCTCAGCTTGCTGCTAGATGGATTGCCTCGCGGAGCCTGTCATCCGGCGGCGCTTCGCGCCGACCGGGTGGCTCGCAATGACGGGTGGGACGCCTGCCGTCCACCCTACGACCGCTTCCCATACATCTGCGCCGTCAGCCGCTCCATCGCGCCCGCGACGTCGCGCCATTGCGTGAGCCAGCTGCGCGGAAAGCGGAAGGTGAGGTCGGCGTCTTCGATGCGATGCTCGCTCAGGCACATGCCGGGCGTAGCCGCGTCGCGTGTGCAGCGCGCCGTCAGCGCAGGATTGCCTGATGTGAACAGGTCCTCGCCGCTGTAGGGCGAGCCTTCCTTGAATACGTGCATGGTCAGCCCGTCCTCGACGGGCGTGGAGGCCTGCTCGAGGTAGCGCGGATAGATCGTGCGCACGCGCATGTCGGGCGCGAGCGAGTCGCGATGCGCCGCGATCGACACGAAGATGCGGTCGATCGGCTGCGGCTGCTCTTCCACCGTATCGGCGCTGACATGTTTAGGCGCTTGCGGCGGCTCCAGCGCAGGGAAGGTGAAGGCGAGGTCGACGCGTTCCTGCGGCCCGGAATGGCGCTGGATCTTGCGGCGGATCGCCGCCGTCGGCACGTTGAACAGTGTGCTGCCGACCTGCACCGGGAGCCGTCCGGGTCCGCGCGCCGGATCGGTGCCCCAGGTCGGCCACAAGAGATAGGCGACCAGCGCGAGCGCGACGGCCGCGAGGGCGCCTGCGATGGCGATCGGCACCAGATGCGCGCGTGGATCGCTTCGCGAGGAGCGGGCAAAGTTCTGGGCCGTCGTAAGCAGTGTCATGCGCGGGCCGTCAGACAGGTTCGAATCATCTGACGAATATGCCATGCGCGCCCGTGATTCCGCATGGTTTCGCGGGGCTATGCGCTTTTCCAGCCATGCGCGCGAGCTTGTGCTGTTAACCTTTCCTTAAGGATAGTGTGGCGCGCGGCCGCCGTTTTTGCGAGATCAGGCGCGCGTTTGTTTCAAGTCAGCAGTGAGTTGCGTCGATGTCGCCTGAGGCGTTGAATTCCTTTTTCTCGCTCGCGATCGGTTTTGCCTTTGCCGGCATGCTCGCCAGCGGCTACCAGGCGTTTGCGCGGCAGCCCGCCGGCTTTGGCCTGCTCAACGACGGCGTTGCGCCGAAGGCCTTCGCGGCCGTGCCGTTCCTGGTGTTCGCCGCGCCCTTCATCATCATGCGCAACACGCTGATCGGCGCCAAGGTCGAGCGCCGCCGCTTCGAATTCGTGATGATCGCAACCATCATCGCCGGTTTCTGGAGCCTGATGTCGGGAACATTTTTCCTGATGACGCTACGCGCCGCGGGCCTGCTGGCCTGACGAGTTTTTTTCGGAGACGCGTTTTCTTCCCGCGAACCGGTCCCCACTTCGCTTGAAAACGCTTTCGTTGGCGTGCTTATGTCTCCCGCCAACGGGAGACTTTCATGGCGATCTACGAGCTCGACGGGCAGGGGCCCGACCTTCCCCAGGACGGAAGCTATTTCATTGCCGACACCGCCGTCGTGATCGGCAAGGTGCGCCTGCTCAAATCAGCCTCCGTCTGGTTCGGCGCGGTGCTGCGCGGTGACAATGAGTGGATCGAGGTCGGCGAGGGCTCCAACATCCAGGACAATTCGACCTGCCACACCGATCCCGGCTTTCCGCTGCTGATCGGCAAGAACGTCACCGTCGGCCACAACGTCATCCTGCACGGCTGCACGCTGGAGGACGACTCGCTGGTCGGGATGGGCGCGATCGTGATGAACGGGGCGAAGATTGGCCGCGGCGCCGTCGTCGGCGCCGGCTCCGTCATCACCGAGGGCAAGCAGTTTCCCGAATATTCGCTCGTAATCGGCTCGCCCGCGCGCGTCATCCGCACGCTGACGCCGGAGCAGGCGAGCGCCATGGGGCGCGCCGCCAAGTCGTATCAGGTGAGAGGCCCGCAATACAGAAGCGGGCTGAAGAAGATCGGCTAAGGCATGATCCGGAAAAGTGTGCAGCGGTTTTCCGAAAAGATCATGCCCAAACAAGGAACTAAAGCGCGATGATGATTCATCCTGAAATCATCGCGCTTTAAGACTCGCCGGCTATTCCTTTTTTCGCCCCTGCCTGCGGTTTTGGATTGCCTCGCCGGCGCCTCGGTGCCGGCCGCGCTCTTCTTCAGAGCGTCCCTGAGATCGATGGGAATGCCGTGTTTCCTCATCAGGTCCGCGAACGCCTCGTCCGCCAATTCCTGAAACGTCGCCATGCGGTCGCGTGCCAGCTGCTTCAGCTTGGCAAAAGTATCGTCGTCGAATTCGATCAGTTTGCGCACCGGCTATCCCTAACCTCTGTACCGCAACGAAAATCCGCCTGCCGAGCATTGGCCGCCACACCGGCTGCGGCAAGAGCTGATCGTTCGCTCCCGTCGTTCGGCTTCTGCCGCACTGGGATGATTCGCCACGCTGACTTTCGACTTTAGTCGTAGTACCGTTCAGGCCGTGTATCCGCGTTCGCGTGCCCGGTTGGTACGCGGGCTTGCAGTGTGAGGGGTTATGCTGGCCACGCTCTCGGCCCCAGCCCTGACTCTGCTGTTCCTTGGTGTTGTCATCGGCCTTGGCGCGGCACTCGTCTGGGCGTTTTGGGAGCTCGAACAGGTCTCAAGACCGCAGTATCACGGCGACCATTTCCGCTGAGCCGCGACGGCATTGCGCCGCCGCGCCCCCTAGCCGGATCTCGTCAGCCGAGCACGCCGTATTTCCTGAACCAGCTTTGCATCTGGTTCCAGGCATCGTCAGCTGCGTCCTTGCGATAGCTCGCGCGATAGTCGGCGTGGAAGCCGTGCGGCGCGTCGGGATAGATCTTGAACTCGGCGGTCTTCTTGTTCTGCGCCAGTGCAGCCTTCATGGCCTCCACCTGCGTGACGGGAATGCCGGTGTCGGCGCCGCCATAGAGGCCGAGCACGGGCGCTTTCATGTCAGGCGCAAGCTGCGTCGGGCTCTTCGGCCAGGCCGGATTTTGCGGGTCGACCAGCGGGCCATAGAACGCCACGCCCGCCTTCAACGCGCCGTTGTGAGCGGCGTATTCCCAGACCGTGCGCCCGCCGCGGCAGAAGCCGATGATGCCGAGCTTCGTGGTATCGCCGCCCTGCGACTTTGCCCACGCGACCGTCGCATCGAGATCGCTCATGAGCTCGTTGTCGGGCTTGGCATTCACGATCGGCAGCAGCTCCTTCATATCCGTGATCTTGGTGAGGTCGGCGCCCTTGCGGAAATAGTAGTCCGGCGCGACCGCAAGGGCGCCAAGCTTGGCGAGCCGCCGCGTCACGTCCTTGATGTATTCGTGCAGCCCAAAAATCTCCATCGCCACCAGCACGACCGGCGGATTGGTTGCGTTCGCCGGCCGCGCGAAGTAGCCGGGCATTTCGCCGTCGGCGACCTTGATCCTGGCATCACCCACCGTGAGGCCGTCGGCCGGCGTCTTGACGACGTCGGCGCGCACCGGGCCGGCCGCCAGCGTATAGCCCGCGGTTACGGCGGCTGACGCGGTCATGAAACCGCGACGGGAGAGTGGGGCGACCTTGGTGAGTCCGATGACGTCGGACGCGGTTTGAGGTTCGGCCATGGATTCCTCCTCCTTGCAAGGGAGGCGCATTCAGCAAGCAGCCGGCAGCAAACGCAAATCACCAGCCTGCGATCAGGAACCCGGCTTGAAGCAGGGATCGCCGGTCAGCGAGGCGGCCCGCCGCCGCTGGTTGCGCCTTCCAGCGCAGTCAGGCGCTCGCGCGCCGTGGCGATCGCTTCCTTGGTGGTGGCGAAATTGTCGGGCGTGCGGCTCAGCGCAGTGGAGTAATCGAACTTGGCCTGCTCGATGTCGCCCTTGGTCTCGAAGGCGAGACCGCGGCTGACATAGGCCGGCGTCACCGTGGAATCGAGGCGGATCGCTTCGGACAGGTCCATGATGGCGCGCTCGATGTCGCCGCGCTGCCGCCAGGCGTCGCCCCGGTTGGCCAAGGCGATCGCGTATTCCGGCCTCAGCTTGATCGCCTCGTCGAGGTCGCGGATGGCGCGGTCGTAGTCGCCCCGCTGCTTGTAGAGGACACCGCGCGAATTGAAGTAGTCGGCATTGGTCGCCCCACGCCGGATCGCCTCGTCGAGATCGGCGAGGGCGCGGGTGGTATCGCCCTTGTCGGCATAGGCCTGGCTGCGGCCGTAGATCGCGCCCGCCTCGCGGGGATTGAGTCGGATCGCCTCGTCGAAATCGCGAAGCGCGTGGTCGTAATCGCCCTTCATGCGAAAGGTGTTGCCGCGGTTGGCGTAGAGCACGCCGTCGCGCGGCTGCAGCCGGATCGCGTCGTCGTAGTCGGAGATCGCCTTGTCGTACTCTTTCAAGCGGAAATAGACATTGGCGCGGTCATTGAGGGCGATGGCGTATTTCGGATCGATGCTGATCGCTTCCTCGTAGGACCGGATCGCAGCCTCGTTGTCGCCCATGTTGTAAAGCGCGAGCCCGCGGTTGTGATGGAGCACCGGATTGTTGGGCTTGGCGGCGATTGCCTCGTCGAAATCGCGGATGGCACGATCGAACTCGCCCTTGCTGAAATAGGCGATGCCGCGGTTGTTGAAGGCGCCGGGGCGCATCGTCGGGTTCGAGCGGCCGCCGACCTGATCGATGATGCGGGTGCAGGCCGAGATCCGGGCATCGACGTCGCGGCCGTTGCAGTCGCGCCAGTCCGAGCCGCTGCGCGCCTGCACGGGCAGGGCGCCGGCCACCAGCGCCAGCGCGACCACCGAGATGCGGAAGAGCGAAGTCAAGCACATCATAGCCGCCCAGCTGGATGCCAAATGCCGGTCAAGCTGGCACCCGCCAGCTCCGGTTCAGTCGGTAAAGTTTTTGATTTGTCACTCTGTGCGTAAGGTCACATTCGGGCGGCCGGGAGGCGCGGCGGCGCAAAAAACAAGGCCGTTGGCGCAGTATGACGCCAACGGCCTTGCCAGCCCCGGATATTGAAATCGGCTAGTGCCACCAACTGGCGTACGCCATCCGGTGAACTGCAGCTTGCCCCGGATTTCTACCCGGGTATGTGAAGTAGTTCACACAGCCTCGGGATTCTTTGGCAGGGCACGAAAAAAGGCCGGCTGGGGGCATGATCCGGAAAAGTGGGAAAGGCCGACCCCATCGATGATCCGGCAGGGCTTAGCCCCGCGAGGCGCGCTTGCGCTGGGCGCTGCGATAGACCTTCTTGCGGCTGTATTTCCGGACGGAGGGCGCGGGGTCATCGGCCCGCGCGCTGGCATAGGACTGGCGCAGCCCGTCGACCGCTTCGGACAGCGTCGCGACCTGCTCCGACAGCCGCTTGGTGTCGGCCTGCTGGGAAGCGAGCAGGCGGCGCACCGTCTGCAGCTGGTCCTGCACCACCTGCAACTGGTCGATCGATTCCTGCTGGGTGGCCTCTAAACCCCTGGTCTTTTCGACCAGCTGCTGCTCAGAGGCCTGCGCAGCGCGGGCCTGCAGCAGGCGCGTCGCCACGACGCGGTCGAGCTCCGGCGAGTTGCCGGTGTAGGCACGCCAGGCCGCGATGGCACCGATGCCGACCACGATCGCGAGCAGGGCGGTTGCGCCGATGATAAAGGGCTGTCCGCCGAAGCGGGAAGTGGGGGAAGCAGGACTGCCGCTGGGATAATACCGGGGGGCGAGTTCGGGCATGGGACTCCGGACCGGACCTGATTTGCAAGGTTCTATTTGCTTAACATAACCTTAAGCGCTCTCAAACCCGTGATTTACGGGAATCCGACGCGATTTCCAGACAAAAAAGCCTGAGGAATCAGGATTTTGGCCGGCAAATGGTTAACGGCGGCCGCCGGACCTGGGGCAGGCGAATCCGGATTTTGTTGTCCTTGCCTCTACAGGCAGGTCGGCAAAGCCGGTACTGTTCCATTGATGCAACTGGGGGACGCCCATGGGGCGAGGTCCTGCAAAAGGCAACTCGCCGAAGAAGCCCAGCGCCAAGAAAGCGTCCGCCGCGCGCCGCTCTGCGCAGAAGCGCGCCGCCAAAGCCGTGCGCCGCTCTTCCGGGGCGAGCCCGAAAGCCGAGGCGGCGAGGCTCGCCAGGAAGCTGGATGAGGCGCAGGCCCGACAGGCCGCCACCTCGGAAATCCTGCGCATCATCAGCCAATCGACGGGCGATGTGCAGCCGGTCTTCGACGCAATCGTGCTGGCGTCAATACGGCTGCTGGGCTGCGACAGGGCTCACTTCCTGCGTTGCGACGCTACGACCTTTTTTCCGGTTGCCGTGGCGGGGCCGGAGGGGCTGCTCGAGGCGACGGCCAGCGCTCCCGTGCCGATCGATCCGGATACCAACCTGCCGTCGCGCGCCATCGTCGCGCGCAAGGACACGTACTTGCCCGACTGGTCGAAGATCGACCTCCCAGCCTTCGAGCGAAGCACGCGCAATTTGCGCGGCACCAACTCGTCGTTGTTGCTGCCGATGCTGCGCGAGGGGGAATGCATCGGCGTGCTGGCGCTAGCCAGCAAGCGCGCCAATAATTTCGACGACAGCGACATCGCGCTGGCGAAATCCTTCCGCGACAAGGCCCTGATCGCCATCGAGAACGCCCGGCTGTTCAACGAGACGCGGGAGGCGCTGGAGCGGCAGACGGCCACGGCCGATATTCTGAAGGTGATCGCCTCTTCGCCCGCCGATGTGCAGCCGGTATTCGACGCCATTGTGACCAGCGCAACCCGCCTCATTGGTGGCTACTCCACTGCGGTGATACGCTTTGTCGACGGCATGGCGCATCTTGCCGCCTTCACGCCCATGAATCCGCAGGCCGATGCCGTGCTGAAGGCCAGTTTGCCGGGACCGACCGCGGGTTTCCAACCTTTCGACTTTGCGTTGCGGGGAGTGCCGACGCAGATCGAGGACACGGAGGTGTTCGCGGACGGGCGACTCCTGGCTATTTCTCGCGTACGCGGCTTTCGCAGCGCTCTATACGCGCCTCTGATGAGCGGAAGCCTGCCGATCGGCGTGATCGGCGTTACGCGTATCGCTCCCGGCAAGTTTGCTCCCCATCACGTTCAGTTGCTGCAGACTTTCGCCGACCAGGCCGTGATCGCGATCGAGAACGTGCGGCTGTTCAACGAGACGCAGGAAGCGCTGGCTCGGCAGACGGCAACATCGGATGTGTTGCGCGTCATCAGCAGCTCGGTGGCCGACACCACGCCGGTCTTCGAGAAGATCCTCGACAGCTGCGAGAGTCTGTTCGCCACCGAGCAGTTGGGTATCTTCCTGGTGCAGGGCGATGGCCAGGTGTATCCGGCGGCCTGGCGTGGAGCCGCCTTTGAAGCCGTTATTCGTACCCTTCCCAGCCCGCTCGGACATAGTGCGACGGGAATAGTCATCCGCAATCGCGGCGTCCTGCATTTTCCGAACATCGCCCTGGCGAAGGACGTGCCGCGCACCGTAGAGCATTTGAAGGATCAGATCGGCGACGCTTCAATGGCGTGGGCGCCAATGCTGGGAGAGGACCACGGCGTCGGCTCGATCGCGGTGATGCGGCAACCGCCTGATCCGTTTTCCGACAAGGAACTCGCGCTCCTGAAGACCTTTGCCGATCAGGCCGTGATCGCCATCCAGAACACGCGGCTGTTCAACGAGACGCGGGAGGCGCTGGAGCGGCAGACCGCGACGGCCGACATCCTGAAGGTGATTGCCAGCTCGCCCTCGGACGTGCAGCCGGTGTTCGACGCCATCGCGGAGCGCGCCAACAAGCTCGCCGGCGGACATGCAACCACGGTGCTTCGTATTGACGGCGATATGGTCGAACTGGCCGCGTTCACGCCGGTCAGCGAGGAATCCGATGCGGTGCTCCGGGCGGCATTCCCGATACCTGTCAAAGGCAGCCAGCCGTTCGAAATGGTTCTGCGCGGCGAGACGTCGGAGATCAGCGATACCGAGATGTATCCCGATCTGCCGATCAGGAACCTGGGGCGAGCGCGGGGGTTTCGCAGCAGGCTTCTGGTACCGCTCAAGAGCGACAGTGGCGTCATTGGTGCGATCAGCGTGACGCGCGTCGAGCCGGGCAGATTTTCACCCCATCACATGCAGTTGCTCCAGAGCTTCGCCGACCAGGCCGTGATCGCCATCCAGAACACGCGGCTGTTTAACGAGACCCAGGAAGCGCTACAAAGCCAGACTGCAACGGCCGACATCCTCAAGGTCATTGCCAGGTCGCCGTCCGATGCGAAGCCGGTTTTCGATCAGATTCTGGACAGCATCAAGCGTCTGATCAAAAGCGATGAGCGGGTCATCATTCTGGCAGGTGATGATGGCTTGCTGCGCGTGGGCGCCGCGCACAGTCCTCGCGGGGAAGACCTGTACAAGATGTTCCCGCGGCCGTTGGAGGGCAGTGCCGCCGAAGTGGTGATCCGCGAGCGAAGGTTGCTTGCTTTTGCCGATGTGGCCAACGATCCGATAGCCCCTCCCTCTCTCAAGGCGATCGCTCCTCGCAGCGGGGCGCGTTCATTCATAATGGCGCCGCTGTTGTCGGAGAACCGCGCCATCGGCGCCATTACGATAACGCGCCAAACCGTCAATCCATTCAACGAAAAGGAGTGCGCCCTTCTAAGCACCTTTGCCGACCAGGCCGTCATTGCGATCGAGAATACCCGGCTGTTCAACGAGACACGGGAAGCGCTGGAGCGGCAGACCGCGACCGCCGACATTCTGAAGGTCATCGCCAGTTCGCCCGATGATGTGCAGCCGGTGTTCGAGGCCATTGCCCAGAGGTCGAACCGGATCGTTGACGGCTTTTCGACGGCGGTGCTCAGCATCGTCGATGAGACGGCGTATTTGTCGGCTTTCACGCCAACTAACCCTGAGGCCGACGCGACCCTCAAGAGCTTCTTCCCGCGACCGTTATCGACCGTCGGCTGGGGCGAAGCGATCATGCGGGGCGACATATTCCAGGTTATCGATACTGCCGTCGAGATACCGCAACAGTCCTGGCGGGAAATGGCACGGCTGCGCGGTTGGCGCAGCGCGTTGTGGGTTCCGCTGTTGCGCGATGGGAACGCCATCGGCGCCATCGGCGTGACCCGGGCTGAACCCGGCGCATTTGCCGGCCACCTTGTTCAGTTGCTGCAGACCTTTGCCGACCAGGCCGTTATCGCCATCGAGAATGTGCGGCTGTTCAACGAGACGCAGGAAGCGCTGGAGCGGCAGACCGCCACGGCTGACGTGCTGAACGTCATTGGCCGATCTCCGACCGACGCGGCGCCCGTGTTTGACGTCATCGGAGAGCGTGCAGAGAAGCTGTGTAATGCGGAGATCAGCGTTGTTTCCGTCCTCGATGGCGATCTCATCAAGCTCGCTGGTATCCGCGGGATCAGCAGGGAAGGCGTCGAGCTCTTTCGCTCGCACTTCCCGATGCGCCCTGATCGCCAGACCGTGACGGCGCGAACCATCAAGTCCGGGACCATCGTCCACATTGGCGACGTCCTTGCCGACCCTGCTTACGACAACAAGGGGCTCGCTGCGCAAACCGGGTATCGAAGTTGTCTGGGCGTGCCCATGCACAACAAGGGCCAGGTCGTTGGCGCTATTTTCGTCGCTCGGACCGAGCCCGGCCTGTTTTCCAACAACCAGATTCAGCTTCTGCAAATCTTCGCCGACCAGGCTGTGATCGCTATCCAGAACACGCAGCTGTTCAACGAGACCAGGGAAGCGCTGGAGCGGCAGACGGCGACAGCCGACATCCTGAAGGTGATTGCCAGCTCGCCCGACGATGTGCAGCCGGTGTTCGAGGCCATCGCGGAGCGGTCGAACCGGATCGCCAATGGCCGGGCGACGGCTGTGTACAGCCTCGTCGACGGCATTTTGCATCTGATGGCTTTCACGCCGACGAGCCCGGAGGCCGATGCGAGGCTTCGCGCGTTCTTCCCGCGGCGGCTCTCGCAGATGAGGTGGGGCGAAGCGATCGGTCGGGGCGAGAAGTACGAGATCGAAGACATGCAGGACCCATCCATCCCCCAGGATGGGCGGGATCTGTCGCGGCTGCGTGGCTACCGCGGCCTGCTGCTGGTTCCGCTGATGCAGGATCGGCAGACCATCGGGGCGATCAGCGTGACGCGGGCTGAGCCGGGCAGATTTGCCGATCACCACGTCGAGCTGCTGAAGACATTTGCCGATCAAGCCGTCATCGCGATCTCGAACGTCGGACTGTTCAACGAGGTCCAGAAGCGGACGCAGGAGCTTTCGCAGTCTCTCGACGATCTCCGCGCGGCGCAGGATCGACTGGTGCAGACCGAAAAGCTCGCTTCGCTCGGCCAGCTCACCGCCGGGATCGCGCATGAGATCAAGAATCCGCTCAACTTCGTCAATAATTTCTCGGCGCTCTCGGCGGAATTGACCGACGAGCTGAACGACATGCTCAAGGCCGCCGAGTTGACCGGCAAGATGCGGGAAGAGGTCGGTGAGTTGACCAGACTGCTCAAGGAGAATCTCGAAAAGGTCGTGCAGCACGGCAAGCGGGCCGATTCCATCGTCAAGAACATGCTGCTGCATTCACGTGCTGGCTCGGGCGAGCAGCGCAACGCCGACGTCAACGCGCTGGTGGATGAAAGCCTCAACCTTGCCTATCACGGCGCGCGCGCCGAAAAATCCGGCTTCAACATCACCCTGCAGCGCGACTTCGACGCCGCGGCCGGAACCGCCGAACTGTTCCCGCAAGAAATCACCCGCGCTCTTCTCAACCTGATCTCGAACGGCTTCTATGCCGCGACCAAACGCCTGACCGAAAACGGCGAGGCCGGGTTCGAGCCGACCCTGCTGGCCACGACAAAAAGCCTCGGCAACTCCGTGGAGATCCGCATCCGCGACAATGGCGCCGGTATCCCGCCCGAGGTGAAGGAAAAGATGTTCAATCCCTTCTTCACCACCAAGCCGGCCGGCGAGGGGACGGGGCTGGGGCTGTCGATGACGCACGACATCGTGGTCAAGCAGCACGGCGGCCGCATCGACGTCGAGACGGAGCCGGGACAGTTCACGGAGTTCGTGATCGTGCTGCCGCGTGCCGGCAATTTGCACAAGGCAGGATAAGCGCCGGCCTTAACCGATCCGCGCGCGGACGCTACAGCAGCCCGCGATAAACCCCGGGCTCGGAGCCCTCGATCGCCACCGCGCCGACGGTCTTTGCATAGAACTCGGCCGGCCCCACGCCGCCGATGATGGCGTAGCCGTATCCCTGCTGCTTCATCGCTTCCAGGCAGTTGAACAGCAGGGCCTTGCCGATCCCGTGCTTTCTTTCGTTCGGGTCTACTCCCGTGGGCCCAAAGAAATTCGGGCAGGTCGCATCATGGCAGGCAAATCCGAGGATGTTCTTTCGCCTTGTCGCGATGAAGCAGGAGACCGGCTGCCGGGAGAACGCGACATCGACTTCGCTGGCCCAGTGCTCGCTGAAGTGCTCCCGGACCCAGGCGACGACCTTGTGCCTTTCCGGGGCGAGCGCACGCCGCGTCATGATGCCTGCCTTGTGCAGGCGCTCATACACCTCGCGCGAGTCAGGCAGCGCGTAGAGCTTGACCAGCATGTCCATGTGCGGCGGTGTCCTTTTCTCGGAAACGGCCTGGCGCCGTCATGTCAGATTTTCGCGACGACCATCGCCAAAGTTACGGAAGCAGCCAAATACAGCAAGCCGGTTCTTAGGCAAGCCGGCCTTCAAGGAGGTGTCGCCTCAAGTCAGGGGATTCGGCTTATATGATGACGCGTTTGCGGTGCCCAACGGCAAGAAGCCGAGGTAGGCGTCACGTGCCCAAAAAAGGTTGCGGCCAGGCTTTGGGGGAAGCCTGGCCGCGCGCGAACCGGTCTGGGACGGGGAGGGGTGGGGATGTGACCGGGTCGCGGGTCTCGAATGTTCCTCTTCTTCAGCGATCGCGGGCGCTGGCGGTGGCGACCGCCGGGCGTCCATCGCCGAGCGAGACCCAGACATTGGGATCGC
>DASWVJ010000219.1:0-4897 GCA_036406295.1 Bradyrhizobium sp.
TACGTGCCGCCGGCAAAGCCGTCGCTGATCGGGCTGTCGCGTGCCGAGATCGCCGACCGTCTCGGCGAGATCGGCGTTGCCCCCGCGCAGCGCAAGATGCGCACGCAACAGCTCTGGCACTGGATGTATTTTCGCGGCGCGAAGTCCTTTGCCGAGATGACCAACGTCTCGAAGGAGATGCGGGCCGAGCTGGAAAAACATTTTACCGTCGATCGTCCCGAGGTGGTCGCCGAGCAGATTTCCAGCGACGGCACCCGCAAATGGCTGCTGCGGCTGCCGAGCGGCGACAATGTCGAGAAGGCGCACGAGGTCGAGTGCGTCTACATTCCGGAGACTGACCGCGGCACGCTGTGCGTCTCTTCGCAGGTCGGCTGCACGCTGAACTGCTCATTCTGCCACACCGGTACGCAGCGCCTGGTGCGCAACCTCACCGCCGGCGAGATCGTCGGCCAGGTGATGGTGGCGCGCGATCGTCTCAACGACTGGGCTGACCGGGAGAACGGCAGCCGCCTCGTCACCAACGTCGTCATGATGGGCATGGGCGAGCCGCTCTACAATTTCGACGCGGTGCGCGATGCGCTGCTGATTGTCTCCGACAATGAAGGCATCGGCATCTCGCGCCGCCGCATCACGCTGTCGACCTCGGGCGTGGTGCCGAACATCGTGCGCGCCGGCGAGGAGATCGGCGTGATGCTGGCGATCTCGCTGCACGCCGTGCGCGACGAGCTGCGCAACGAGCTGGTGCCGCTCAACCGCAAATATCCGATCGCGGAGCTGATGCAGGCTTGCCGCGACTATCCCGGCGCTTCCAACGCGCGGCGCATCACCTTCGAATATGTGATGCTCAAGGGCGTCAACGATTCCCTCGACGACGCCAAGCTTCTGGTCAAGCTGCTCAAGGGCATCCCGGCCAAGATCAACCTCATCCCGTTCAATCCCTGGCCGGGCACGCGCTACGAGTGCTCGGACTGGGACCAGATCGAAAAATTCTCCGAATATATCTTCAACGCCGGCTACTCTTCGCCGGTACGCACCCCGCGCGGCCGCGATATCCTCGCCGCCTGCGGCCAGTTGAAGTCGGAGACCGAAAAACTCTCAGCACGCGAGCGCCAGACCCTGCGCGCCATGGCGATGACGGATTGATGGCAATAGCTATTCTCGCCATGCCCCGGACAAGCCCGGGCATGACGGTGAAGAAGGTGGCGGCGCTGTTGTCTAGGAACGGGATCTTTGCATGGCGCTGATTGGCCGCCTCTTCGTTATCTTTTTCGCTTTCCTCGCCTCGTGTCTCGTGGCGGGAATGATCGTCGTCGGTGCGGTGCTGTTTCCTGAATTCACCGATCTCGGCATCGGCCAGCTCGATCCGGCGGTGGATGTCCTCGTCGGTCTCGGCTTCATCTTCATCTCCGGCTTTGCGCTGCTGCCGGCGATGATCGTCGCCGCCATCACCGAGGCCTTCTACATCCGCAGCGTCCTCGTCTATGCCGTCGGCGGTGCGCTGGTCGGCGCGGCCTGCTATCTCGGCCTGATCCCGTTCGATCCCGAGACGATGCACTTTGACGGCATCATTCGCCGCCATCTCGAAATCATGACCGGCGCGGGCATCGTCGCCGGCCTTGTCTACTGGATGATCGCCGGCCGCAACGCCGGCGCCTGGCGCGTGCCGCCGCCACGTCGCCCGCCGCCGCCGGTGCCGTCGAACCTACGCCCGCCGTCGCTGTAGGAGAGGGCACGTCATTCCGGGGCATGCGAGGCATGAACTATGGGGCGCCCTTGCGCCCCTGAGAATCTCGAGATTCCCCGATGCGCAATCGCGCATCTGAGGTTCGGCTCTTTCGAGCCGCCCCGGAATGACTGGTGAAGGGTTTTCATCCTCACCCGCCTCGGCTAAACCGCGCGCCATGAACCGGACCGGACTCTTCATCGCGCTGGGGCTCTTCCTCGTCGTCGGCCTCGTGTTCGGGCTCTATCCCGAGCTCGACCTGAAACTGGCGGCGGCATTCTACGATGCCGCCACGAAAACTTTTCCGCTGAAGTTCAATGCGGTCGCGGCCTTCGCACGCGATGCTGCGATGTGGATCGCCTGGGCCTTTGCGCTGCCGTCGTTCGCGGCGCTGATCTGGAAAGCGATCCGGCCCGACCGTCCGCTGCTGGTGAAGGGCCGAACCATCGTCTTCCTGCTGACGACGCTGGCGCTGTCGGCAGGCGTGCTCACCAATCTCACCTTCAAGAGCCATTGGGGCCGGCCGCGCCCGGTGGTGGTGGTGCAGTTCAACGGCCCCGAAGCATTCGTGCCGTGGTGGGATCCACGCGGCACTTGCGGGCGCAACTGCTCCTTCTTCTCCGGCGAAGGCGCCACCGCCTTCTGGACCTATGCGCCGGCCGCGCTCGCCCCGCCGCAGTGGCGGCCGCTGGCATATGCGGCGGCCACCGTGTTCGGCGTCGTCACTTCCGGCCTGCGCATGGCCTTCGGCGGTCACTTCTTCACCGACGTTGCGATTGCCGGCCTCGTCAGCTTCCTGGTGATCTGGCTCGCCTACGCCCTGATTTACCGCTGGCCGCGCACCCGCCTGTTGGACGAGCGGATCGATGCGGCGCTGACACGTCTGTGCTGGCCGCTTTTTCGCGCCACGCAGCGCTGGCGGGGGCGCGAAATCGGTCCGGCCCCCGTCGGTCTGAGCCATTAAACGCGTGCCGAGGCCCGCGAAATTTGATATCCGCGCAAGCCAAGCCACCCACGAAATTCAGCATTTTCGACCGATTGGAAGTTCGATGACTACGATCCTGAAGAGCCTGCCCAAGGGCGAAAAAGTCGGCATCGCCTTCTCGGGCGGCCTCGACACCAGCGCAGCGCTCCTGTGGATGAAGCAAAAGGGCGCGCGCGTCTTTGCCTATACCGCCAATCTCGGCCAGCCGGACGAGGCCGATTACGACGAGATTCCCCGCAAGGCGATGGAGTTCGGCGCCGAGAAAGCCCGGCTCGTCGATTGCCGCACGCAGCTTGTCCATGAAGGCATTGCCGCCATCCAGGCCGGCGCCTTCCACGTTTCGACCGGCGGTCTTTCCTATTTCAACACGACGCCGCTCGGCCGCGCCGTGACCGGCACGATGCTGGTCTCCGCCATGAAGGAAGACGGCGTCAACATCTGGGGCGACGGCTCCACTTACAAGGGCAACGACATCGAGCGCTTCTATCGCTACGGCCTGATGACCAATCCGGCCTTGCGGATCTACAAGCCCTGGCTTGACCAGCAGTTCATCGATGAGCTCGGCGGGCGCGCGGAAATGTCTGCGTTCATGACCGCCAACGGTTTCGCCTACAAGATGAGCGCGGAGAAGGCCTACTCGACCGACAGCAATTTGCTCGGCGCTACCCACGAGGCCAAGGATCTCGAGCATCTCAACAGCGGCATCAAGATCGTCAACCCGATCATGGGCGTGCCGTTCTGGCGCGACGATTGCAGCGTCAAGGCCGAAAGGGTCGCCGTGCGTTTCGAGGAGGGCCAGCCTATCGCGCTCAATGGGCAGACGTTTGCCGATCCCGTGGCGCTGTTCCTCGAGGCCAACGCCATCGGCGGCCGCCATGGCCTTGGCATGAGCGACCAGATCGAGAACCGCATCATCGAGGCCAAGAGCCGCGGCATCTATGAAGCGCCGGGCATGGCGCTGCTGCACATCGCCTACGAACGGCTCGTCACTGGCATCCATAACGAGGACACCATCGAGCAATACCGCATCAGCGGCATGCGCCTCGGCCGCTTGCTCTACCAGGGCCGCTGGTTCGATTCGCAAGCCTTGATGCTGCGCGAAACCGCGCAGCGCTGGGTGGCGCGCGCCGTCACCGGCGAGGTGACGCTCGAACTGCGCCGCGGCAACGACTATTCGATCCTCGACACCGAGAGCCCGAACCTGACCTACCAGCCGGAGCGGCTGAGCATGGAGAAGGTGGAGGATGCCGCCTTCACGCCGGCCGACCGTATCGGCCAGCTCACCATGCGCAACCTCGACATCGCCGACACCCGCGCCAAGCTGAAGCTCTACACCGACACCGGCCTGCTCTCGGCGGGCGAGGGCTCCTACATCCCCAAGCTCGACAGCGACAAGGGCTAGGAATCGTAGGTTGGGCTAGCGAAACTTAGCCCACCACTTTGGTCGCGGCAAAACCGTAGGTTACGCCTTCGGCTAACCCTGGTGCGTCAGAATCGGTTCTATCCCCTCATCCTGAGGAGCCGCGTAGCGGCGTCTCGAAGGATGAGGCCGATATCGTGGCCTTCATGGTTCGAGACGGCGCATACGCGCCTCCTCACCATGAGGGTTGTGAGGCAGTAACACTAACCCACGCTGCGGCCACGCGGGCGGCGCGCGCCTGTTATGGACACGTCATCTGGCACGGATAGATTTGCCCGCTGCACTTTGCGGCGCTGCCGTCTGTCCGGAGCCTCGATCATGATCAAGTCTCTCACCGCCGTGCTCGGCCTCCTGCTGTCGATACCGGCAGCGCTTGCGCAAACGATCTATCCGATTAATCGCGCCGAAATCCTTTCCGGCGCGCGGTTCGATTTCAAGGTCGAGTTTCCCGACAAGGTCGACCCGGCAAAGCTGAAGGTGACGGTCAACGGCCGCGGCTATGCCGCTGCGTTCGGGCAGGCCGGAACGTTTATCGAGCGCGAGGAGGGCAAGGAGCAGTCGGCATTGATGCTTCGCGACGCTGTGCTGACTGTGCCCGGTTCCGTCGTCGTCGAGGCCGGCGACGGCACGCGCAGCCGCAAGGTGACATGGACGGTCTATGACACCGGCCCGCGCAAGGCGAAGAATGTGATCCTGTTCATCGGCGACGGCATGTCGCCTTCCCATCGCGTTGCGGCGCGGCTGCTTTCCAAGGGCATCACCGAAGGAA
>DASWVJ010000220.1:0-23392 GCA_036406295.1 Bradyrhizobium sp.
TACATGACACTGGAAACCATCGCACCGTTGAGCGATGATCCGACTGTCAGCCTTCCGGCAATCGCCAGCTGACCGACCCGGCTCTCGCCGGCGAACGCGGTGACCCGCCGTCAGCTACACCACGCCAGGGGACACGATCTGGGATTCGATCCAAGTGCCCTGAGATAAGGCCGCTCGGCCACTTCACCTAGCGGGCCACTATTCCAGCACGTCATATCCAGAAGCCCCTTCGGGATCATTCTCCTCGAACCAACTCTCTGCAGCATCCTGGTTATCCGAGCGCGCTGTTTTTTGTTTGTGTCGGTGTCTATAGCGCAAGTCTCTTTCAGGTCGGAGAAACAGCCTTAATCGGCATTGCCGGATAGCCGGCGGCTGAAGCGCCGGTGCTGGAACAATACGGAGGAGGGCAAGGCCGCTCCGTGGATTCAAACCGATGCACCGACTCGGAGCCCGTCCCGTGGGCTCACACCGCGGGTTCGAAATCCACGCGGTGGGCGGCCGCGGACCGCCAATCTCGGCAGGACACGCGCCGACGATCTACTGACCCTGAAGACCCAAGACCGCTGCGAGGCGTCCGAAGAGGCTGGCAGACTCAACTTCCCAGGCTGGACTCAAGGTAGGGCTCACCAGACTCAATTTGGGTCGATCACCACAGTAGACTCGAATGGAACGCGAATGACTCAGATCCAACCAGAAACAACACCATGCCCCGACGGCTATGCATACGATTCGCATAAGGTATATTATGGAATATATTTATCGATAGTTAGATCAAATAGTTAAGGCGGGATCCTGCAGCCGTGGCTCAAATTAGAGGCCGACAGCAGTTCAACGGCCCCAGCCGGCAAATCTGGCTGCCTACCTCTCCCAAACGCGTATTGCGGCTCGTCGCTCCCGCTGCAATAAGCGCGGTCCGTCTTCCCAACAACAAGAACCCTCAAGGGAGAAAAACCAGATGAGCATTTCACGACGTACTGTACTCAAGGCCACCGTCGCCGGCGCCGCGCTTGGCGGCATGGGAGCGCCATGGATCGCGCGCGCCCAGACCGCCGAGTTTACGTACAAGTACGCCAACAACCTGCCGGACAGCCATCCGATGAACGTGCGCGCCAGGGAAATGGCAGCGGCCATCAAGGCGGAAACCAACGGCAAGTTCGATTTGCAGATTTTTCCAAACAATCAGCTCGGGTCCGACACGGACATGCTGAGCCAGATTCGTTCCGGCGGCGTCGAGTTTTTCACGCTGTCGGGCCTGATCCTGGCGACCTTGGTGCCGGCGGCCTCGATCAACGGCATCGGGTTTGCGTTCCCGGACTACGACACGGTCTGGAAGGCCATGGATGGCGGGCTGGGCGCCTATGTGCGCGGCGAGATCACCAAGGCCGGCCTCGTGGTGATGGACAAGATCTGGGATAACGGCTTCCGCCAGACCACGTCGTCGACCAAGCCGATCAACGGTCCGGACGACCTGAAGGGCTTCAAGATCCGCGTGCCGGTCTCGCCGCTGTGGACTTCGATGTTCAAGGCGTTTGAAGCGGCGCCCGCTTCCATCAATTTCAGTGAAGTCTATTCTGCGTTGCAGACCAAGATCGTCGAAGGCCAGGAAAATCCGCTGGCAATCATCTCGACGGCGAAGCTGTATGAGGTGCAGAAGTTCTGCTCGCTGACCAACCACATGTGGGACGGCTTCTGGTTCCTGGCGAACCGCCGCGCCTGGGAAAAGCTGCCGCAGGACGTCCGCACCATTGTCGCGAAGAACATCAACGCGGCCGCGGTTAACGAGCGTGCTGACGTGGCAAAGCTCAACGCCGGCCTGCAGCAGGAGCTTGCCGCCAAGGGCCTGACCTTCAACCAGCCCGCCGTGGCGCCGTTCCGGGAGAAGCTGCGCTCTGCCGGCTTCTACGCCGAATGGAAAGGCAAATACGGCGACCAGGCCTGGGGCCTGCTCGAGCAGTCCGTCGGCAAGCTGAGTTAAGGTTAAGCGCGTAGGGGACCGGCATGGCTCATGCCGAATGGACAAAAGACGCCGGCGAGGAGTCCCCTCGCCGTCGTTCATTGCTGGTGCCGGTCGAACACGGGCTCGGCCTCGTCGTCGAGATTCCGGCGGCGCTCCTGGTGATTGCCGAGATCGTCATCCTGTTCGCGGGCGTAGTGGCGCGTTACGGTTTTCATCAGCCGCTGATCTGGTCGGATGAACTCGCCTCGATCCTGTTCCTGTGGCTGGCGATGCTCGGCGCGGCCGTTGCATTCCGTCGCGGCGAGCACATGCGCATGACCGCCGTCGTCGCTGGCGCAAGGCCAGCGACGCGCGCGTTTCTCGACCTCGTGGCAACCGCGGCCGCGCTGGCGTTCCTCGTGATGATCGCCTGGCCGGCCTATGAATACGCCTACGAGGAAAGCTACATCACGACGCCCGCGCTGCAGATCCTCAACAGCTGGCGCGCGGCAGCCCTGCCCGTCGGCATCGGTCTGATGGCGCTGTTCGCGGTGCTGCGGCTGCTCCGTGCCGGCGACATCAAGACCGTTGTGTCCGCCGTGCTTACGGTTGCTGCCGTGATCGGTTTGTTCTGGCTCTTGCAGCCCTGGCTGAAGCCGCTCGGCAACATCAACCTGATCATCTTCTTCGTCGGCGTGGTCGGCTTCTCCGTCTTTGCCGGCGTGCCGATCGCGTTCGCCTTTGGGCTGGCGACCTATGGCTATCTGGCGCTGACAACGGGCACGCCGCTGATGGTGCTGGTCGGGCGCATGGACGAGGGCATGAGCCATCTGATCCTGCTGTCGGTGCCGCTGTTTGTCTTCCTGGGCCTCCTGATCGAGATGACCGGCATGGCGCGGGCCATGGTTGCGTTCCTGGCAAGCCTGCTCGGCCACGTCCGCGGCGGGCTGCATTACGTGCTGGTCGGCGCGATGTATCTGGTGTCGGGCATTTCAGGGTCGAAGGCCGCCGACATGGCGGCGGTTGCGCCCGTGCTTTTTCCGGAAATGAAACAGCGCGGCGCCAAGCCGGGCGATCTCGTGGCGTTGCTCTCGGCCACCGGCGCACAGACCGAAACCATCCCACCGAGCCTCGTGCTGATCACCATCGGTTCGGTCACGGGCGTATCGATCGCAGCGCTCTTCACCGGCGGGCTCTTGCCAGGCGTGGTGCTCGCCATCACGCTGTCTGTGCTGGTGTGGTGGCGATATCGCAATGAGGATTTGAGCCATGTGACACGCGCCCGCGGCAGCGAGATCGCCAGGGCCTTCGTCATTGCCCTGCCCGCGCTCGCGCTGCCCTTCGTGATCCGCTACGCCGTGGTCGAGGGCATCGCCACGGCCACGGAAGTCTCCACCATCGGTATTGTCTACGCCTTCGTGGTCGGCTTTTTCATCTATGGCCTCCTGATCTACCGCAATCTCGACTGGCGCCGGCTGGTGCCGATGCTGATCGAGACCGCGAGCCTGTCCGGCTCGATCCTGCTGATCATTGGCGCGGCTACCGGCATGGCCTGGGGCCTGACCCAATCCGGCTTCTCGCGTGCGCTGGCCGCGGCCATGACCGGCCTGCCCGGGGGATCGGCCACCTTCATCGCGGTGTCGATTCTGGCCTTTGTGATCCTCGGTAGCGTGCTCGAAGGTATTCCGGCAATCGTGTTGTTCGGCCCCCTGCTCTTTCCGATCGCCCGGGCCGTCGGGGTGCACGAGGTGCACTACGCCATGGTCATTATCCTTGCCATGGGCGTCGGACTATTCGCGCCGCCCTTCGGAGTGGGCTATTATGCCGCCTGTGCGATCGGGCGCGTCGATCCCAATGAGGGGATCAGGCCGATCTGGGGTTATCTCCTGGCGCTGATGGTCGGTCTCATCATCGTCGCGATCTTCCCCTGGATCTCGATCGGATTCTTGTAGGAGAAGTTCACGGGGAATGCCGATGAGCGGAACGCCGAACCAGTACAGCATCGGATTGGACAAAAACCCGGCCAATTACGTGCCGCTGACGCCGTTGAGTTTCCTGGCGCGCTCCGCGGCCGTCTATCCCGACCATGTCAGCGCCGTCTATGAAGGCCGCAGTTTCACCTGGTCGGAAACCTATGCGCGCTGCCGGCGCTTTGCGTCCTGGCTCGCCGGGCGCGGTATCGGCACTGGCGACACCGTCGCGGCAATGCTGCCCAACGTGCCCGCGATGAACGAGCTGCACTTTGCCGTGCCCATGACCGGCGGCGTGCTGAATGCGCTCAACATCCGCCTCGATGCGCCCTCGATCGCCTTCCAGCTGGACCATGGCGGCGCCAGGATCATTCTGGTCGACCCGGAATTTGCCAATGTGATTGCGGAAGCAATGTCGCTGATGAAGGGCCCCAAGCCGTTCGTGGTCGACGTCGACGATGCCTCCTTCAGCGGCGGCCGGCGCATCGGTTCAATCGAATATGAAGCAGCCGTTGCCCAGGGCGATCCGAACTTCGTGCCGAAGATGCCTGATGACGAGTGGGAAGCCATTGCGCTGTCCTACACGTCGGGAACCACGGGCAATCCCAAGGGCGTCGTTACGCATCACCGCGGCGCGTATCTGAACGCCGTCAGCAATATCCTCGCAGGCAACCTCGGCCAGCATCCGGTCTATCTCTGGACGCTGCCGATGTTCCACTGCAACGGCTGGTGCTTCCCCTGGACGATGGCGGCCGCGGCGGGCGTCAATGTCTGCCTGCGCAAGGTCGATCCCGCCAAGATCTTCGAGCTGATCCCCAGGCATGGCGTCACCCACATGTGCGGTGCGCCGATCGTCTACAACACCATGATCAATACGCCGGGCGCGCCGAAAGGCGGCAAGGCAAAGCCCGTGGTGGGTCTGATTGCGGGCGCAGCCCCGCCGGTCGCGGTGCTCGAAGGCGCCGAGGGCATCGGAATCAAGCTTACCCATGTCTACGGCCTCACCGAGGTCTACGGTCCCGCCTCCTTCTGTGCCGAGCAACCGGGCTGGGATGAACTGTCGGCGGAAGCGCGCGCGCAGAAGAAGCGGCGGCAGGGCGTGCCCTACCCGCTGGAGGAAGCCGTCACCGTGCTCGATCCCGAGACTATGCGAGAGGTGCCGCGTGATGGCGAGACCATCGGCGAGGTGATGTTCCGCGGCAATATCGTGATGAAGGGCTATTTGAAGAACGAGGACGCCACGAAAGAGGCCTTCGCCGGCGGCTGGTTCCACACCGGCGATCTCGGTGTGCTCGACGAGCATGGCTACATCATCATCAAGGACCGCTCCAAGGACATCATCATCTCCGGCGGCGAGAACATTTCTTCCGTCGAGATTGAGGACATCCTCTACAAACACCCGGCCGTGCTGTTCGCTGCCGTCGTCGCAAAGCCCGACGCCAAATGGGGCGAAGTGCCCTGCGCCTTCATCGAGTTGAAGGAAGGCGTCAAGGCGACTGAAGCAGAGATCATCGCCTATTGCCGCGGCCACATGTCCGGCTTCAAGACACCGAAGGCGGTCGTATTCGGCCCCATCCCGAAGACGTCGACGGGCAAGATCCAGAAATTCCTGCTGCGCAACCAGGTGGGGTCAGCAAAGGCGATTTCGGCCTGAGTATCGGCAACCTGTCATTGTGAGCCAACGGGCGCGCGAACGCGTGCCGGTGACAGGCCCCCGAAGCAATCCATCTTTCCGCTTGCGGCGCTATGATACCCGCTCGACCGGCGGATAATACTGCGGCGCTTCCTTCCGCTCGTACATTCCGTAATCGCGCATGACTTCCAGGACGCGGAAGTACTCGGCCGTTGGCTCGGCCAGCAGCCGTTTGCCAAGATCGATGCCGGATTGCGGATCCGGCACATCGATCAAATGCGCGAAATAGCCGTCGCGGTAGACGCTCGCGAACGCATCGCGCTCCCAATCGGTATCGACGGGAAGCTTGGCGTTCTTCGATTCCGTGGCCAGCACATAGGTCGGCCGGCGCCGCGCAGGATCGTTGTAAGGCGTGCGCCTTTCGGGCTGCCAGACCGGTTGCCCCGGCCGCGCTTCGTGGATCACCTGCGCAACACGGATGCGATAATCCGCAAAGACCTTCTCACGGCCGATTTCCTGCACCTTGTGATGCGGGCCGTTGGCCCGCCAGGCTGTCATCGCGCCCTCGTCCTGCCAGATCTGGTGGGACAACAGCACATTCTCCCGCGTCAGACTCCTGAAGCGATCGAGAAAGAGGCAACCGCCGATGGCGTCGAGCTCGGGCCTCAGGGAGGCCGCGAGATTCATATATTGATCCCGATGCCCCTCCCTCGTCTGAACTTCAAAGAAAATGCCGATCATCGAATCCACTCCGCGTCTGAGACTATCCCGCACGATCCAGTGTCAACCGCATCCCGTCATACGCCGGCACGACACCGTCAGGCAAGCTCAGCCGCAGCGCCTCGTAATCGAGATCGGAATGCATGTTGGTGAGGACGGCGCGCTTCGGCTTGAAGCGCTCGATCCAGGATAGTGCGGTGTCGACGGAAAAATGGCTGGGATGCGGCGCGTAGCGCAGCCCGTCGACGATCCAGAGATCGAGCCCTGCGAGCGCAGCCCAGCTTGTTTCCGGAATGTCGCTGAGATCGGGTGTGTAGGCGGCTCCGCCAATGCGGTAGCCGAGTGCCGGGATATTGCCGTGTTGCAGGTTGAAGGCGGTTAGCGTGATCGCGCCGCCCTTCCCCAGGATTTCCTGGCTCTGGCCGGCCTCTATTGAATGGCGGGTCAGGATCGGCGGGTAATCGCTGCCCTCGGGCGAGATGAAGCAGTACGAGAACCGCGCCATGATGTCCTTGGCAGTCGACTGGTTGAAATAGGTTGGAATGCGCCTGCGCTGGTGCATCACCACCGAGCGCAGATCGTCGATGCCGTGGGTCTGGTCGGCATGCTCATGGGTCAGGAACACCGCATCGATGTGATCGACCGCGGCATCGATCAGCTGCTCGCGCAGGTCCGGTGAGGTGTCGATTACGACGCGGGTGACCCCGTCGCCGGACCTCCGCTCCGCCAGCAGCGAGCAGCGGCGGCGGCGGTTCTTGGGATTGTTGGGATCGCAGCGGCCCCAGCCCAGCGCCGGGCGCGGTACGCCGGCGGAAGAGCCGCAGCCAAGGATCGTCAGCGTCAACGTCATGCGGCGGCCTTTGCCGCCGGCACTTTGGAGAACAAGCGGAAGAAGTTTTCGGTGGTCTGCCGCGAGATTTCCTCGAAGCTGACGCCGCGCGCCTCCGCCAGCACGCGTGCCACCTCGACTACAAAGGATGGCTCATTGCGCTTGCCGCGGTGCTTGCCGGGCGCGAGATACGGCGCATCGGTCTCGACCATGATGCGGTCTGCGGGCAATTCGGCCGCGAGCGCGCGAAGTGCGTCCGACTTCTTGAAGGTCAGGATGCCGGTGAACGAGATCGATAGCCCCAGCGCAATCGCCTTCATCGCAAGCTCCCGCCCGCCGGTGTAGCAATGCAGCACGGCCTTGAACGGTCCTTTCGACATCTCCTCCTCGAGGATGCGGCCGCAATCCTCGTCCGCCTCGCGGGTGTGGATCACCAGCGGCAGGCCGGTGACGCGGGCCGCAGCGATATGGGTGCGGAAACCGCGCTCCTGCGCTTCGCGCGAGCCGTATTGGTAGAAATAGTCGAGCCCCGCCTCGCCCAGCGCCACGACCTTCGGGTGCTTTGTCCGCTCGATCAGTTCGCTTGCGGGAATGCCCTCTTCCTCATCGGCTTCATGCGGGTGGGTGCCGATCGAGCAGTAGACATTCGGAAAGCGCTCGGCGATGGCGAGTAAGTCGGCCTGCCGCCGCACCCGCGTCGAGATGGTGACGATGCGTCCGACGCCTGCCGCCTCGGCACGTGCGACAATGGCGTCGAGGTCCTCGGCAAAGTCCTTGAAATCGAGGTGGCAGTGGCTGTCGACGAGCATTTTTCTATTGGCCGTCAGTTGGCTCTTTCGGCTCGATATAACGCGGGAACACGCCGACCGGTGCCGGCAGCGTCGTTCCGGGTGCGATGCGCCTCGCGCCGCCGAGCGCCGCAAAGTTGCGCTCGCGATCGGGGATGCCGAGGCTGTCGAGCAGCTTGTCGGCGGAGGCCGGCATCACCGGCAGCGCGAGGATCGCGATCTGGCGCACGACTTCGGCGGTGACATAGAGCACCGTCTTCTGCCGGGCCGGATCGGTCTTCGCCAATGCCCACGGCGCTTCACCCGCGAAGTAGCGGTTAGCTTCGGCAACCACGGCCCACACGGCGTTGAGCCATTGATGGATCTGCTGCGTCGCCATCGCGGTGCGCGCCAATCCGATCATGCCGTCTGCCTGCGCCAGGATCGCCTTGTCATTGTCGGAGTATTCGCCGGGTTCAGGCAGCACGCCGCCAAGTTGTTTTGATATCATCGATAGCGAGCGCTGTGCGAGATTGCCCAGGTCGTTGGCGAGATCGGCATTGATACGTGCCACGATGGCTTCGTGGTTGTAGTTGCCGTCTTGCCCGAACGGCACCTCGCGCAGGAAGAAGTAGCGCACCTGGTCGACGCCGTACTGTTCTGCCAGATTGAAGGGGTCGACGACATTGCCGACCGACTTCGACATCTTCTCGCCCCTGTTGAACAGGAAGCCGTGGGCAAAGACCCGCTTCTGCACGGGCACGCCGGCTGACATCAGGAAGGCCGGCCAATACACCGCATGGAAGCGGATGATGTCCTTGCCGATGATGTGAATGTCCGCCGGCCAGTAGCGCCAGCGCGGATCGCTCTCGTCGGGAAAACCGACGCCGGTGATGTAATTGGTCAGCGCGTCGACCCAGACATACATCACATGCTCGGGATCATCAGGCACCTTCACGCCCCAGTCGAACGTGGTGCGCGAGATCGATAAATCCTTCAGCCCGCCTTTGACGAAGCTGATCACCTCGTTGCGGCGCGAGTCGGGTCCAATGAAGTCGGGCTGGCTCTCGTACAGCGCCAGCAGCCTGTCCTGGTAGGCCGAGAGACGGAAGAAATAGCTCTTCTCCTCGACCCACTCGACCGGAGTGCCCTGGGGGCCGCGGCGCACGTCATCCTCGCCGACGGTCGTTTCCTCCTCGTCGTAATAGGCCTCGTCGCGCACCGAATACCAGCCGGCATAGGTGTCGACGTAAATGTCGCCGTTCTGCTGCATCCGGCGCCAGATTTCCTGCACCGACCTGTGGTGCTCCGGCTCGGTGGTGCGGATGAAACGGTCGAAGGAAACGTTGAGAGTCTCGTCCATCTCACGGAAACGCCCAGCGTTGCGGTCCGCGAGCTGTGCCGCGGTCATGCCCTCGTTCGCAGCGGTCTGGATCATCTTCTGGCCGTGCTCATCGGTGCCGGTGAGGAAGAACACGTCCTTGCCGTCGAGCCGCTGGAAGCGCGCCAGCGCGTCGGTCGCGATCGCCTCGTAGGCGTGGCCGATATGCGGCTGGCCGTTCGGATAGGCGATGGCGGTCGTGATGTAGAAGATGTTTCCGCGCGATGCTGCGGGCGCCGTCGCCGCGACAGGCGCGGGCTTTGCGACCGGCGCAGGCCTGGCCTTCGGTGCCGCCGGCTTGGGCGCCGCGGGCTTTGGCGCAACCGAGGGCGACGGCGCCTTCTTGGCTTTCGGCGCGGAAGTCGATTTGCGGGCCTTTGCTTTCTTCGCAGATTTTCCAACGGACTTCTTGCCGGCTTTTTTTCCAGCCTTCTTCGCAGCCGGTCTCTTTGATGCCTTCCCGGTCTTCCTGGCGGCTTTCTTCGCCTTCTTTGCGACAGCCTTTTTGGCGCGCTTCTTCGTTGCAGCGGCCGCTGCTTTCTTCGCCTTTTTCTTCTTCGAAGATTTCGTCTTCTTGGCCACCACGAATTCCTTATGTCACCTGAAACGGGAGTGTCCGGGAACGATTCGCTGATCTAGCGCGTCGCTTCTGCGAGTTGCGAAAACACCGAGAAAACAAAGGGCTTTCGCTCGAGATTGTAGTCTGCGGTATCGCGCGCCGCGCGGGCGATCTTTTCCCATACCTCCGCCAGCCGTGCAAGGCGCGGCAGGTTCGCATTGGCGTCGGAATCCGAGTGCAGGCGCTCGCTGATCCAGCGTTCCACGCCGTCAACGAAGGCCGCGAGAGCCACGCGGTCGCTGAGGGGAAGCTGCTCGCCGAGCGCGTGCAATTCGCGCGGATCGACCCGCGGCAACCTCGCCAGCAGCGCGGCGGTGCGTTGCTGCAGCTTGAGCGCATCACCCCCGAGCAGCGTCAGCGCGCGCGACACGCTGCCCTCCGAAGCCTCGGCCGCCTCGTGCAGCGCCGGATCGCCGGCATCCATGTTGGCGGCGCGGGCCGCGGCGCGCACCACCTCGTCGGTAGAGAGCGGTCGCAGCGGCAGCTTGCGGCAGCGGGACAGGATGGTCGGCAGCACCCGCGCCGGCGCGTGGCTGACCAGCAGGAATAGCGATTGCTGCGGTGGTTCCTCGAGGATTTTCAGCAGCGCGTTCGCCGCATTCGGATTGAGCTCATCCACGGTGTCGACGATGCAGACCCGCCAGCCTTCTACCGCCGCGGTCGAGCCGAAGAACGAAATCGTCTCGCGCGTCTCGTCGACCGTGATCACGGTGCGCAGCACGCCGCGATCGTTCAAGCCGCGCTCCAGCACCAGCAAGCCGCCATGCGCGCCGGCGGCAACCTGGCGCGCGACGTGATCATCGGGATCGAGCGCGAGCGTTTGCGCCCGCTGTACGGCCGGTGCCTGAGGGTGGCGATGGGCCAGCACGAAACGCGCCATGCGGTAGGCCAGCGTCGCCTTGCCGATGCCCTGCGCGCCGCCGATCAGCCAGGCATGGGGAATCCGCCCGCTGCGATAGGCGGTGAGCAGTGCCGCCTCCGCCTCGCGATGCCCGAACAGCTCGCTCGTCTCGCGCGGATGTCTGACGGCAATCTCTTCTGCGGTCTTGCGGGCGCTCATGCCGATGACGTCGCCATCGCGAACAGGTGGTCGCGCAAGGCGGTCCACACCTGCGCTGCGACCACGTCGGGGCTCGGCGTGGCGTCGATCAGCACGCAGCGATCAGGGTCTTCCGCCGCGATCTGACGATAGGCGTCGCGCAGCTCCTGGTGAAACCTGATGTCCTCCGCCTCGAACCGGTCGGGCGCGCCGGCGCCGCGCCGTGCGGACGCGCGCTTCAGCCCGATCTCCACGGGCAGGTCGAGGATTATGGTGAGATCCGGCTTGAGGTCGCCGATGGTGACCCGCTGCATGGCGTTGAGCACGCCTTGCGGGACATTACCGAGCCGGCCCTGATAGGCGCGCGTCGAATCGGAAAAACGGTCGCACAGCACCCAGGTGCCCTGGTTGAGCGCCGGCCGGATCACGGTGCGGACATGGTCGTCGCGGGCCGCGGCAAACAGCAGCGTCTCGGCGTCGGGGCCGAGCAGCTTGCCCATGCCCGACAGCACGAGATGGCGGATGATCTCGGCGCCCGGCGAGCCGCCGGGCTCGCGGGTGACGATGGCGCGCAGTTTTGCAGCCGCCAGCCGCTCCGCCAGCAACTTGATCTGGGTGGACTTGCCCGATCCCTCCCCGCCTTCGAAGGAGATGAACTTGCCGCGTCCGCCCGGCCGCTTGACTGAAGCTGCCTCGCCCATGGTCACAGCTTCGCGGCGCTGGCGCGGAACACGCCGATGACGAGCTCGCTCGCGCCGTCGATGGCGCGGCGCATGGTCGAGCCGGTGCCGACGGCCTCGGCGGCATAGACCGGCGCCTCCATCGCGACATTGGCGCCGCGCCAGACGCGGACGACGCCGACCCGCTGGCCTTCCTTGATCGGCGCGCGCACCGGACCGCTGTAGACGATGCGCGCAATGAGTCTTTCGTTGCCGTTCTTCGGCACCATCACCTTGATCGGCTGGGGGCTGGCCAGCTTCACCGAGCGGCTCTCGCCGCCAAAGACCCTGGCGTAACCGACGAGCTGGTTCTCGGCGAACAGCGTTCGCGCCTCGAAATTGCGGAATCCCCATTCCAGCATCTTCTTGGCTTCCTGCGCGCGGTCATCAGGGTCGTCGAGGCCGTTGATCACCACGATCAGCCGCAGACCGTTCTGCACGGCCGAGCCGACCAGACCGTAGCCGCCTTCCTTGGTGTATCCGGTCTTCAGCCCGTCGGCGCCGTTCAACGAATTCAGCAGCGGATTGCGGTTCTGCTGCCGGATCTTGTTCCAGGTGAATTCGCGCTCGCCGAACAATTTGTAGAACTCGGGATAGTCCAGGATGATATGGCGCGCGAGCATTGCCAGCTCCCGCACCGTCATCTTGTTGTCGGGATCCGGCAGCCCGTTCGAGTTGCCGAAGGTCGATTTGGCCAGACCGAGCTCGCGCGCCCGCTTGGTCATGAAATCGTTAGCGAACTTGCGCTCGCTGCCGGCCATACCCTCGGCGAGCGCGATGCAGGAATCATTGCCGCTCTGGATGATCGCGCCGTGCAGGAGGTCGTCGACCGGGACCTTGCTGTTGATGGCGGCGAACATCGTCGAGCCGCCGGAGGGCGCGCCGCCCCTGCGCCAGGCATTCTCGCTGATCCGGAACTCGTCGGTCAGGTTGATCTTGCCTTCCTTGATCGCGTTGAAGATGACCTCGACGGTCATCAGTTTCATCATGCTGGAGGGCGCGCGCAGCTCGTCGGCGTTCTTCTCGAACAGGATGCTGCCGCTGGTTGCCTCCATCAGGATCGCGGTCGGAGCATCGCCGTCGAAGGCGTTCTCGTCCTTCTTGGCGCCCTGCACGCTGTTATTGGCGGCATAGGCCGCCCCGCCCGACGTGATTGCCAGAACCAGGACCGCCGCCGCGAGCCGTCGCCAGCCGGGTTTGACCCGCCAGAATCTGTGCAAAAACGAAGGTTTGGCGGCCATTGTTCAGGTCCTTGCGCAGCGGCGTTCTAACAGTTGCAGCAGAGAGGAACAACACGGCTTTTGACGAGCGCCACAGCCGAGTTTCGTCCGATTGCGGCACCGGCGCAACGCCCCTATCGTTGTGTTTCCCACAAGGCGTGACAACCCCAGGGACGGAATAACGATGTCATCCTCACGCACGATCGCCGTGAACGGGATCGAAATGTTCCTGCTTGAACAGGGCGAAGGCCCGCTGGTCGTGCTCTGCCATGGTTGGCCGGAACTCTCCTATTCCTGGCGCCACCAGATCCCGGCGCTTGCAGCGGCCGGCTTCCACGTCGTCGCGCCCGACATGCGCGGCTTCGGCCGCACCACCGCGCCTGCTGACGTCGGCGCCTACACCATCCTGGACAATGTCGGTGACATCGTCGCGCTGGTTGCGGCTCTCGGGGAGAAGCAGGCAGTCGTGGTCGGTCACGACTGGGGCGCGCCGGTTGCCTGGCACGCGGCGATGTTCCGGCCGGACATTTTCACCAAGGTCGCAGGTCTCAGCGTGCCGCCCTTCGTGCGCGGCCGCAGCCGGCCGCTCGAGACGCTGCAGGCCAACGGCATCGCCAATTTCTATTGGCAGTATTTTCAGCCGCACGGCGTCGCCGAGGCCGAGTTCGGACGCGATGTCGCCTTCACCATGCGCACGATACTCGTGGGCCGCGGGCAGTCCGATCCCTCGGCGCACCAGTTCATCCCGCACGGCGAAGGGTTCCTCGGCGAAGGCCATCGCGATCGGCCGCTGCCGCAATGGCTGACCGAGGCCGACCTCGCCTATTTCACCAGCATCTACACCGAGTCCGGCTTCCGTGGCGGGTTGAACTGGTACCGGAACATCGACCGCAACTGGGAGCTGACCGCGGCCTGGCAGGACGCCAAAATCCATCAACCGTCGCTGTTCCTCGCCGGCTCGCATGACGGCGTCGTTACGGGCCTGATCGGCGCCAGGCAGATCGCCGAACTGGATCGTGTGCTGACCAATCTGAAGGCCAAGATCATCCTCGACGGCGCCGGACACTGGGTGCAGCAGGAACGCCCCGACGAGGTCAACGCGGCGCTGATCCAATTTCTGAAGTGAAGGCCTAGTACAGCCCGCGTCCGCTGAGGATCTCGTGCGGGCCCCGCGGATCAATCGGGGCGTAGGCCGTGGGCTGCGAAACAAAACGCCCATCGGTCTCATAGGAGACGGCACGCAGATTTTCTGTCGCGCGGCCGCGGGTACGGCTGGATGCCGACATTTCCGACGTCGCGTTGATCGAGGCGTAATCGGCCGAGGTATTGCCGAGACTATAGGGGCGCCCCTCCGGCAAGGGGATGTCGCCCCGCATCGGGCGGCCGCCGGATGACAGGTCGGGCACGAAGGAGCGGGCGGCGGCGATCCGCACCGTGGATGGCGCCGGAGCCGGCGTTCCGGTGCGCAAGGTGGCCACGAGCTGGCGGTCGTCGGTACCTTCCAGGGGGGCGCGGCCGACATATTCGACCCTCACCCTTGCGACGCCGTTGTGTTTGAATTCAAGGAGTTCAGCGGCCTTGTTGGAGACGTCGATGAGGCGGTTGCCGTGATACGGACCGCGGTCATTGACCCGCACGATCAGCGACTTGCCGTTCCGCAAATTGGTCACCCGGGCATAGGACGGGATCGGCAGGGTCGGATGCGCCGCAGTCAGCGCGGCCATGTCGAACACCTCGCCATTGGCGGTCAGGCGTCCATGGAAGTCATCGCCATACCAGGAGGCCATGCCCTCGGCGCGATAGTTCGGGTCCTCCTCGGGAATATAGACCCGGCCCGCGACCGTGTAGGGCCTGCCGACCCGATAGGTTCCACCGCCCTTCGGCACCGGGTCGCCGAACGCGACGACCCGCGGGCTCGATGACACCCCGTATTTAGGATCGATGCGCCGGGCGAATTTGTCCTGGGAAGCGCAGTTGGCGAGCATCAGGCAGGCCACGACCATGGCCGCGCCACGCGCCGCCCGGAACACCGGATCTGACCGCCGAATCCCCATCGCCCCAAACTACCATTCCACCTGGCTGCCTGCCCCATAAGGGGTGCGCGCAGCCAACCAATTCGTGCGGCCCACCTTCCGCATTGGATGATGACGATATCGCAACCCGAACGCGGCGAAAATGGGGAGAGCCATTGGATAGTGAATCAACCGTTGCCGCGCTTCCCGTTGAAATAGGGGGACCTCTTCCGCCGGCCCCTGTCCCGCTTCCGGACATTGTGTTGCGTCAATACCTCACTTCGTCCCGATCTCGTTTGCCGGCTTTGAATCTTTTTGACTGTGCAAGGCCGCAGTCGTTTGGTCGTAGCCGGGCGGGAAGGAAGTATTGCAATGATCGAGACGGTGACAGCGGTTTTGGGTTTGGTCAGCGCGGGCATTTTCCTTGCGCATGCCTTCGACGGCTATCGTTCCCGGGCCTGAAGACTGCTGGGCAAGCAAGCGACTGCACGTTCAAGAAGCCTGTTCCGAGATCTTTAATCAATTCGGACCAGCATCGAGAGTGGCAGGTGTGTCATGCGCAACCAAGATGCAGTTTCCGGCGGATTCCTGGTACTGACCACGGCAAGCTTCCTGTTGCTGTGTTCGAGCCTTCTGGCCTTCGCCCTTAGCTGAGGCGCTTCGGCCCGGCGCCGAATCTGTGGCCTTAGCCTTCAGCTCTGACAGGCGCCCTTTCGCCTGAGGTCGCCGCAGCAGGCCCCGGCCCTGCCCGCGCTTTCGCAGGCGGCTTTGCTCAACTAACCTCACGCCCATGGGTCGATTGCCGGCAATCCTTGGTCTTGGCGTGGCGCTATGTGTCAAGCCCGCGCATGCCGACATGGCGGCGAACACGCTCAAGCGTCTCAACCTGCTCGGCCGATGGGCGAACGACTGCGCCGATCCGGCGCGCAGAGGCATTTCCTGCGAGATCGACCGGGATGGCCGGGCGCTCTTCGTCAATGTCGTCGGCCCTCACCGCATTCTGTCGGCGACTTCCGAGGACGGGCGGCAGATCGTTCTCACCATCAAATTCCTCAAACCCGCCGAGGAAGTGCGGATCAACGCCTTCACCATGATCGACCCCGATACCTACGTGCCGACGATGAGGCGCAATGAGCGGAACGAGTACACGGTTCGCGACGGCGTCCTGTTGCACACCGGCAAGAGAATGCCCGAGCTGCACCGCTGCGCCGATCAGGCAAACAGCTAGCTGGAAAACGGTCCCCGGTTCGCATTGCCTGCGTTCCACGGCTGACGTGACAGTAGCTTTCGACCTGCCGCAGTCGTTTTCTTGTTCTCATTGAGCTTTAGTGATTAAGTCTCGGATTGTGACAGGAAACCTTGCCGTGCACGCAAAGCTCATCAGCTCTGTCGCCGCTGCCACAATTGCCTGTGTGATCACATGGCCTGAAAGTGCGCATGCAGAAATATTGATTACGACTGCCACCATAACGCGGGGCGAGCTGGTAATCGTAGGAAGGGTTAGGCGGCCGCGCGAGCCCAACGTAGAGATCAAGATCAGCCCGAGCAAGACAGTGCAAGTCGAGAGCACTGCAACTGGAGGGTTCAGGTGGATTGGACCGGAGTTTCCCTCCACTTGTATCGTGAAGATCACCTCGGGGCCGGATCAGAGAGACGTGGTCATACAAAATTGCGGCCTTCCCGGGCCTGCCGGACCGTCTGGTCCTGCCGGGCCACCCGGACCGGCAGGTCCTCCCGGCCCCGCAGGACCAGCGGGTCCGGCCGGTCCCAAGGGAGACTAGAGGCGGTGGGATTGTCGTCCCCGGTTTGCTGCTGCCAGGAACGGCCATAGCAGCCCCCACCGCCTTCGGCGCGATCCGCAAAAGCCGACGGAATGGCCCAACTTGCGCCCATGGGTCCCGCCCGTTCACAGCTCGTTCTTGATCTCAGGTGCGGTAAGTGATTGATACCGCAGCAACGGAAGGGTGGCCGAGTGGTTTAAGGCACCGGTCTTGAAAACCGGCGTACCTGCAAGGGTACCGTGGGTTCGAATCCCACCCCTTCCGCCACCGCCGCAAAAGTGAAGCATGCCAAGCCTGGCGACAGACTTAGCGATGGCGACGGACTGCGCCTCGACGTCGACAAGAACAGGAACGCGAGCTGGATTTTTCGGTTCAAATCGACGGTCACCAGCAAGGAAAGGTTCATGGGCCTCGGTCCGTTCGGTGACGTGACGCTGGCGCAGGCGCGCGATGCTGCCGGCGCTGCACGAGCCCTGATCCGCGAAGGTAAAGACCCTATAGAGGACCGCAACACCAAACGCGCCGAGGCGAAGGCTGAGGCGTCCCGCTCGATCACGTTCAGGGCGTATGCCGAGCAGTAAAAGAGGCCGGCTGGAAAAACGAAAAGCATCACCAGCAGTGGCGCAACTCGCTCCGCGACTACGCACACCCACACATTGGCCATTTGCCGGTTGCCGACGTGAGCACCGAGGGCGTGCTAAACGTGCTGCGGCCGCTGACACGGCTTGCACGTCGGGAACGTCATTTGCCACTCGCATCAAGACGCTGAACGGCAAATATGTGCCAATCTACGATGTTACCGTAACAGTGCACTAGCAGCTTGACCGTTAGCAAAGTTAGCGCGGGGCGTGAGCATCCATAGGACCATTAGCAGTCCAAGCCCGTTCGTCAAAAGCGTTGTCGAGAGCGGCACGTTAAGCAGCGTCACTGCTGCGATCGAACCTGAAATCAGGATAAAGCGATCCGGCAGCCGGGCCGAACAGACATTGCCGCATGCCACGATCAGCCCGCACGCCAGTGCCGCGACCGGTGCCAGCGTGATCCCTACGGATGCCACGCCTTCGGTTGCCAGCAGGGAGGCGTTCATATTCCCGATCTGGTAGGCATCGCCCAGCACGACGCCAAGCTGCGAAGCGTAGGGGCACGACATCACGCTCTGGAGGAAGGATATCTGGCAGAAGTGCGTCAGTGGATGGCTTGAGAAAAACTCGTAATAGTGCTCCAGCGAGATCGACGGAATCGCAAGCAGGCGAATGTTCAGGAGTGAGAACGGGTAGTACCCCAACAGGTTGATCTCGCCTCTGGACAGTATGGAGAGTGTCATTTGCAGCTCGCCGGCCATCGCCGGCAAAAGCAGCGACAGCAGCACGACCCATCGCGCCGCGAAATAGCGCGACATGATGGCGATGAAAAGCAAAAACGGCGCCGCAAACAGCGCCGTCTTGGTCAGGGCTACCGGATAGAACATCGTCGATACGATGCAAAGGCAGGAGACCACGAACCATCGTCTCTGTAAAACGGACCACGCGACGGCAAATGGGATAAGCGCACCGCAGATGTTGCCGGCGAGATATTCGAGCCAGCGGGGCCGTACAATAGCCGACCGGTACTTGTACATGTCGTCGATGCCGATGAACTGGACACCATAGCTCGCGCAGGCGATGAGCACCGCGATCGAGACCGCAAGAATGATCTCCGGGGTGCGGCGCGGCAGGATGAAAAGCTGCGGAAGCCTGCCAGCTTTGATTGTTAGCGCCGGGATCAGGAACAGCGCGATCGATGCCGCAGCGGAGAACAGCGCCTCCTGATGTGGGTAGTTGAGCTTGCTGAAGGCGTTGATCCAGAAGTAGCCCGCTGCCACGACAAATAGATAGAAGCCGGCAAAATACCCGAAGCTGAATTTCGCAAAGATGAAGCCGAGGGCCAGCGCGGCTGTCAATCCGACCGGGACGAGTGCTACCTTCAAGTCGGGCAGAAACCCAACGTGGTAGTAGGCAAACCAAGGGCTCGATCCGATCTGAGCCAGTGAGAGAAAGAGTAAAAAGAAGAAGGCGGCGAGCCCCAGCGCATAGGCCGCCCTAGCGAGGGTCGCCCGCGATCTTGGCGGCGACCCAGTGAAAACCTTCACCGGCGTAAATGAGAACGAGGGCGACGACATAGAAGGGCATTGCGAAGGCTCGTCGCACTCTGCGGGTTTCATTTTCCTGGCTCGTTTCCTCAGTCAGCATGCCGGGCAAGCTACCAACTCATGCTGTCAGGCGCTACTAGCCCGAGAGTCGCAATAACACCGCTACCCAACCATCACAGCGCTCGTCGCGGCGAAACTCTTGCGCATAGGTGCAATTGAGAATGGAGAGCAACTATGAGATGGAAAGGCATCATCGGAAGGTCGTTCAGCTCGGATGGCTTTGCGAACTATATTGCCGGACAGATCGCTATGCAGACGCTGATGTCACTGCTGGTCAATCTCTATATTGGCGAGTGCGAGGATCACGACTTGGCGCGGAATGAAATTACGAACATGGCCGACGAGATGGTCGACAAGGCGTTCATTCCTGATTTGCCGTCGCAGAAATAATTTCGCCGTCCATCGGCGGATGCTTGGAAGCCGATGCTCCCTCGCATTTTCAAAACCCAAAGTCGAGTTGGTCAGGAGATTGGCGCAGGCTCATCCGGTGCTGCAATCCACGGCGCGCATCGCGCACACGTTCGTAGCGACCAAAACGCCAACGCCCATACTGTTTGACAAACACGTCCTTTGGACCCGTGTCATGAATTCTAGCCACGGTGGTCTCTCCCTTCTGTTAAGCGGGCGTACAGCCCGCTGGCTCATCCCGGAACGCAGGGACGCTCTTGCTCAGCCTTCAGCCCTTTCGAGCCGAATCACAGAAGGATGCCGATGGACGGCGAGCAATTGTTAGCCGCACAATGTTGACAAGCAACATAAACGTTGTTCATTTACGAATATCGCAATTGTATCTAATAGTTAGTCAAGATGACGACTCGTTCTCTTTTCGGATTCGAAGTCCTCTCATCACAGGCCAATTCCGGCCGGTCGGAGCAGATGAAATGAAAAGATCAATATCGAATTCGTGCAACGGACTGTGGTCGTGCTCGCCAGCGGCGTAGCTCTCGGCAAGAAAAAACAAATCCGCGCCGCGACGGAAGCGCTCGCCAAAGAGTTGGGAGTGAAGATACCGCGGGAATGAATGGGGTCGGTCGCAGCACGCCGCACGTCTCAACGCAACGGCCCCGCTTCAGCGGGGCTTTTCATTTGCGGACGTGGGTAGGGCGTGGGTTCAAATCCAAAAAGCCGAAATACCGTAGCTTTTTCAGCGATCTTTGGTTGACACCCCTTCCGCCAGGATATGATATAATAAATTGTTTTTATTGGATATTTCATTATGACCCGCGCACTACCCATGAGACAATGGAGCCTTGCAATCGCGGTCGTGATCAGCTTCGCAGCCGCTCAAGCAGACGCTCAAGTCCAACTGACTCCACAGCCGAACTCCGCACCCGAGATCGCGCCGCGGAAGCCGAGGCCGCAACCGGCCGCCTCTACATCATCGTATTGTCAGGCCGGCTCTGGCGGCTTCCTGATGAGTGAAGCGAAAGGCTACGCTGCAATCGGTGCTTGCTCGCGTGGCGACACAATCATCATCCCCGGCGGCAGCACAAGCGTCATCGCGCGCGTTTGCGATTTTTCAAAATCGATTGTGCAGGTCAGTGACAACATTGTGTGCGTGATGGTCGTGCCGGAGCGTGGCAAACGCTGAGACCGATTCAAGGCGCTGGATCGAGCGTCAATGCCACCGCGTCACCTCGGCGGATGGTCATATAAGTTGGGCTGGCGGCGATTCCGCCAGCCCAACCTGATATACTTAGTTTAGCGCCGTCTCGGCGTATCAGCTCACTTGACGAGCTCGACCTGTTCAATCTCGCTCGGACGCCAGCTCTTGTCGAAGAACGACGGGAGAGGGCTATAGAGGCGCAGGATCGTGAACCAGCCCTTTTTGGGATCTGTCTGAATCCAGTTGCCGCGAGCGACGCCCTTGGGCTGGGTGGGGCCGAAATAGACTGTGGTCGTCCCGTCGACCGCGGCCTCGGCCGCCGGCGACGGATAGCTCTGGCTGCCCGCACGCGGATATTTCTGCGGCGTCTGCAGCATTGAGCGTGTCTGGTTGTCGTAGAGCGTGAAGGACCAGAACGCCTCAGCGGGAATGCCCTTGGGCAGGGCCACCTTGTAAGTCTTCGCGCCGTCGAACGGCTTGCCGTCGGCGTCGAGGAAGCCCATCAGATATTGCGAGCCGACGCCGGGGATGCGCATGATCATGCCCGGCGAGTCCAGCGTATAGCCATAGTAGAAGGCTGTGCGGGAATCCAGGGTGCGCGCGCCGGTTGGCGGCAGAGGCTTGAACACGCCGCGTTCGAACAGCGGCGGCGGCGTCTCGAAGAAAGCGCCGCCTTCCCACAGCATGCTGCCCCAGTGCGAGCCTTGGTAATAGGCCCACTCCGGATGCTTCATCGCAAAGCGCCAGTTGAGCGCCCGGCCCGTTGCCTGTCCGACTGCGGCCGCTTCGGAGAGGATCTTCTTCATCCGCTCGTCCGGCTTGAACGGCTTGCCATGCACGATGCCGATCGCGGCGAGCTGGCCGGCAAGCTCCACATCGTAGCTGGTGGCGGGCTCGTTCTGGACGTTCTCGTTGATCATCTCGAAAAAGCGGAAGTCGCTGGGCGGGATCGTGTTGAACGAGCGTCCGGAAGCCTCGATGAACTTCATCTCGGGAATCTTCGGCTCGCCGGCGATCTGTACGGTCCCCTCGAGGGCCTGAGCGATGCTCGTGCCGAAGGCACCGGGCCGGTAGGGATAGATCTTCATGTTGCGCTTGATGTTCTCGACGGCCGGCTTCGGGTCGTTGCCGACCAGATTCGCACGCGAGGCATAGAGCGCGAAATTCGTTTTCGCACGGGCGATGAAGTAGCCGCCTTCGGGCAGCGGCCCCTTATAGTCGGGGCCGACGATCAGGTACTTTCCGCCGAGCCCGCGATCCGGCCCGGGCGCGCCGATGTCGATGACCCAGGAGAACCACATGTCGTTGATCGTGCCGATGCCGCGCGACGGCTGCTCGACCACCACCGGGCCTTTGCTCAGGTCGAGCCCGGACATGTAGTAAACCGTGTCGGCGTTGGCGGTCAGGAACAGCGAACTCGAGTCCATCAGGTCGGAGAAGATGACGACATCGCCGGGCTTGGCGCCGATCTCCTCGAAGCCTTTGACAAGGCCCAGCGCGGACGCTCCCCGGAAACTGTTGTTGTAAACGTTGAGCGCGTTTGTGAAATCCAGCGCGTCGTAGACCTTCTGCGCGGTTTCCTCAGTCGGCACCCCGTCCCGGAAATCGAGCTTGCCCGCCCGCGTTTCAACCGTGTTCGGTGCGGACAGCGATTCCACCGTTTTGGTGGATACGTCCGAAAAAGCAGGCCCCGCCGCGATTACTGTGAAGGTAAAACTGCTGATCAAAGTTCGGCGGATCATCATTCTATCCCTTTCCCTTTCATAATTCCGTGGCGATTTGGGTGCATTCAACTACCTTTGGCGCGCGTATTGGTTGGGCGGCGGTGCCCCACCGCCCCCACCATGTTAATCGGAGACATCCAAGGCTCTTATGAACTCGGTTTCGCAATTCACCACCCATTTTGCGCCAAAGGTCGGCGTCTTGCCATCAGGCATCGGGGGTGACGCCCCGCCAGTGATCTCGGCTCTGGCGATGGCCGGAGTGTCCGCCTTCGTGCGCGAGGCGTTCGGAGACAGGGTTCTGCGGCGTGTCAACCAGGCGACGATGCTCGACATTGAATCGATCGAGCACCTCGACTGCTTCATTCCACAGGCCACGGCAACGACCTTTCTCGACGCCGTCGAACGGGGGGCGGGCGAACCGAACCTCGGACTGCTGTTCGTGCCGGAGGTGTCGATGTCCAACCTCGGCCTTTGGGGCGAGTACGTTCTGGCAGCCGATACGCTGCACGCCGCCATCGTCCGCGCCGCATCCACGCTGGATCATCACGTTAGCGGCGACCGGATCGAGCTCTCGGTCGCCAGCGGAGTGGCGCGGGTCTGCTATGTCAGTGCCGTGCGCGGCCGGCCGGGCTACACCCATCTCGCCGGCGGCATCGCGGCTTCGCTGCTCAGTCTGCTGCGTTCTTTCATCTCGCCTGTCTGGCGACCGCGGATGATCGAACTGGACATTTCACGCCCACCCTCCCCGACGCCTTTCGAGGACGCCTTTTCCTGCCCGGTCGCGTTCGACGCTGCCGGCGTTTCGATCCATTTCGACGCGCACCTGCTCGGTCGACCTGCGGTGCGGCATGCCAACACACGCATGATTACGCTTGATGATGTCGCCCGCGGTCGGCTTGCGCCCGCAAAACTCGACAACTTCCTCGACGTGGTCGTCGCGCAGATATGGGCGCAGGTCCTTGCCGGCGCGACATCGGTCGAGAGCGCAGCGCTGGCGCTCGACACCAGCGTCCGGTCGCTACAACGCGCGCTCAACCGCGAAGGTGCCGATTTCCGCACTCTGACGAACATGATCCGCATTCAACGCGCTCGCGAGTTGCTGGAAGGAACCCGGGCTTCGATCACCGAGATTTCGACCGCACTCGGCTATTCGGCCCCGGCCCACTTTGCTCGCACGTTTCGGAAGGCGACAGGGGCGGCGCCACAGGAATTCCGACGGCACGTCTGGTCGGCTCGCGCAGCCACATA
>DASWVJ010000221.1:0-5442 GCA_036406295.1 Bradyrhizobium sp.
GGCGGCGGGACACTCGCCCAATCGAGGGGGCTTGGCAACGCGAAAAACCTGTCAAAATGATGAATTTCCCGACATGCGGCGTGCGCTCCGGCCACGTTGACATCGCCCCGGGGCGGCCATATCTCTGCCGCATCGTTTCGACGGCGATGACGTTTATTTTGCTTGCGTTTTTGCCGTTTGAACCTTGGATGGCCCGCTTCCCACTCAATTGGCGGATGACCCCCTCGCCACCGGTAATGGCACCGCGCCGCGTCACGGTGAGTTGATGGGTCGTCCAGAGCGTGATCCCGAAAAGTGGCTACCGGTTTTCGGACTGCTCAAGGAATAAAGTATACACGGCTCGACTGCAGAACCGCAGGAACAGGACCTTCGCATGATCGGCGCGCTCGCCCGCAAGTTTTTCGGCACCCCCAACGACCGCCGGGTCAAGGGATATCAGTCCCGCGTCAACGCCATCAACGCATTGGAGGCTGAGCTCGAGAAGCTCTCCGACGAGGCGCTGAAGGCGCGCACCGAAGGGTTCCGCAAGGAACTCGCCGAGGGCAAGACGCTCGACGATATCCTGGTGCCGGCCTTCGCCACCGTGCGCGAGGCTGCCAAGCGCACCCTCGGCCAGCGCCATTTCGACGTGCAGCTGATCGGCGGCATGGTGCTGCATGAGGGCGACATCGCCGAGATGAAGACCGGCGAAGGCAAGACGCTGGTCGCAACGCTTGCCGTCTACCTCAACGCGCTTGCCGGCCGCGGCGTCCACGTTGTTACCGTCAACGACTACCTTGCCCGCCGCGACGCCGGCTGGATGGGCCAGATCTATTCCTTCCTCGGCATGACCACCGGCGTCATCGTGCACGGCCTAGACGATGCCGAGCGCAAGGACGCCTATGGCTGCGACATCACCTACGGCACCAACAACGAATACGGTTTCGACTATCTGCGCGACAACATGAAGTATCGCCTCGAGGACATGGTCCAGCGCGGGCACTACTTCGCCATCGTCGACGAAGTCGACTCCATCCTGATCGACGAGGCGCGCACGCCGCTGATCATCTCCGGCCCGCTCGACGACCGCTCGGATTTCTACAATACCATCGACACCTTCATGCCGAACCTGCAGAAGGTCGCCGACTTCGAGGTCGACGAGAAGCAGCGCACGGTCACGCTGACCGAAGCCGGCATGGAGAAGATCGAGGTCCTGCTGCGCGACGCCGGCCAGCTCAAGGGCGATTCGCTTTACGACGTCGAGAACGTCTCCGTTGTCCACCACATCAACCAGGCGCTGCGCGCGCACTCGCTGTTCACCCGCGACAAGGACTACATCGTCCGCGACGGCGAGGTCGTGATCATCGACGAGTTCACCGGCCGCATGATGCCGGGCCGCCGCTATTCCGAAGGCCTGCACCAGGCGTTGGAGGCCAAGGAGCACGTCGCGGTCCAGCCGGAAAACCAGACGCTCGCTTCGATCACCTTCCAGAACTATTTCCGGATGTACGAAAAGCTCGCCGGCATGACCGGCACGGCGGCGACCGAGGCCGACGAATTGTTCGACATCTACAAGCTCGAGGTCTTGGAGATTCCGACCAACCTGCCGGTGGCGCGTCTCGACGAGGACGACGAGGTCTACCGCACGCAGGGGGAGAAATACGCGGCGATCCTGGCCGAGATCGAGCGCGCCAACAAGCGCCTGCAGCCGGTGCTGGTCGGCACGGCTTCCATCGAGAAGTCCGAGGTGCTGGCGGATTACCTCAAGAAGCACGGCTACAAGCAGATCGATTTCGGCAGCCACGATGCGCTGGAGAAGCTCTATGCCGCCGCGCGCGCCGGCAAGCCGGCGAAGCTGTTCGCGGTGCTGAACGCACGCTTCCACGAGCAGGAAGCCTATATCGTGGCGGAGGCCGGCGTGCCCGGCGCCATCACGATCGCGACCAACATGGCCGGCCGCGGCACCGACATCAAGCTCGGCGGCTCGCTCGACATGCGCATCCTGCAGGAGACGGCGCACATCACCGACGAGGCGGAGAAGGCCAAAAAGATCGAGCAGATCAAGGCCGACATCGAGCGCTTCCGCGAAATCGTCCTGAAGGCGGAAGAGACCGTCGAACTCGAGCCCGCCAAGGGCTCAAAGCCCGCGCGCACCGACACGAGACCCGGCGGCCTCTACATCATCGGCTCCGAGCGCCATGAATCCCGCCGCATCGACAACCAGCTTCGCGGCCGTTCCGGCCGTCAGGGCGACCCCGGCCGCTCGAAGTTCTTCCTGTCGCTGGAAGACGATCTGATGCGGATCTTCGGCTCCGACCGGCTCGACTCCATGCTGCAGCGCCTTGGCCTGAAGGAAGGCGAGGCCATCATCCATCCCTGGATCAACAAGGCGCTGGAAAAGGCCCAGCAGAAGGTCGAGGCGCGCAATTTCGACATCCGCAAGAACCTGCTGAAATTCGACAACGTTCAGAACGACCAGCGCAAGGTGATCTTCGACCAGCGCGTCGACCTGATGAAGGACGAGAGCGTTGCCGAGACCGTGGCCGACATGCGCCATGCCTATGTCGACGACGTCGTCGTCAAGCACATCCCCGAGCATGCCTATGCCGAACAATGGGACGTCGCGGGGCTGAAGGACGAGCTTACCCGCGTGCTCGGCATCGACCTGCCGGTCGACGAATGGGCGAAGGAAGAGGGCATTGCCGACGAGGAGATGCTCTCTCGCATCGAGCAGCGCGTTGACGAGCACATGGCGGCCAAGGTCGCGCAATGGGGCCCCGACGTGATGCGCTACGTCGAGAAGACGATCCTGTTGCAGACGCTCGACCATCTCTGGCGCGAGCACCTGATCATGCTCGACCACTTGCGCCAGGTTATCGGCCTGCGCGGCTACGGCCAGCGCGATCCCCTGCAGGAATACAAGTCGGAAGCCTTCAACCTGTTCGAGACGATGATCGCTCACTTGCGCGAGGCCGTCACGGCGCAGCTGATGCGGGTCGAGATCGTGCCGCCGGAGCAGGCGCCCGAGCCGCTGCCGGTCATGGAAGGCCACAAGCTCGACCCCGATACCGGCGAAGATGAAATGGCCTTTGCCAAGGCCTCGCTGGTCCCCGCCATGGCCAACGGCAACGGCGCCCAACGCGATCCGCAAAACCCCGCCACCTGGGGCAAGGTCGGCCGCAACGAAGACTGCCCCTGCGGCAGCGGCAAGCGCTACAAGCACTGCCACGGGAAATACGCGTAAGTCGTCACGCAGATTGTATAGGTGGGCAAAGGCGCGAAAGCGCCGTGCCCACCTTTTTATTGCGCTCGCGAGGGGCACGCTCGCTTTGCCCACCCCACGATTTCCGATTGATACTTTCTGGAGCCGTCGGCCGCGGTGCGGCGCTGGACTTTCGCAATTCTGCGGTCCATCCTGTCGTGCACTGTCCCAAGAATTTCGACCACAGAAACGAATTCAGGGGGGATCATCATGATTTCATCCGCTGTCCTGCGGAGCGCAGTGCTTTCGCTTGCATTTTTGTTCTGGGCTGTCGGCGCCTCGGCCGAGGCACCACAAGCCACGGCGCCGCCGGAAGAGGTCGGCTTCAGCCGCGCCGGCCTCGCGCGCATCGATGCGTATCTCAAGAACGAGATTGCCGGAAACAAGATCCCCGGCGCCATGATGGTCATTCACCGCAATGGCCGGACGGCCTATGCGACCAGCCTCGGCGTGCGCGATCCCGCGACCAAGGCTCCGATGACCGAGAGTACGATCTTCCGTATTTATTCCATGTCGAAGCCAATCACGACCGTCGCAGCCATGATGCTGGTCGAGGAGGGCAAGCTGCAACTGGAGGACCCCGTCTCGAAATACATTCCGTCATTTGCGAACGTCAAAGTCGGCGTCGAGAAGAAGGGTGAGGACGGCACGATCGGGCTCGAACTCGTGCCGGTGAAGCGGGCGATGACCATTCAGGACCTGATGCGTCACACATCTGGTTTGACCTATGGCTTCTTCGGGGAGGGCGCGGTCAAGAAGGCCTATGTCCAGGCCAAGCTCACCGAGGGCGATTTCGACAACGCCGAGTTTGCCGAAAGGCTTGCGAAGCTGCCGCTGGTATATCAGCCGGGCACGACCTGGGACTACAGCCAGTCCACCGACATTCTGGGACGGGTGATCGAGGTGGTGTCGGGTAAATCGCTTTATCAGTTCGAGAAGGAACGGCTGCTCGATCCGCTGGGCATGAAGGACACTGCGTTCTACGTCGCCGATACCGCCAAGGCCGGCTTGGTCGCCGAGCCCTTCCCCAACGATCGCACGATCGGCAACAACGCCGAAATGGCCGATCCGCGCGTCGTGAAGAAGTGGGAGTCGGGCGGCGGCGGCATGGTGTCGACGCTCAGTGACTATGCGCGCTTTGCCCAGATGATCCTCAATGGCGGAACGCTCGACGGACGGCGCTACCTCAGCCCGCGGACCATCGCTTATATGGGATCAAATCACATCGGCCCTTCGACCGGCGTCGTTCCCGGTCCCTATTACCTGCCCGGTCCGGGTTTCGGCTTCGGTCTCGGCTTTGCGGTGCGAACCGAGGCGGGCGCCAATCAAGCGGAAGGATCGGTCGGCGAGATGTCGTGGTCGGGGGCCGGCGGCACCACGTTCTGGGTCGATCCGAAGGAGAACATGTTCGTGGTGTTCATGGCCCAGACAGTCACACATCGCACCAGGATCCGGACTGCGCTGAAGAACATGGTCTACGGCGCGTTCGACAAGTAACCGCACACGTCCCCAAAGCCGTCATCCAATGCCGAACGCCCCGCTTTCGCGGGGCGTTCACAGTCGTTGGTTGACTTCACGAAACAGCGCTCGCGCTACTTCATCGCACCGAAACGGCTATCGAACGAGTTCGACGGCAGGGCCGGCTGGGCCCCGGCAATGGTCGCATCCCTGGTGGCCGGCGCGGGAGCGGCTGCAGGTGCCTCGGCGAGGGACGGTTTCAGCGCGGGCGGTGCCGGCTTTGCGGCCGCCTGCTTGGTCTCGGTGTGCTTGGGCTCGGCCTGCTTCGGTGCGGCGGCGGTGGCGCGCACGATCGACGATGTCGGCTTGCTCTCGGTCTTCGGCTTGGCGGCCGGCGGCGGAGCGGCGCTGGCGGTGGTGTCGGAACTGCCCAGGCCAACCTTGCGCGCGAGGCTGGAGAACCAGCCGTCCGACTGCTGCGCGGGCTCTCGCTGCGCGGGCGTCGCGGAGGCGACGCGCGTTGCCGGCGCCGGGCGGGACGTCGCCGACACCGGCTCTTCTTCCGGCGTCAGCTTCGGCTTCGGCGGGTTGACGTGCGAGGGAATGGTGCCCGGCGCGCGCGACAGCGCCAGCATCGAAAGACCCTGGCTGTCGCCGCCTTCGGACAGGCCGGTGTTGCCGTCAGGCAGCTTGGCCGCGAACACCTTGTTCATGCCGCCGTCGATGCCGGTGTTCATGCGCGC
>DASWVJ010000222.1:0-8522 GCA_036406295.1 Bradyrhizobium sp.
TCCGCCAAAGCCCCGAAATCCCGAGGTCAGCACCAACCCGCTGCGAAATTCGAGGTCGCCGAAGCGGACCCGCGAGCGGTCGCGGGTATCGAAACCGGCGAGCGGCCGGGCATTCACCTCGATCGAAACCGGCTCGGTGACCGAGAATTCGTCCGGCTTCGCCCGTTTCGGCGGCGGCTGCACCGCGGTTTGCGCCGAGGCAAGCTGTGACAGCGCCGATCCGAAGAATCCCGCCGCCGATGCGGTCAGCAAACGGCGGCGGCTCAATATGGGGATCATGTGCTCAGGAATGCAGGCGCCGCCGGCTACCGGAGGACGATGGCGCAGCGTGGGTCTCGCTGAAGAGCTCAGCAAGCTTTTCGGTGATCGCGCCGCCGAGTTCCTCGGCATCGACGATGGTCACCGCGCGGCGATAGTAGCGCGTGACGTCATGGCCGATGCCGATCGCGATCAGCTCCACCGGCGAGCGGGTCTCGATTTCCTCGATGATGTGGCGCAGGTGGCGTTCCAGATAGTTGCCGGGATTAACCGACAGCGTGGAATCGTCGACCGGGGCGCCGTCCGAGATCATCATCAGAATGCGGCGCTGCTCGGGGCGAGCCAGGAGGCGCTTGTGCGCCCAGTCCAGCGCCTCGCCGTCGATGTTCTCCTTGAGCAGGCCCTCGCGCATCATCAAGCCGAGATTCTTGCGCGCGCGACGCCACGGGGCGTCCGCCGACTTGTAGATGATGTGGCGCAGATCGTTGAGGCGGCCGGGATTGGCCGGCTTGCCCGCGGCAAGCCACGCCTCGCGCGACTGCCCGCCCTTCCAGGCCCGCGTGGTGAAGCCGAGGATCTCCACCTTGACGCCGCAGCGCTCCAGCGTGCGCGCGAGGATATCCGCGCAGGTCGCGGCCACCGTAATGGGACGGCCGCGCATCGAGCCGGAATTGTCGAGCAGCAGCGTCACCACGGTGTCGCGGAAGGTCGCTTCCTTCTCATGCATGAAGGACAGCGGGTGATAGGGATCGGTGACGACGCGCGACAGCCGCGCCGGATCCAGAATGCCTTCCTCGAGGTCGAATTCCCAGGCGCGATTCTGCTGTGCCATCAGGCGGCGCTGCAGCCGGTTGGCAAGACGTGCGACGATGCCCTGCAGATGAGCGAGCTGCTTGTCGAGATAGGAGCGTAGACGCTCCAGCTCGTCATGGTCGCAGAGGTCTTCGGCCGCGATGACCTCGTCGAATTTCGGCGCAAAGGCGTGATACTCGGGGCCGCGCGGCTCGTTGCGTCCATGCGTATTCGGCCGCGTCGCCTCGCCCGGCGTCTCGTCGTCGCCGAGTTCGCCGTCGTCGAAAGTATCGGACGTGGAGGCCTGCGCGCTCTCCATCGCGCTTTCCGACATCTCGTCGGTGGAGGCCTGCGCCTGATCGGCGCTCATCTCCTGCGCGGCGTCGGAGTCGGGCGAGCCTTCCGCGCCGGACTGGTCGTTCTCGCCGTCCTGGTTCTCGTCCTGGTCGTCGTCGTCCGAATCCATGTTGCGGTCGTCGCCGAGATCGAGCGCCGACAGCAGGTCATGGACGAGGTCGCCGAAGCGGGCCTGGTCTTCGGTGAAGCGGGCGAGCTGGTCGAGCCGCGTGCCGATCTTGCCTTCCAGCACCGGGCGCCAGAGATCGACCATCTTTTTCGCCGCCGCCGGCGGCGTCATTCCGGTCAAGCGCTCGCGCACCAGCATGGCCAGCGCGTCCGACAGCGGCGCGTCGGCGCGATCGGTGATCTCGTCGAATTTGCCGCGATGGAAGTGATCATCCAGCATCGCCGTGAGATTCTTGGCAACGCCCGACATGCGCCGGGCGCCGATCGCCTCGACCCGCGCCTGCTCCACCGCCTCGAACACGCCCCGCGCCTGCGGATTGCCCGGCATGAGCTTGCGATGAACCTTGGGGTCGTGACAGGCGAGCTTGAGCGCGATCGAATCCGCGTGCCCACGGATGATCGCGGCATCACGCTTGGACATCTTGCGCGCCGGCTCCGGCAGCCGCGCCTTGCCCGGCGCCATGCCCGGACGCTCGGCGGCGAACGTGACGTCGAGCTCCGGCGTCTTGGCGATGGCTTTCAGGCACGAGGTCACCGCGCGCTTGAACGGCTCGTTCGGCGCTTCCCTCGTGTTGCGGAACTTCGAGTTGGAGATGCTCATAGCGCTTTCGTAAACCAGTGGCGCGTCACGCCCTTAGGATAGCCTTCGATCGCGCCAAACTCCTTGTAACCGCAATTGCGGTAGAAGCCCGGCGCCTGAAAGCTCATCGTATCCACATAAGACCGCGTCGCTCCGAACTTCCTCGCTTCGTCCTCGATCGCCTTGATCAGCCTGGTGCCAAAGTCCTTGCCGCGATATTTCTGCTCGATCCAGAACAGCTGGATGAACAGCACCGTGGTCCAGACCTCGCCGACGATTCCGCCGACGATCTTGCCGCGCTCGCGGAGCGTGATCGCGAAGCGCTTGTATTTCTGCTTTCCCATCTTCTCGGTGTTGTAACCGATGAGGCCGCCGAGCACCGCCTTTTTGGCCTGGCCAATGGTGCGCTCGACGGAAACGTTTGGCATGGGCTAGCTGAGCGCCACGTTGACGGCGGATTCCGGCAGCTCCGCGTTGAAGCAGCGCTGATAGAACTCGGCGACCAGCGGCCGCTCCAGCTCGTCACACTTGTTGAGGAAGGTGACACGGAACGCGAAGCCGATATCGCCGAAGATCTCGGAGTTTTCCGCCCAGGTGATTACCGTGCGCGGGCTCATCACCGTTGACAGATCGCCGTTGGCAAACGCGTTACGGGTGAGGTCGGCGAGGCGCACCATCTTGTTGACGATGTCGCGGCCTTCCTGCGTGCGGTAGTGGCGCGCCTTCGCCAGCACGATTTCCACTTCCTCGTCATGGCCGAGATAGTTCAGCGTGGTGACGATCGACCAGCGGTCCATCTGGCCCTGGTTGATCTGCTGCGTGCCGTGATAGAGGCCCGAGGTGTCGCCGAGACCGACGGTATTCGCCGTCGAGAACAGGCGGAACGCCGGGTGCGGCTTGATCACCTTGTTCTGGTCGAGCAGCGTCAGGCGGCCGGAGACTTCCAGCACGCGCTGGATCACGAACATCACATCAGGGCGGCCGGCGTCGTATTCGTCGAACACCAGCGCGACATTGTGCTGAAGCGCCCATGGCAGGATGCCGTCACGGAACTCCGTGACCTGTTTGCCTTCCCTGACGACGATGGCGTCCTTGCCGACCAGGTCGATACGGCTGATGTGGCTGTCGAGATTAACGCGCACGCACGGCCAGTTCAGCCGGGCGGCAACCTGCTCGATATGTGTCGACTTGCCGGTGCCGTGATAGCCGGTCACCATGACGCGGCGATTCTTGGCGAAACCGGCGAGGATCGCCAGCGTCGTGGCGCGGTCGAAGCGATAATCCGCATCGACTTCCGGTACATGCGGATCGACTTCCGAGTAAGCCGGCACTTCGAGATCGCTGTCGATGCCGAACACCTGCCGGACCGACACCTTCATGTCGGGCAATCCCGTTATTTCTTGGTTCTTGGTCGTGGCGGCGATCGTCATAAATCCTCCGAGGCCTCGGACGCGTTCCGAAACCAGATTGGCTGAATGGCTGCGGATTGGGGGCTGTCTGGAGCCTACCAGAGAGCGCGGGCCGGCAGAAGCCCGCCGCGCAATCAAAGTTCCACAGCCTTTTCATTGAGATAGGAGCTGATCACGGATTTTGGAAGGCTGCCCTGCGAATCACGCCGCACTTTTGCCGGAACGCTGCCGCCCGGGCCTCTTTGAGCCGCGTCGATCAGTTATAAGGTCCGGGACCTTCCGCACCGCCGAAACGGGAATTTTGTGACCTCCCTCCTCGATCCGCTGATTGCTTTCGTTTCCGCCCATCCATGGCTCGCCTACCTGACGCTGTTCCTCGCGGCCCTGCTGGAAGCCGTGCCCGTGGTCGGCGCCGTGGTTCCGGGCTCGACCGTGATTTTGGCCCTGAGCGCGCTGGTCCCGGGCGGTGAATTGCGCCTTGCGGGCGTGATGGCCGCCGCCGCGGCCGGCGCCTTGATCGGGGATGGCACTGCGTTCTGGATCGGCCATCGCCGCCAGCGCGAGATCCTCAGCGCCTGGCCGCTTGCGAACCATCCGCGGCTGATCGAGGAAAGCGAGGCCTTCTTCGATCGCTGGGGCACGCTCGCCGTGTTCTTCGCACGCTTCGTGCCCCCGATCCGTGCGTTCGTGCCGGTCACGGCGGGCTCGCTCGGCATGGAGCCGTGGAAGTTCTACAGCGTCAACGTCGCCGCCATTCTGGTCTGGGCGACCGCTCATACCTTGCCCGGCGTGCTGGCGGTCTCGGCGCTGCATGAATATGCCGGATTGTCGCATCACGGGCATGTCGGCAAGCATCTTTGGATTTATGCTGTCGTGACCGGCGCGGCGATCGTGGGGTTCGCGATATGGATCGCCCGCCGCCGGACCGCAAAGCCCGCAAGGTAGCTTGCTACAGGCTCTTCTTCGACATGCTGCGGCCCGGCGCCGGACCGACATAGCGTGCGCGCGGACGGATCAGCTTGCCATGCTGCAATTGTTCGCTGGCATGCGCGATCCAGCCGACGCTGCGGGACATTGCGAACAGCGCCAGCTCGCTGCCTGCCGGCATCCGTAGCGCATGCACCAGCACGGCAAGCGCATAATCGATATTGACGAATTCGCCGGTCGCTTCCGCGATCCGCTCGGGGATTTCCTTGGTGAATTTCCGCGGCGCGCCGGCGCGGGTCAGCGCTTCCAGCAGCGACATCGCGCGAGGATCGCCGCGCTTGTAGACGCCATGGCCGAACCCGGCAAAGCGCTCGCCCAGCGCCACCCGTTCGCGGATCACGGGCGCGACGTCGTTGTCGACCATTGTCTTGACGAGGCGCGAAGCCAGCACGCCGGCACCGCCATGCTTGGGGCCCTTCAGCGCAGCGAGGCCGGCGATGACGGCATCATAGAGATTAAGTCCCGTCGAGGCGGCGCAGCGCACCGTGAAGGTGGAAGCATTGAGCTCGTGATCGGCCAGCAGCACCAGCGCGCGGCGGATCAGATCTGGCGCATGTTTGTTGTCGGGCGCCCAGGCCTGGGCGATTTGCAGATGCAGCGGCTCGGCCGAGGTGCCGCGGCCCAGCATGGTCGCCACCAACAGCCGCACGATACGGCCGCCGACCATGGCGCGGCCGTCGGGCGCGCGGGTGAACGCACGCGGATCGGCGCTTGCCGCGAGCGCCAGCACCGCGATGGCGCGATCGATCGGCGCCGCGCGATGCGCCGCTTCCGCGATCGTTCGCATGGCATCGGACACCGACGGGCAATTGTCAGGCGCAAAGGGATCGACGCTGGTGACATCCCATAGCAGCGTCGCCGTGTGCTCCAGCGTATCCGTCTCGGCAAGATCGACGCAGTTGACGCCGCGATAGATCGCGCCCTGCTCGGTGATGGTCCCGATCGCCGAATCCAGCACGGGCAGGTCGGCATCGAACGAGCGCAGGCCGCGCGGGTCCGGCGCCGGCACGCGGCGCTCCTTCAATCCCCGCACATCCTCGGCGCGGTAGCGATGGCTGCGCGAATCCGGCGACGGCTCGGAGCGGATCAGGCCACGGCTGACATAGGCGTAGAGCGTCGCCGGCGAGATCGAAAGCTCGGCGGACGCCTCGCGGGCCGAGAGGTAAAGCGCCTCGGATTTTTTCATATTGATTTATATAATCAAGATTGATCAATCTGTCGAGCGGCCCGACCTTGATCTCCGTGAACCAGGAGATTCCGCCATGAACATCCACCTCACCAAAAGCCAGATTGGTCTGGACGGCGTGCCCGCCGCCGAAACCGTGCTGAGCCATGTCGATGGCGAGCACGGCGAGCTGATCATCGCGGGCGATTTCGTCGGCCACCTCGCGGGCAAGTCGAGTTTCGAGAGTGTCACCGCGCGGCTGTGGAGCGGCGCCACCGGACGCGTGACGGACGAGGCCCATGTACGCGCCAGTCTCGGCGCTGCGCGCGAGCGCGCCTTCGCCCGCCTGCCCGATCTCTTGCCGGCGACGCGCGGCATGTCCGTCGTCGACGGTTTTCGCGCCGGCATCGCGGGCCTGCGCGCAGAAAGCGGGCTCGATCATGAGGCGACCATCGTCGGCGCGTTTCCCGTGATCGCGGGCGCGCTGGTACAGCGCGCGAAGGGCGCCGATCCCGTTGCCCCCGATCCGAATCTGGGCCACGCCGCCGACACGCTGAAAATGCTGCACAACAAGCGGCCCGAGCCGCGCGAGATCGCAGCATTGGACGCATATCTCGTCACCGTCTGCGATCACGGCATGAACGCCTCGACCTTCACCACGCGCGTGGTCGCCTCGACGCAGGCCGATCTGTTCGCCGCGATCACCGCCGGCTACTGTGCGCTGACCGGACCGCTGCATGGCGGGGCGCCGGAGCCGGTGCTGGAAATGCTGGATGCGATCGGCAGGCGCGAGCGGATCAAGCCGTGGGTCGATGACGCCTTGGCGCGCGGCGAACGGTTGATGGGATTCGGCCACCGCGTCTATCGCGTGCGCGATCCCCGCGCCGATGTGTTGAAGGCCGCGATCAAGCGGCTGGCGGCTGACGGCGCCGACCTTCCCTTTGCGGGTGAGGTCGAATCCTATATCCGCGCCGCACTGCGCAAGAAGAACCCGGACCGGCCGCTGGAGACCAATGTCGAATTCTTCACCGCCATCCTGCTCGATGCGCTGAAGATCCCGCGCCAGGCCTTTACGCCGATCTTTGCAGTCGCCCGCGCCGCCGGCTGGACCGCGCATGCGCTGGAGCAGCGGCGCACGGGACGGCTGATCCGGCCGAGTTCGTCCTATGTGGGTGCGAGGCCGGCGGCGTAGCGACAGAATCGTGGGTGCTGCGGCGCGATGGCGCTGAAGGCGCGGCATTACAGATGTCGCCCCTGCAAAAGCGGGGACCCATAACCACAGGAGTTCATTGCTGGAGCGCGCTGGAGCTCCAATCTTCGCGAAACTAACTCTTGTGGCTATGGGTCCCGGGTCGCGCGGAGCCTGTCATCGGGCGCGCGTTTCGCGCGACCCATTGGCTTGCCCAGGACGACAGCGGAGATTGTGGAGAGGCCTTACGCCTCCTTCACCACCGTCTTCAGATAATTATACGCCTTGATGATCTCGATCAGGCGGTCTTCGGTGGAGCGGTCGCCGCCATTGGCGTCGGGATGGTGTTGCTTCACCAGCGCCTTGTACTTGGTCTTGACCTCTTCCAGCGTGGCGCCCGCTGCAAGGCCCATCACCTGCAGCGCCTTGCGCTCGGCGTTCATCACCTTGCGCGTCTCGGCCTTGGCCTGCTGCGCGCCCGGGCGCCAGCGGGCGCGGCCGTTCAGCTCGGCAAACATCTGGAAGGGATCGGAAGCCGCGTCGAAAGCACCCTCGCCCTTGGCGCCGGAATTGGCTCCCATCTTCCAGGTTGGGCGATGGCCGGTCAGCGCGTCCTTCTGGTAACGCGCGACGGCTTCCGGATTCATGCCCTGGAAGAAATTGTAGGACTGATTGTATTCGCGCACATGGTCGAGGCAGAAATGCCAATACTCGCGCGAGTTCTCGCGGCCCTTCGGCGCGCGGTGCGGGCCCTTGTTCTGGCAGCCCGCCCACTCGCACATTATCTGTTCTTCCTTGGCGCGCGCCTGCGCCTTCGCACTCAGCTTGTTCGGCTTGATACGAATGGAATCGAAGAACTTTGATGAATCGATCGGCATGGATGACTTACACTACGCAATACGAAAGGCTTCAAGACTTGACATTGCGATTCCTTCGTATCCCGCCATTGACGAAACACGGTTACGGACGTAATGCCGCGGCCATGAGCACCAGGGATGCTATCATAAACAAGTTGCGTGAAGCTTTCTTGCCGGAAAGCCTCGACGTCACGGACGAATCACATTTCCATGAAGGCCATGCCGGCCATCGGCCGGGCGGCCAGACGCATTTCAGGATACATATCGTGTCTCCCACCTTCGCAGGGAAGAGCCGGGTCGAGCGCCATCGCATGATTAATGCCACGCTCGCCGCGGAACTGGCCGGCTCGGTGCACGCGCTCGTCATTGATGCGCAGGCTCCGGGGGAAAACCGGGGCTAGCCCACCAAGATCGGCAGAGACGGTTTGCCCGTTTTCATTGTATGTAGGACGAGGCGACCGACGTAGTTCCCGGAATTTTCCGGAAAGCAAGGGCCGGCCGGCCCCGACATCGGCGCTCAATTGATGGGGGCGTTCCGATGCCTGTTGCGCCGTTGTTCCGATTTCGCCTGATCGCGGCCTTCCTCCTTGCGGCCAGCCTTGCCGGTGCGCCTTCGTCTGCTTCCGCCCAGGGCATGCCAAGCCCGTTCGTGCAGGAGGTGCTGGTCAAGAGCATCCTGGTGACGCTGTCGGATGCGGTGGCGTACGACAACTTCACCGTGCTCCACTCCAAGATTTCAAAGCCCTTCCGCGAGCAGTTT
>DASWVJ010000223.1:0-12481 GCA_036406295.1 Bradyrhizobium sp.
CGAAAGCGGGTGATCCAGTATTCCACTGATGTCAGTGACTGAATCGAGAGGCCGCGGCGTACTGGATCGCCCGGTCAAGCCGGGCGATGACGGTTGGGATGGTGGGAAATGGCGCGTCCGGCGTCACGCAGCCCGCAAGAATACGAACTCCGTATCGTCATAAGCCCGCCGCTCCAGCTGCTCGAAACCCTCGGGCGCGGCGAACGCCGCCGCCTTTGCCTCCTCCACCACGAGCAGCGCGCCAGGCGTCAGCCAGCCGCCATCGCGCAGCGCGGCCAGCGCCTTTTCCGCCAGCCCTTTGCCATAGGGCGGATCGAGGAAGACCAGCGAGAACGGCTCGACGGGATGCGCAGGACCGGGATTGGCGGCATCGCGGCGATAGACTTTTGTCACGCCGCCGAGGCCGAGCGCCTCAACATTGTTGCGCAGAAGCGCGCGCGCTTCCGCGCCATTGTCCACGAACAGCGCAAATTTGGCGCCGCGCGAGATCGCCTCGATGCCGAGCGCGCCGGTGCCGGCGAAGAGATCGAGCACCCGCGCCCCCTCGATCGGATTGTCGTAGGCATGCATGAGGATATTGAACACGGACTCGCGCAGCCGATCCGCCGTGGGCCGGATCTCGCGCGAAGCGGGCGAAGCCAGATTGCGGCCCCTCAATCGTCCGCCGACCACCCGCATTCACAGATCCCCGTCATGCCCGGGCTTGTCCCGGGCATCCACGTTCTTTGTCGCGACAAGGAAGCAAGACGTGGATGGCCGGGACAAGCCCGGCCATGACGACGCTTTCAGCTCAGCATGCAATACGACAAGCATCGCAATCACTCGTCCCGCGGCTTGAGATCGCGCTTGCCGTGATAGCCGCGCTTGGGGCGCCGGGGCGGACCGTAGCCGGCGCTTTCTTCCTCGTTGCGGGCACGCGCCTCCTCGCTGCCGGTGCGCTGCACCAGCACGCGGCGGCCCTTGCGGTCCGCAATCAGCGCACTCTTGCCCGCCGGCTTGAACGGCTTCTTGCCGCGCGGCGCATCGTCCTCGCCGCCGGCCTCATCCTGCTCGGGCCGCGCAAAGTCAGCGCCGGCAAGCCTGGCGACGCGCTCGCCGAGCTGTTCGCGCAGCACCCGCGTCTTGACCTCCTCGACCTGGCCTTCCGCCAGTTCGCCGAGCTGGAACGGCCCATAGGAGACGCGGATCAGCCGGTTCACCTCCAACCCAAGATGCGCCATCACGTTGCGCACCTCGCGGTTCTTGCCTTCACGGATCGCGAACACCACCCAGACATTGGCGCCCTGGTCGCGCTCCAGCGTCGCCTCGATCGGCCCGTATTTGACGCCGTCGACCTCGACACCCTTTTTCAGCTCATCGAGCTGCGCCTGGGCGACCTCGCCATGGGCACGCACGCGGTAGCGCCGCAGCCAGCCGGTGTCGGGCAGCTCCAGAGCGCGTGCGAGCCCCCCGTCATTGGTGAGCAGCAGGAGCCCCTCGGTATTGAAGTCGAGCCGGCCGATGCTGATCAATCGCGGCAGGCCTTCCGGCAGATTGTCGAACACCGTCGGCCGCCCCTCGGGATCGTCATGCGTCGTCATCAGCCCGCGCGGCTTGTGATAGAGAAACAGGCGCGTGCGCTCACGCGGCGGCAATGGCTTGCCGTCGACCGCAACGGTGTCATGGGCGGTAACGTCGAGCGCCGGCGAATTGATGACGCGGCCGTTCACGGTGACGCGGCCTTGCGTCACCATCTCCTCGGCATCGCGGCGCGAGGCGAGCCCGGCGCGGGCCAGCACCTTGGCAATGCGCTCGCCGGCCTTCTTCGGCTTCGGCTCTTCGCGGGGGGCACGCCGATCGAAATCGCCCTTGCGCTCGCGATAGGCACCGCGGCCGCCAAAGGCGGGGCGCTTGGCAAAAATCCTGCTGTCGTCCTCATTGTCGCGGCGCGGCCGGTCGGCGAAGCGATCCCCGCGATCCCTCTCGCGATCCCCGCGGTCGCTCTTGCGATCCCCACGGTCGCTAAAGCGATCCGAGCGGCGCTCGCTGCGCGGATGCTCCTGCCAGTCCATCCGCCCTTCCGGCCGATCGCGGCGCGGCCGATCAAAATCGCGGCCCTCGCGCCGTTCTCCAGGGTCGCTGTTGCGATCCCGGCGCGGGCGATCGAACTTCGGACGATCCCCACGGTCGCGTGAAAAACGCGGACGATCGCCGCCGCGGTCATCACCTGCGCGTTCGTCCCGCTTCCGCCACGGCTTCATCTCGCCGCGGTCGCGGTCTCCAAAATCCCTGCCGCCGTCGCGATTGCCAAAATCCTTGCGCGGCCGGTCGGAGAATTTGCGGTCGGAGAACCGGCCCTCAGAGCGCTCGCCACGCGGCGCACGATCGCCACGATCGAACTTCGGACGATCACCGCGGTCGAATTTCGGACGGTCACTGCGCGGCTTGAAGTCGCGCCCCTCGCCGCGCCCACGGTCGTCACGGTCGAACCGCGGCGGACGCGGCCGGTCGCCGAACTTGCGATCGGAGAAGTGCCCTTCCGCGCGCTCGCCGCGCGGTGCACGGTCGCCGCGATCGAACTTCGGTCGGTCACCTCGCTCGAATTTCGGTCGATCCCCGCGCGGCTTGAAATCCCGCTTCTCGCCCCGCGGGCGATCATCCCGGTCGAACCGTGCCGCGCGCGGGCGGTCGCCATGGTCGCGGCGCGGCGGACGATCGTCGCGGTCTGTGCCAAACGAACGCTTGCCGCCCTCACCCTTGCCAAAACCCCGCTTGGCGAACTTTTTCTCGGGCCCCCGCGCGGCGCCGGAGCGGCCTTTGCCTCCGGAGGGCCGGTCACGCCGGCCACGGGAATCGTTGTTTTTGTCTTTGTCGCGGGGCATGAAGGGTCTCATTCTGGGCTAAGTCAAAAAGCATGCGCGCCCGCTATCGAGCCGCATTCTCACGCAAAACCGGTATCCACTTTTGCTGAAGGCGAAAGCTACTAGCAGGTTTCTTCCGATGATACGAGGCGTCGCGACCCCTTCTTTCATGGATTTGGCGCTGAAAACGGCCGAGAACACCGGAAAATCGGGCGAAGTTCCCATCGGCTGCGTTATCGTCAGGGGGTATGAGGTCATAGCCGCCGCCGGCAACCGCACCCTCACCGATCGCGACCCGACCGCCCATGCCGAAATCCTGGCCATTCGGGAGGCCGCCGAGAAGATCGGCACCGAGCGCCTGGTCGATTGCGACCTCTACGTCACGCTCGAGCCCTGCACGATGTGCGCGGCAGCGATCTCCTTCGCGCGTATCCGGCGGCTCTATTACGGCGCGGCTGATCCCAAGGGCGGCGCTGTCGATTCCGGCGTGCGGTTCTTTGCTTCCCCGACCTGCCACCACGCGCCGGAAGTCTATTCGGCGGTAGGAGAAACCGAGGCAGCCACGCTGCTGAAGGAATTCTTCAGGGTGCGGCGGTAAGGAACTCGCGCAGCAGTTTTGCTGTCACTTCCGGATTCTCCTCCGTCAAGAAATGCCCGCTATCGACCGGCGAGCCCGATACATTCGTCGCCCAATTTTTCCAGGTGTCGAGCGGCGTTGCGGCGGCGCTGGCAATGCCGGCGTCGCCCCACAGCGCCAGCATCGGAATCGTGATCTTCTTGCCGGCCGCATGATCGGCCTTGTCGATCTCGTAATCGGCATAGGCGCCGGCGCGATAGTCCTCGCACATCGCATGCACGCGCGAGGGATCGCGAAATGGCGCAAGATAATGCTGCAGCGCGCGCGGATCGATCTCGTCCAGCGTCTTCGACTTGGTCTGGCTCGCCATTTTGAACTTCAGGAAGAAATCCGGATTGCCCGTAATCAGCGTCTCCGGCAGCGGATGCGGCTGCGCCAGAAAGGTCCAGTGCCAGATCTTCAGCGCATAGGGCCGGTTCATGCGCTCCCAGTAATCATAGGTCGGCAGGATGTCGAGCACGGCGAGCTTCGATAGCCGCCCGGGGTGATCGAGCGCCAGCCGATAGGCAATGCGGCCGCCGCGGTCATGACCGGCGAGCGCGAAATGCACATGGCCGAGTTGCTCCATTGCCTCGATCAGCACGTTGGCCATCGCGCGCTTGCTGTACGGCGTGTGGTTCTCATCGCTCTCCGGCATGTCGGACCAGCCGTAGCCGGGCAGGTCGGCGATGATCAGCGAAAATCTGTCGGCAAGCTGCGGCGCCACGCGGTGCCACATCACATGCGTCTCGGAAAACCCGTGCAGCAGGAGCAGCGGCGGGCCCTTGCCGCCGGTACGGGCAAAGATGCGGCCTGCGGACGTATTGATCCATTCGGCGCCAAAGCCGGGAAAGAGGTCGGCCAGATCAGGCATGCGTCAGCTCCCTTTCTCCCGCTTCACCGCCTGCCAGCCGATGTCGCGGCGGCAAAAGCCTTCCGGCCATTTGATACGATCGACGGCCTGATAGGCGCGGGCCTGCGCTTCCGTCACGGTCTTGCCGAGCGCGCAGACGTTGAGCACGCGGCCGCCATTGGCGACGATGCGGCCATCCTTCATCGCCGTACCGGCGTGGAAGATTTCCACGCCTTCGACCTTTGCCGCCTCATCCAGCCCCTCGATCACCGATCCCTTGCCGTACTCACCAGGATAACCCCTGGTGGCCATGATCACGGCGAGGGCGGCGTCGTCGAACCAGCGCAGGCTGAAATTCTTCAACTGCCCGTCGGCGGAGGCGATCAGCGCCGGCACGATATCACTCATCATGCGCAGCATCAGGACCTGACACTCGGGATCGCCGAAGCGTGCATTGTATTCGACGAGCCTCGGGCCGTCCTTGGTCACCATCACGCCGGCATAGAGCACGCCCTTGTAAGGGCAGCCCATCTCTTTCAGCGCGCGCAACGTGGGCCTGATCATCTCCTCCATCACGCGCGTGCACATCGCTTCCGTCATGACCGGCGCCGGCGAATAGGCGCCCATCCCGCCGGTGTTCGGCCCCTCGTCGCCGTCGAAGGCGCGCTTGTGGTCCTGCGCGGTGGCGAGCGGCAGCGCATGCTCGCCGTCGCACAGCGCGAAGAACGAGGCTTCCTCGCCGACCATGAATTCCTCGATGACGACTTCCGCGCCCGATGCGCCGAAGCCGCCGCCGAACATCGTGTCAACCGCAGCGAGCGCCTCCGCTTCCGTCATCGCCACCACGACGCCCTTGCCGGCGGCAAGGCCGTCGGCCTTGACCACGATCGGCGCACCCTGCTTGCGGATATAGGCGCGGGCGGATTCGGCGTCCTTGAAATGCTCGTAAGCCGCGGTCGGGATGTTGTTGGCCCGGCACAGTGCCTTGGTGAAGTTCTTCGAACTCTCCAGCCGGCCTGCCGCCCTGGTCGGCCCGAACGCCTTGAATCCGGCGGCGTTGAGGTCATCGACGATGCCCGCCGCGATCGCTGCATCCGGCCCCACCACGACAAAGTCGACCGCGTTCGCCTTGCAGAACTCGATCACCGCCGGATGGTCTGACATGTCGAGGCCGACGCATTCGGCGTCCTTGGCGATGCCCGCATTGCCCGGCGCGCACCAGAGCTTGGTCACCAGCGGAGAAGCCGCGATCTTCCATGCCAAAGCGTGCTCGCGGCCGCCGGAACCGATCAGGAGGATTTTCATGGAAAGCGCCGGATGATGGGGAATTCGGACCGGCCCCGGTTCGCATGAGTCCGGCTGTCCCCGCAAGTAGCCCTCGAAACATTACTATAATACCCAAATTGCTGTTGCCGTAGTGGGGCGAATGTCCCTACCTTGCGAACAAAGCCCAAACAGCCGAATCGCTTGAGATGCCTGCCGAACCCCTTGCCAACGCGCCCGAATTCACCGTCTCGGAACTGTCCTCCGCGCTGAAGCGGACAGTGGAGGACGCCTATGGCCATGTCCGCGTGCGCGGCGAGATTTCCGGCTTCCGCGGACCGCATTCCTCCGGCCACTGCTATTTCGCGCTGAAGGACGAGAGCGCCAAGATCGAGGCTGTGATCTGGAAGTTCAACCACGCCCGCATGCGCTTCAAGCCGCAGGAGGGGCTCGAGGTGATCGCCACCGGCAGGCTCACCACCTATCCCGGCTCCTCGAAATACCAGATCGTGATCGAGGCGCTGGAGCCGGCCGGCATCGGCGCGCTGATGGCGCTGATGGAGGAGCGCAAGAAGAAGCTCGCCGCCGAAGGCCTGTTCGACGAGAAGCGCAAGCAGCTGCTGCCCTGGCTTCCCGAAGTGATCGGCGTCGTCACCTCGCCGACGGGCGCTGTGATCCGCGACATCCTGCACCGCCTGCAGGACCGCTTTCCGCGCCGTGTGCTGGTCTGGCCGGTGAAGGTGCAGGGCGAAGGCTCGGCCGAACAGGTCGCGAGCGCCATCCGCGGCTTCAATGCGCTGCCCGAGGGCGGGCGCATCCCCCGCCCCGATCTCATCATTGTCGCCCGCGGCGGCGGCTCGCTGGAGGACCTCTGGTCGTTCAACGAGGAGATCGTGGTGCGCGCCGCCGCCGACAGCGTGATCCCCTTGATCTCGGCCGTGGGCCACGAGACCGACATCACGCTGATCGATTTCGCCGCCGACAAGCGCGCGCCGACCCCCACCGCCGCCGCCGAAATGGCGGTGCCGGTTCGCAGCGAGCTGTTCGCCGAGGTCGACAGCCTCGCCCGCCGCACCGTCATGTGCTGGCAGCGCGCGCAGGAGAGCCGCCGCAACGAGCTGCGCGCCGCGACGCGTGCGCTTCCTGTCGCGAGCGAACTGCTCGCCATTCCGCGCCAGCGGCTCGATGCCGCCGGCAGCGCCCTGCCCCGCGGCCTGCGCGCCAATACCCATGCGCATTTCCGCCGCTTTGCCGCCTCCAGTGCCCGGCTGACGCTGCGCGTGCTGCGCGGCCAGGTCACGCATGCGCGTTCCGGCCTCACCATCTGCGGCGAGCGCCTGACCCATTCGGCGCGATCGCTGCTGCATCGTCGCCGCGAGCGGTTTGCCGGCCTCGAACTGCGCCTCAAGGCCTCCAGGTTCGCCAATGCGCAGGCGCAGCGCCAGCAGATCGCCCGCGATCGCGAACGGGCACATCGCCTGTCCGAACGCGCCCATCGCGCGCTCGGCACGCTGTTGCAACGGCTCGATGCGCGGATCGAGCACAGCGGCAAGCTGCTCACCGCGCTTTCCTATCGCAGCGTACTGGACCGCGGCTTTGCGCTGGTGCGCGATCAAGCCGGCCATCCGGTTCACGCCGCTGCCGCGGTCGGTCCGAACGCGCATCTCACCGTCGAATTCGCCGACGGCCGCGTCGGCGTCACCGCGGATGCCGACCGGCCCGCGGCCACCGCACAGCCGGGCCCGCCGCAGCCCGCCGCGCGTGAGGCAAAGCCGGCGGCCCCGAAGCGTGTGGTGAAGCCGGCCGATCAGGGCAGCTTGTTCTAGGTTCACACTCTCTCCATCCTCCATCGTCATGCCCGGCTTGTCCCGGCCTGACGCTGGAGCTACCGCGCCAGCCACTCGGCGACGCGCTTCTGCGCGTCGGCGCGGGCGTCGGCATCGGTGCCGATGTGGCCGTGCTCTGGCACGGTGGGATCGCTGCCGTCGAGCGCACGCAGCGGCAGGTCGGCGTGGTCGAAAAAGTGTGCGGCGCCGGGATAGACCACGATGCGCGTCAGCGCGCTGCGGCCGCGCGCGCCGTCGACCATCTGCCTGCACAGCTGCGGCGAGGCAATGTCGTCACTGCCGCCGATCAACAGCAGCGTAGGCACCCGCGCGCTCCAGCCGGTGCGTGCGGAGATCCGGCACTCCGGATAGAAGGCGATCGCGGAACGATAGTCCGGCTCCTTGCTCCGTGCGGCGAGCTGCGGGCGGACCACCCACAGCACCGTGCTCGCGCCATGAGCCCAGCCGATCAGGCTGATGCGCTCGCGTGCCACCCAGCTCTGCGCCACCAGCCATTTGCGCGAGGCCGCAACGTCGGCGACGCGGTCGCGCCGGGCCAGCACCTTGCGCTCCTTCTCGCGGCATTGCGGCCCCATCTCGCGCGATCCGAAACTGTCGGGCCACAGCACCGCATAACCCGCCTTGGTGAGGTGTTCCGCCCATTGGCGATAGCGCGGCAGCATGGGCTCGCCCTGCCCGCCGAGACCGCCGCAGCCGTGCAGCGCAATCACCACGGGAAACGGCCCGTTGCCGTCGGGCTTGTAGAGCCGGGCGCGCAATTCGAGCTTGCCAGCGGGGATCTCGACCTGCTGCGGCGCCGGCGCGGCGGCGGCTGCACCGGCCACGACCGAGAGCGTCAGTAGGAAGGTCGCTGACAGAAAGCGCATCATGTTTGCCGGGATCGATATGGCGCTGAACAAACAGCGATCCCTGCCTAGCATGCACGATTGCCTCGAAACCATCACAAATCGGTGGGTTTGCAGGGGCGGACACCGCGACTTATTTATGATAGATCGCCTTTCGGAAATCAGTTGACCGGGCGCTCATCGAGCGGCCCGCGGGAATTCGGAGCACGTCATCTTGCTTAACAAGTTCGGCCCCTCGGGCGGCGGCGAAGCGCAGGTGCAATATCTCGACGGCGACTTCCGCGTGATCTCGCCGGGAACCTATGTCCGCTGCGCCATCACCGACGTGCGCATCCCGCTCGACGAGCTGAAATACTGGAGCGTCGATCTGCAGGAGGCCTATGCCCAGCCGCAGGCGGTGCTGCAGCGGCATTATCCGGCCCAGGTTAAGAAGTAAGGCGCGCGACCAACCGCCGCCGTCATTGCTCCGCTCCGCTCGCAATGAAGCGGAGGCATGCGTGCTCGTTCTCACGACTTGGATTCGCCTGAGTCTTGCCAATTCGTGCCCTCTCTTCTTTGAAGAGGGCGCAGGGAAAGCCGGGCGCCGACTGCGCCCGCAGCACCGTGTGCGAAAAGTAGCGATAGAATGCACACGGATTTGACAGGTACAGCCAGGACATCCCGGCTTTCCCCGCGCAATGGTTTACGGCTTATACGTACTCTCCCCGGTGAGCGGCCTTTATTGTCACCGTTGCCGTCCCCGCACAGGCGGAGCGGATAGACGCCAGGGTCGCGGCGCCAGGACCACACGACTTCGCCGTCCGCTGCAGCGTTTTCGTCCGGCGAGCAAAGCCCGCCTGACGCCGCAGCGTCCATCGCAACCCGCGCTAACGTTCCGTGACGATCGCGTTTCGTCCCCTCATGGCGGCGCGGGCTGGGTGCGTCATGCCACTGATTTGATATTTCTGTAAAGCAGAATATTTTTCGTTGCGAGGCTTGACACGATTCCGGCAAACCGAACTGATTTGCCCGTCGTGATTGTCACAAACGTACAGACATCATCGCGGCGCCCGCATTGTCCTCACGAACAATGACCCCAAGTTCAATTGAGAAGATCGAGGGGCCGCGTACGTTGCCTCCCAGGGACAATCCAGAGCAGGCAGACCAACCAAGCAGCGACGGGGCAGCCTTGTGCTCGCAAGTTGGCCGGATGACGGGGTGCAAAAATGCTGCATGAATGTCAAACCAGGCTGGAATTTCCATATGACGCCGCGGCGAACGACGCCGCCGCGAGAGCCTCGGGAGGTCGTGTCCTCGCCGCTGCTGCGGCCCGGCAACGTGAGACCGACCTGATCATGGAAGCACTGCTACGCGAGTACTTGAACAGACCTCAACGCAGAAACTGAGCCGAACACAAATTCTGTCGGCCATCAGGAGCTTACGCTTCGGCAGGCGACCTAAACGCCTCACGAAATCATCCGGAAGTTCCGTTGATTTAGGTCAATCTCCCGAGCCGCGAGCGCCGCACTCTCCCACCTTCGTTCGCAAGAACGTCCACAAGGAGGGTTGCGTCATGCTTCGCTCTATTCTTGCTGCGTCGGCAGCGCTCGTTCTCGTCACCGTATGTCTGATCCCCAATGATGCCGAAGCCCGCCGTGGCGGGGGCGGCGGTTTCCGGGCCGGCGGAGGCGGCTTCCACGGCGGCGGCATGCATGCTGCACGGATCGGCGGCGCAGGCAGGGTTGGCGGCGGTTATCGCTTCGCCGGAGGCGCGCGGCCGGTGCATCCGATAGCAGGTCGGCCGATTGCCGGCCGTCCGGGGTATCCGGGCCGCTATCCCGGCTATCGTCCGGGATGGGGTTACGGCGCAGCGGCCGCTGTGGGCGCTGTGGGCGCCGCCGCGGCATACGGCGCATATGGTGCATATGGCGGCTACGGGAACTACGGCTGCTACTACGATCAATACGGCCAGTACACCTGCCCGCAGCAAGGCTACTACAACTATCAATATTGACGCGGCGGACATGGGATGGCGGCGACCCGCCGCCGTCCCATCGATCAATCGGAGGTGCGCCATGCGCCCGTCCGGCCGGTATGACATGTGACGAGGCCGGACATATTTTCGAGCATTTCTGAAATGCGGATTGCCGCAGTCGCACTGACTATCTCGTTCCTCGCAGCGCCGTGCGCCGGCATGGAAATCTCACGCATGGCGAGCTGCGACGGCGGTGACGTGCTGAAGCTGCGCGGAGACATCGAGGCCGGCGACTATGTGAAGTTTCGATCCCAGTTTGGCGGTCGACAACGGATTGTCGGGCTGGACCTCGATTCCCCTGGAGGCTCTCTTCACGAGGGCGTTCGCATCGCTGCGCTGACGCGCCAAAAGCGGCTGGCCACCTTCGTCGCGAAGGAGTGCGATTCCGCCTGCGCATTCATCTTTCTCCTTGGCAGGAAGCGATATGTCTCGCGCGATGCGAAGATCGGCGTTCACGCGGTCGGCATCGATGGCCGCGAGGACAACGGCACTATCCGGGACACTATTCGTTTCGCGAGGCTGTCTGCAAAGCTCGGCATTCCGAGTTCGACCATTGGAAAGATGGTCGCGACGCCGCCCGGCAAGATCGCGTTCCTCGACCGGGACGACCTGCTCGCCCTCAAGGTAATCGTACGCGATCCGTTCAGGCGCAAGGCCGCCGGTGGCTCTCAGAGCTGCGGCCCCGCTCCGGATAGCCTCGCAGCAGCTGCAAGTGCTGCTGGCCCGACATCCCCGGTCAGAACTTCGCATAAGCCCGACAGCCTTGGCGGCAAACGCAGCGGCCGTCTGCGATTGCGCTGAGGCAACACAGGTAACAGTGCTGATTTCAGGGGAAGTCGTTATTTCGGCAGGCACTCCACGTTGAACGCAATGATGATCTGCGCCGGGTCGGCCTTTCCGATGCTCTTCAAGTCTTCCAGTCCAGTTCTGAGCTTGGCTCCCGCTTCCTTCAGGCTGCCTTCAAGCGCCGACTTGGCTGCCCTGCAACGCTGCTCATTGGAGAATTCCTGAAACACCACAGTTGGGACAAGCCTCCATTCAGCCCTGTCGTGCGTGGCCGCGGGGCTGACCGAATAGGAAAAGACGTACATCAGGACCCACATCGATCTTCCCCATTGCGCGACGGCGCCGACGGCCAGGATGGCCGCGCCTCGCCGGATTCGGCGCATTCGCAATGAGGGGCCCCGCCGCTTTGGCCAGCCATGATGTAGATCAACGCGGTGCCGTTCGAACTAGCGGCGTTGCTTTCCGTAATACGGATTGGCTATGCATTGCGCCGAGCGGCCTGATGCCACCGCTCTGCACTGTCCCATGGATGTGAAGCGGCATGAAATGCCGCTCTGCAGGCCGTAGGACTGCAGGCAAACCGGAAAGGTCGGATCGTACATCTGGGCTCGCGCCGCCCCGATCGTCAAACCCAGCAGCAAGACTGAAATTAGCAAGGCACGCATGGCGACCCTCCCGGGCCGACGTGTGACGGACCCGCGATCTGGCGCGAGACGCAGCCTGACGTCGGCGGGCCGCAACGAAGCCGGACTGAACAACTCGACTCAATCGCTCTTGCGCTGGTGTCGCTCCAGCCGCAGCCGTTGCGCCCTCATGCGCTCGATCTCCTCATCGAGCGCCTCCATGTCCGCATCGCGCCGCTCGGCCTTGCTCTTGGGCGCGGCGTCCGCCTTGCGCAGCTTGTCGAGCGCCTTTTCCACAGAGAGCTTCGTGGTTTCGGCCATGATGCTTCCCTCCTTCATGCGTTGATCCGGACGCCGCTATTTCTTCGCGCCGGTGAAACTTGTCTCCCGGCCGCTGGGAAACGTTGATTTACGTCAACGTTACCCATGCCAAGGCGCCCACGCTTTCCTCCAGGTCGCACCACGGCCGAAAGGCTTGCGGCTGAAGTTCGCCTTGATAAATTCGTCAACGAGATCGGAAGGAAACACCATGTGGCAGGTTGGTCATTTCGTGAAGCCGGCGACCGTTGCAGGTCTTGCGGTGAGCGCCATGCTGGGATTTGCAGGCGTCACGTTCAGCAGTGAGCCGGCGGGCGCGGTCGTGTACTGCACGTATGTTGGCTATCCGGCAGGTTGCATTGTGAGGCCCGGCGTGGTGCTGCGGCCCCGGCCCGTCGCGCGCGCCGCGGTCCGCGGCGCCACGGCCGGCCCGCGCAATATCAACGGCGGCGTCAATCGCGTCGGAATTCGCTAGA
>DASWVJ010000224.1:0-8194 GCA_036406295.1 Bradyrhizobium sp.
CTCGGCATGCTGGTTGGCGATGCGGCTGAAATATTCAAACGCGCGTAGATCGTTTTGCGCGACGCCATCGCCGTCGGCATACATCCGCCCGAGCTTCCACTGCGCCACGGGATGGCCGCCCTCGGCCGCATATTCCAGCGCAACCACCGAGGTGGAAGTCGTATTGGCGGCAGTGGACGTCGGCACGGCGGCGGCAGGCATCGCGGCAGCGGGGACCGCCGCCGGCGGAACCGGCTTGCTGCCCAGAGGCTTGGCAGCAGGCACGGGCTGCGGCGACACGACGCCGAGCGGCGCAGCCTGGGTGACGGGCGAATTGACCGGAGAACCGTCGAATCCGAGCGCAGGAGCCAGCGGGAGGGCCCCGAGAACCAACGCAAGTATGGTACGCCTAGATGTCCGCATAACACTGTTTCTCGTGTGCGCCACCAGGGTGGGTAATCGCCCCGTCCACCGCCGGCCCGACCTGCTGGGCATACTTCCACAGCGCACCCGACGCGTAGTTAGTCGCGCGAGGTGCCCATTTGGTCTTACGTTCAGCCAGTTCGGCGTCGGTCAATTTTACGTTAAGGATACCGGCCTCGGCATCGATCTCGATGATGTCGCCGTCCCTGAGCAGCCCGATCGGCCCGCCAACGGCCGCCTCCGGCCCGACATGGCCGATGCAGAAGCCGCGGGTGGCGCCGGAGAAGCGGCCGTCAGTGATCAGGGCGACCTTGCCGCCCATGCCCTGCCCGGTCAGCGCCGCCGTGGTCGACAGCATTTCCCGCATCCCGGGACCGCCGCGCGGCCCCTCGTAACGGATGACGATGACCTCGCCTTCCCGGTAGGTGCGCTTCTGAACGGCCTCGAAGGCGTCCTCTTCGCGGTCGAAGCAGCGGGCCGGCCCGGTGAATTTCAACTTCGACATTCCCGCGACTTTCACGATCGCACCTTCTGGAGCGAGGTTTCCCTTCAAGCCGACCACACCGCCCGTGACGGTGATCGGCTTGTTCGCTGGCCGCACGACATCCTGGTGCGGATTCCATTTCACGCTCTTGAGATTTTCGGAGATCGTCCGGCCCGTCACGGTCAGGCAATCACCGTGCAAGTAGCCATTATCGAGCAACGTTTTCATCAGAAGCGGAATGCCGCCAACCTCGAACATGTCTTTGGCAACATAACGGCCGCCCGGCTTCAAATCGGCGACATAGGGTGTCTTTTTGAAGATTTCGGCGATGTCGAACAAATTGAATTTAATGCCGCACTCGTTGGCGATAGCCGGCAAGTGCAGCGCAGCATTAGTCGATCCGCCGGAGGCCGCGACCACGGCAGCGGCGTTCTCCAATGACTTTCGCGTAACGATGTCACGGGGACGGATATTTTGCGCGATCAACTCAACCACTTTCTCGCCGGCGGCGGCGCAGAAAGAATCGCGGATCTCGTAGGGCGCCGGCGCCCCGGCTGAGTACGGCAAAGCGAGGCCAATGGCCTCCGAGACCGTCGCCATCGTGTTGGCGGTGAACTGCGCGCCGCAGGCACCAGCCGACGGGCAGGCCACCCGCTCGATCTCGTCGAGGTCGGCATCCGACATCTCGCCGACGGAATGCTTGCCGACGGCCTCGAACATGTCCTGCACGGTGACGGGCTGGCCGCGGAAGGTGCCCGGCAGGATCGAGCCGCCATAGATGAAAATCGACGGGACGTTGAGGCGGATCATCGCCATCATCATGCCTGGCAAGGACTTGTCGCAGCCGGCAAGGCCGACGAGCGCGTCGTAAGCATGGCCGCGGACCGTCAGTTCGACCGAGTCGGCGATGCATTCGCGGGACGGCAGCGAGGAGCGCATGCCCTCGTGACCCATCGCGATGCCATCGGTGACGGTGATGGTGCAGAATTCCCGCGGTGTGCCGCCACCGGCCGCCACGCCTTTTTTCACGGCCTGGGCCTGGCGCATCAGCGAGATGTTGCAGGGGGCCGCCTCATTCCAGCAGGTGGCAACGCCCACAAAGGGCTGGTGAATCTGCTGGGTCGTCAGCCCCATGGCGTAGAGGTAGGAGCGATGCGGCGCGCGCTCAGGCCCCTCCGTCACGTGACGGCTGGGCAACCTGCTCTTGATATTCGTCTTGGTGTCCATCGCGCCGTCCGCTTCCACGAGCCCCGCCTACCTGCGGCCCTGGGAACAACTCCCTTCGCCGCAGTAGGTGCTGTGGATTTCTGGGAAAATGATTTCACGAAGGGGTGTGGCTAAAAAGCGGCGGTTTTGCCAACTGCACGGGTTTCAACTTAAATGTTAGGCATCTGTTGCAGCGGCGACACAATCGTTGCCCTTGCGCAACCATAAAGCCACCAAACTGCCTCCTTCCTTTACGCTAGGTTTCGCCTGCCACAACGGGCAAGCGGTCGATGGCATTGAGCCCGGCCCGCTTTCGCCAGGTGATCTGCGACTCAGGGATGGCGAGGGTCAGCCTTGGCCAGCGCTTGAACAGCGCCTTCAGGGCACACCTGCCCTCGATGCGGGCGAGCTGGTGGCCGAGGCAGAAATGAATGCCGGTGCCAAACGCGATATGCCGGTTCGGCCTGCGCTCAAGGTCGAGCCGCTCGGGATGTGGATTGGCAGCGGGGTCCATGTTGGCGGCGGCCAGCATCGCCATGATGCGCTCGCCCCGTTTGACGGTGATGCCGTCGAGCTCGACGTCGCGGCGCACGAAGCGTGGTTTGGTGAACTGCACCGGCGACAGGAAGCGCAAGAATTCTTCCACCGCGAGATCGGCGCGGCTCCAGTCCTCCGCGAGCCAGTCGCGTAGCTGCGGGTTCTTCAGGAGCTCATGCACGGAGCCGCTGATCAGATGCGTGGTGGTCTCGTGGCCGGCGAACAGCAAAAGAAACACCATCGAGACGATTTCGTTGCCGCTGATCCGGCCGCCCTCCTTCTCGACGCGCACGATCTCGGCGATCAATCCCTCCCCGCCGCGCCAGCGCACGGTCTCGAGATGGCCTTCGATATAGCGCTTCATGACAAGCGCGCTCGGGATCATGCTGAGGAAGCCCAGCGCGCCGGTGAAACGGGAAAAGCGGCCGGCCACGGTCGAAAATTTCGGCCGGTCGGCCTCGGGCAAGCCCAACAGCTCGCAGATGACAGACAGCGGCAGCCTGCGCGCGTAGCGCTGGATCAGGTCGGCGGGGCTGCCCTCGGCAAACAGCTCGCTCGCCAATTGCTCCGCGGTAGCCTGGATATGCGGCTCCATGCCGAGCACGGCGCGGCGGCGGAAGGCTTCGTCGACGATGTCGCGCAACCGCTTGTGATCCGGCTCGTCCATCGACAGCATGCTGGTGGCGAAGGTCCTGATGATCCCGGGCATCCACCAGCGCATGCCGGCGACCTCGCCGTCCGCCTGGCGGATGGTGAAGGTGTCCGTGTCCTTCAGCACACGGTCGGCCATCGCCTGCGTCGTGGTGGCCCAGACCCTGCCGACAATGGGAAAGTTGACTTCGACGACCGGCCCCTGGCTGCGCAGCTTTTCCAACGATGCGGCCGGATTGCGAAAATAGTCCTGGCTGGTGAAGTCCACGTGCGACGCCATAGGCCGCCTCCGCTGCAGTTGCAGGCGGATATGCGGCACGCATTGCGGCAATTCCAGACCGCGGGTTCGCGTCATCGGCGGACGAGATATGCAAAAGCGCGGTCATTGCGTGCTTCGCTCTCAATGACGAGGGAGGCATACGTTCTTGTTCCCGCGCCATGATTTGCCCGGGTTCTACCGGTCGCCGCCCCCCTCGCTTGGTGCGGAGGGAGCAAGGAAAGCCGGCCGCCAAGGTCGCAAATTCCGGAATTTCTGACTGTCGCAGCAGCAGCGCTGGGCGGGTTACCCGACGCGCGGTGACAGCCGCTTGTAGCGGAAGTCGCAATGGGACGCGCCTTGCATGATGGTCTGCGTGCGCGTCAGCGTGACATCGCCGCCGAAACCCTCGGCGACGGCGAAGTCGGCGGTGCAGACCAGCAGGAAACCGAGCTCGGGCTCGCCGAGCGCCTTGTAGAACTCCGCGTAGCGGCATCGCGTGACATCGAGCGCAAACGCATCCTGCGACTGCTCGCTGATGCGATAGTCAAGCGCATCACCTTGCGCATAGGTCTTGAACGCAGAGGCCACCGACTTGCCGAGATCAGGCTCGTTCCTGGCCTGCCAAAACTCCTCGCCGAAACGGCGATAGAGATCGCCCAACACTTTTCGAACCAGACGGTTGGCTTTTTCCTCGCCCAGTTCAGCCTGCAATGCCTTCACCAGCGGGACCAGCACCTGCGCCTGGATCTTGGCCTGTTCGATGACGGAGAGGGTCACGTTCGACCTCGCGCGCTGTTTGGTCCCGATCATAGCGCCCGACCAAGGCACGCGTCATCCGACCCGCGGACACCGGGCGGAACACCCCGCCCGGTATTCCGCGAGTTCGTCTACCGTGTGCCGCGGGTCCGGCCGCGCTTGATCGCGTGCGGCGCGTTGGGCGCGTACGCATAGGCATTGGCGGGAATGCCGTTCGGCTTGTTGGCGAGCCACGGATCGCGGAAGCAGTCGCCGCCGATGCCGGCCGAGGCCGCCTGGCACTGTTCGATCGAGACGTAACTGCAGCTGGTCATGTGGCCGGTGACGTCCTGCCGGCAATACTCGGCAGCGGTCGCACCGCCCATGGTCAGCGCAGTAAAAATGCCGGCAGCGGCGATAGCCGTCGCCGGTGCACCGAGTCGCAAGAACACGTTCATCGTCATCTCTCCGAATTCTTCAAAAGCCCTCGCCTATGCGCGACGTGTGTCGTACGCGCGAGGTGCGCAATGGCCCTCAAGCGCTGTTGAAGTGATGATAGCCATGTGAAGCTCGCGAGGGCGATGTGGCTGCGTCGAAGATCGCTTTGCTGCATACCCCGCATTCGATTTTGCGTGGCATGATGACTGACATGTGAACGAGCGGTGAGCGTGAGGAAATTTGGTTCGCGTCGCCGACGGAATGCGCGCTTATCTACTCGTAGCCGGCACGGCGGATGGTAACGCGGCACAGCCCGTCGCAGCCGATCTTCTTCGCCGCACCCAGCGAGAAATCGAGCACCCTGCCGCGCGCATACGGTCCGCGATCGAGCACAGGACATTCGATCTTCTTGCCGTTCTCGAGATTGGTGACAACGAAGACGGTGCCGAACGCTTCGGTGCGATGCGCGCAGGAGACGCCGTGGGGATTGAAGCGCTTGCCGCGCGCGTCCCACTCGTCTTCCCAGTAGACGGAGGCTTCCTGGTTGTCGGCGGGCGGGCGCGCGATCCGGCCCATCCACATCTGCTGGAATGTCTGGGCTTCGGCCGGCAACGCGCTGAGCAGCAGCGCAAACGCCGCCAGCCTCATGCTCGAGACACTGCCCCGACCGTCTGCCATGACTCCACCCGCGTCCTTGCCGGACTGTCGGGCTCTTTATGGTAAACGGTCAGGTTACTAATTGGGCGTGGATGCGGCCGAACTGCGACGATGCAGGCGACGGTAAGGCGAGCTAGCTGTGCACTTTCGCAACAGGGCTGATGGGTTTCGCTCTCGCTCAACCCATCCTACGCGATCTAATCCACCTTTACATTGGCGGCCTTGATCACCGGCCACCACTTCGCGATCTCCGCCTTCTGCCACTCGCCGAGCGCGGCCGGCGTCAGCTTGTCCTTTGGCGGCATCTGCAGGCCGAGATTCTCGAACTGCTTCTTCACGGCGGGATCGCTCAACGCCTCCGCCGCGCTGGCGTTCAGTTTCGCGATGACCTCCTTCGGCGTGCCCTTGGGCACCCACATGCCCGACCACAACGTCATGTGGAAGCCGGGAAGCCCCGCCTCGTCGACGGTCGGGATGTCGGAAGCGGACTCGACCCGCTTGGCGTCGGTCACGGCATAGGCGCGGATATTGCCGGCACGCACCTGCTGGATCGAATTGGAAAGCTGATCGACGATGAGATCGATCTGGCCGGCGACGAGATCGTTCATCGCCGGGCCGGTGCCGCGATACGGCACATATTGCAGCTTGATGCCGGTAAGATTCTCGAAATAGAGCCCGGCGATGTGGCTGCCCGAGCCAGCGCCCGCCGTGCCGGCCGAGGCCGGCGTGGACCGCGCCCGCAGCCACTCCAGGAATTCCTTCATCGTCTTGGCCGGCACGGCGTTCTTGCTGACGATGACCATGGTGTTGCTCGGCAAGAGGACGACGGGATCGAGATCGGCAACGAGGTCGTAGCCGAGCTTGTAGATCGCGCCGTTGGCGACATGGGTGCCGAGATGACCGAACGAGATGGTGTAGCCGTCCGCCGGTGACTTCACCGCGCGGCCGACGCCGATCGAGCCGCCTGCCCCCGTCACGTTTTCAACCAGCACGGTCTCGCCAAGCGAGACCTTCATGCGCTCGGCAAGGATGCGCGCCATGGCGTCCGACGGGCCGCCTGCCGAGAACGGCACGATGATGGTGACGGGCCGGGAGGGGAAGTTCTGCGCGACAGCGGAGCCGGTGAAGGCGAGAGCTGCAAATACGGCAAGAACCAATTTTCGCATAACGTCCTCCGCGGGGATGAATGCACTGCTTCGCTGCGCTCGTAATGACGGTCGTTACAGCTTCGCGTAGTCAATCGGCTTGTGGCGATCGAGCGTACGCGTTACCGGCGGCAGTGGATATTTGAGACCTGTCGCGCAATTAAACAGCATCACCCGGTCGGTCTTTGCAACACGACCTTCGGCGAGGCTCTGCTTGTAGGCGGCGTAGGTCGCGGCCCCCTCCGGGCAAAGCAAAAGCCCCTCCTCGCGCGCGACTTCGCTGAGCGCGGCAGAAATCTTCTCGTCGGGCACGGCAATGGCAAATCCCTTGCTCTCCCGCACCGCACGCAGGATGAGAAAATCCCCGATCGCCTGCGGCACGCGGATCCCCGAGGCAATGGTATGGGCATCTTCCCAGCGCGGGGCATGCTCGGTGCCTGCTTCAAAAGCACGCACCATGGGCGCGCAGCCGGAGGCCTGCACGGCGACCATCCGCGGGCGCTTCTTGCCGATGAAGCCGATGGCCTCCAGTTCGGCAAAGGCCTTCCACATGCCGATCAGCCCGGTACCGCCGCCGGTCGGATAGAAGATCACGTCGGGCACGTCCCAGCCGAGTTGCTCGGCGAGCTCCAACCCCATCGTCTTCTTGCCCTCGATCCGGTACGGCTCCTTCAGGGTCGAGGTATCGAACCAGCCGACCTTTGCCTTGCCCTCGCCGACGATCTTGCCGCAGTCGTCGATCAGGCCGTTGACGCGGTAGACGGTGGCGCCCTGCAGCTCGATCTCGCTGACATTCACCTCCGGCGTGTCGGCCGGGCAGAAGATCGTGGTCTTGATGCCGCAGGCGGTGGCATAGGCCGCGAGCGCCGCGCCGGCGTTGCCGTTGGTCGGCATCGCCATATGCCCAATGCCGAGCGCCTTGCCCATCGACACCGCCATGACAAGGCCGCGCGCCTTGAACGAGCCGGTCGGCAGGCGGCCTTCGTCTTTCACGATGATTTCGCCGCCGCCGAGCTTCTTGCCGAGTTTTGGCAGGCGAATGAGCGGCGTCACAACTTCGCCGAGGCTGACGATGTCGGCGCATTTGCGCACCGGCAGCAATTCGCGATAGCGCCACATGTCGGCGGGACGTGCGGCGAGCGCGTCCTTGCTCAGCGCCTTCTTCACGCCCGGAAGATCATAGCGCACCAGGAGCGGCTTGCCGGCCTTGGAGAGATTATGCACCTGGTCGGCAGGATAATGGTCGCCTTCCATCGCGCATTCGAGATGGGTTACGAAGGTCGGACGTTCGATGGTCAGGTTGTCGTTGTCTTTCACGGAGCACTGTCTCGGTTGTTCAGAGTGGGAGAATGTCGGACTCCGGCCTCATCCTGAGAAGCGCGCCCTCGCGCGCGTCTCGAAGGATGGCCACGAGTGCCTGTGTTGCCCATCCTTCGAGACGCTTGCTTCGCAAGCTCCTCAGGATGAGGTTGAGTGCGCGGCTTCGACCAAACATTATATATTCAGCACCCGCCCGTAGGCGTCGAGCACGGCTTCCTTCATCATCTCCGACAGGGTCGGATGCGGGAAGACGGTGTGCATCAGCTCTTCCTCGGTGGTCTCCAAATTCATCGCCACCACATAGCCCTGGATCAGCTCGGTCACTTCTGCGCCGATCATGTGCGCGCCGAGCAACTGGCC
>DASWVJ010000225.1:0-3023 GCA_036406295.1 Bradyrhizobium sp.
TGATGGAGAAGCCGACGCCGGTGACCACGCCGGCCACCGCCACCAGCGTCTGCCGCGCCCGGCGCGTGATGTGGGTCCAGGCGATGGTCAGGATCAGTTTCATGGCGATGCCGGCTCGGCGAGCGGCGCGCCTCGCACCCGGGTGCGGTTGCGGATGTTGGTGGTGGCAGGCGAGGCGACGAGCTCGCCCTCTTCGGCACCGCTCAAAATCTCGACCTGGCTGGTGCCGCGGATGCCGGTCTCGACCTTGCGAAAGGCGAGCTGCCCGTCTTTGTAGACCAGAAGCCCATGGTCGATCACGGCATTGGAAGGCACCAGCAGCGTGTCGGGGTTCTCACGGGCGATGATATTGGCTTCCACGCTCATGCCGATGTGCAACGGCGTGTCGTCGGGCAGGCCGATCCTCACGCGGAACGTCTTGGCGACGGGATCGCCCGCCGGGGTGATCTGCTTGACGAAGCCGGTCAAGCTCTTGCCGGCGAAGGCGTCGGTGCGCAGCAGCGCCTTCTGGCCGACCCTGATGCGCGGCAGGTCTTCCTCGTTGACCTCAGCGACAACCCAAAGCGGCCTTGCCAGCCCGATGCGGTACAGGATGGTGCCGGACTCCACCATGTCGCCGACCTCGCCGTCCTCGCGCAGCACGGTGCCGTCCATCGGCGCTAGCAATTCGTAATAGCGCAGCCGCTCGATCTGCGCGGAAATCTGCGCCTGGATGCGCGCCAGTTCGCTGCCGGCCTTCTGATGCGCCTGCGCCGTGGTGGCGCCGCGCGACAGCAATTGCGTCTGCCGGTCGGATTCCTGCACCGAGAACGACTCCAGCGCCCGCAGGTCCCTCAGCGTCGCCTGCGCCTCGCGGTCGTCGAGCCGCGCCAGGCGGTCGCCGGTCTTCACTTCCTTGCCCTCGCAGCGGCAGCGCTCGACCAGCCGTCCGCGCACCAGCGGCGTCAGGCGCGACCAGGTCTCGGGCTCGACCGAGCCGGTCGCATAGACGATCTCGGCCGCGGCGCCGCGCGTCACCTTCGCAAGCGTGACCGCCGGCCCGCGCAGATACCACCACGCGCCCGCGGCCATCGCCGCGATCAGCGCGAGCGCGGCAAGCAGTTTCCAGCGTGACGGGCGGGCGCTCTCGTCATTGAGGTCAGCGACCGCATCGACCGGTTCAATCGGTTTCGATTCCATTTTCATCGTCGAGCGATCCGCTAGCCTTGATGGGTCGATGCAGCCCGGATGCAGGCCAGTCTTGGGCGATGCGGCCTTGAAGCCGCGCCTAGCCGGCCGCGCTCCGTCTGCCGGCGGTCATGTCCTGCCAGACCGCCGCAATGCTCGCCTGCGTTGTCGGCGCGATCAGGCAGTGTCCTTCATGATCGAAGCCGCAAAACCGCGCCGTCGGATCGCCGCCTACCTCGGCGAGCGCGCGGTTGATAGCGTCAAGACACTCGATCACCTGGCCGATGTTCGACAGGCGCGTGTGATGCAGGATCTCGATCAGCCGGAACTGCATCACCGCCGGCTGGCCGATCGAAATGCCGGGCCGGCTGAATTCGAACAGCACGTTCATCGCGGGCAGGAAGCCCTGCAGACGCTCCAGCACGGTGGCGATATCGTCGGTGCTGCAGGCAACGAGATGGCTGGCAGGCGCCGGCTGTGCTGCGGGAGGGGCGGCCGCAATACCGAGCGCCGAAATCACCTCATGCTCGATCCAGCGGCGCACCTCGGGCGGCGCAGCCTGAATTTTTTCAATAGACAGCGTGATCCCGATCATGAACGGTTCTCCTTGTGTCCAAACTAGGAGAAGCACCCGAAGGACGTGTTGACGGGGATCAAGACGTTACGGCGGCCGTGCCGCCCTGCGGTCGGCTTTGACGGACTTCATTTCGCCATGCGATGATGGAACAGGGGCGGGCGCCGGGACTGGATTGCGCAGATGGATTTGCCGGCAAAGCCAGGGAAAGACCGATGACCAGGACCAGGGACCTTTCGACCGCTGCTCTCATCATGCTGACGATGTTCGCCCTGACGTCCCGGGCCGATGCCGCCTCCTGCGGCAGCTCGGCCGCCGGCTATGAGGGCTGGAAGCAGCAATTCGCGGGCGAAGCGCGGGCCAAGGGCGTCGGCGCTACCGCGATCTCGGCGCTGATGGCAACGCGCTACGCGCAGGCCACCATCAATGCCGACCGTGGCCAGCGCAGCTTCAATCTCTCGCTCGACGCGTTTCTGGCAAAACGCGGCGGGGCGGCCATCGTCTCGCGCGGGCGACAGATGAAGCATTCGCAAGCGGCGCTGTTTGCCTCGATCCAGCAGCGCTATGGCGTGCCACCGGGGCCGCTGATTGCGATCTGGGGCATGGAGACGGGCTTTGGCAGCCAGCGCGGCAACCAGAACATGCTCAGCTCGATCGCAACGCTGGCCTATGACTGCCGGCGCTCGGCATATTTCACCGAGCACCTCTACGCCGCGCTGCAATTGATCGATCGCGGCGTGATCTCGCCCAGCCAGCGCGGCTCCATGCATGGCGAGGTCGGCCAGACCCAGTTCATGCCGAAGGCGATCCTGGCCTATGGCACCGGCAATCTCGAGAGTGCCGCGGGCGCGCTCACCTCGACCGCGAACTTCCTGCGTGCCCATGGCTGGAAGGCGGGCGCCGGCTACCAGCCGGGCGAGCCGAACTTTGCGGCGATCCAGGCCTGGAATGCCGCGGGCGTCTACCAGAAGGCGATCGCCCTGATGGGCCGGCAGATCGATGGCGGAGAATAGGGGCGCTCTCCACGCTTGGACGCAGCTTCGGATTGGCAGGGTGGGCAAAGCGCAGCGTGCCCACCTTTGCGAGCGAGGTCTTGAAGGTGGGCATGGCGCAAGCGCCTTTGCCCAGCCTACGATCTTTTCCGCGCCAGCTGTTGCGCCGCCACCCGCAACCCGCCGCGCGGCTTGTCATTCCGCTCGCTGACGCCCATCGCCATGATCGCCGTGCCCATCGCGGTTGAGCCGAGGGTGATGATGAAGCCGCCGAGCAGAAGCCCGATCGG
>DASWVJ010000226.1:0-5417 GCA_036406295.1 Bradyrhizobium sp.
CGTGCCGCTCTCGGCCCACGCCGACGTCCGGCCGAAAACGCAGGCGAACCGGCCCGATGCCAGCTTTGTCACCCAACTAATCGCGACCGCCGATCACGCACCCCAGACCCGCAACCTGCGCCGGGCGTCCTATACGGACGCGCAGGCCGCCTATGGCCCGCACATCAGCGAGCGCCGCAGCGTGACGCGACGGACCAAGCAGATCATCTAGCTCTGTTGCTTGACGCGTTTTATTGACGCGAACCGGCTTCCACTTCGTTCGAAAACGCTATGGAAATCAGCGCGAGGGCGTGTCCGGCGACGGATGGGTGCCATTGCCCGGCTGGATGCCCGGCGAGGGTACGGCCGGCTGCGACAATGATGGCTCGGGATGGTCGAGCAGCACTGATTCAGCCACGGACGCAGCCGACGGCGAGGGCGACGGTGCGGGCGCAGCAGGAGCCGGGGCCGGCGCAGCCGCGCGCGGCGGCTCGACCGCTTCCGGTGCGGCCCGGTGCTCGACCTTCCTCGAGACCGGAGCGGGCCCGGCCAGCGCCGTATAGCGCCGCCGGCGCAGTGTCACGCCGGTGAGGAAATCGACCAGCGCAAACAAGGTCAGCAGGAAGAAAGTAGAGGTGGCGAATTTCGGCAGGAGCAGAAATTCCGCCGCCGCCGCGCCAAACACGACCAGCGACAGCAGATGGTCCATTAGATACTTCGCGCCGGGCCGCGCGCCCTTGACGATCTCGAGCAGCAGCATGATCGCGGCAAAGGCGAGCAGCATATCGCTGAGCGAAATCGGCCACTCCGCGCCCGACATCAGCGGCAGCGTCAGCACGGGGTCGACGAGCGACACGTCGCGCATCAGGAGCACGATGATGTTGTAGACCGCGAGCGGAATCAGGAGCAGCGGAAAACCGACCATGGCCAGAGGCCCTTTGCGAAGGAGAGAAACGCGCAATCCCGAGGGCGGATCCATCCGCCTCGGGAACCGTCTTAACTCACTCAATGGCCGAATTCAGGCAGAGGTTGCAACCTACCCACTGCTTTCGTCGGGTAGGTGCCGGGCGGCTTTCCGCCCTGCGCTGCTCAAGCTTCCTTCTTGGGCTTCAGCACCTGCCGGCCCTTGTACATGCCGGTCTTGAGGTCGAGGTGGTGCGGGCGGCGCAGTTCGCCGGAGTCCTTGTCCTCGACATAAGTGGGCTTCTTGAGCGCGTCAGCCGAGCGGCGCATGCCACGGCGCGACGGCGAGGTTTTTCTGCGGGGAACGGCCATTTCGGTATCCTCTAGGGTATTGCGGTGGCATCGCCCAAAAAGGACGGCCCGCAGCTCAGGAAAGCGCGGGCTCAAGATGCCGATAAGGCCGCGCTTATAGAGGAAGGACCCGCGTAAATCTAGGGCCGCAGGGGGTAAAAATGGCCCGAAACCGGCTCAAAATCCGCGATTCTCGCTCCAGCAACGCTGCGCCGATTGCGCCCGGACCATATAGATCCCGGCGAGGCGGCGCACGCCCGGCCGGGGATTACGGGCGCTGCGCTTGACCGGGTTGGGCAGGATGGCCGTCAGCAGCGCCGCTTCGCGCGCGGACAGTTGGGAGGCCGGCTTGCCGAACGCATAGGCGGCGCCGGCGCCAACGCCGAATTGGCCGGACGGACCGAACTCGGCGATGTTGAGATAGATTTCGAGGACGCGCTGCTTTCCCAGCACGAGATCGATCCACATCGCCAGCGGCAGCTCCAGCGCCTTGCGCACCACGCTGCGGCCCGGCCACAGGAACAGGTTTTTCGCTACCTGCTGGGTGATGGTCGAGCCGCCGCGCACCACCTCGCCGTCCTCCGCATCATCGATCACCTCGCGCAGCGCATCCCAATCGACGCCGCGATGACTGCAGAATTTGGCATCTTCCGAAGCGACCACGGTGCGCGGCAGGTACGGCGACATCGCGTTGAGATCGACCCATTGGCGCGACACCGGCGCACCCTTCAGCCAGCGCCAAGCCATCAGCGTCGAGACCGGATGGCCGGCGCGATAGAACGGCGCCACCACATAGGGCAGCAGCAACAGGACCAGGACGATCAGGAGCAAATAGCGGACGATGCGCAAATGGCGGGCTTCTGGTTCTGATATCAGGGATCACGAGGCCCTGACGGAAACGACATGGTGACGACGTCAGGCAGTTTTTCCAGCACTTTTAGGGCGTCTTGAGGCCGCATCCGCCAATTGACGAAGCCCGCCTCATCAACGATTGTCCGCCCCGAAATCGACTTAGAGATGTTCCTGGAGCCCTTCTGAATGACGATCGCCGCCGCCGACTTCGCCAAGCGACTGGACCAGACCGCCGAGGAAACCGAGCGGCTGCTGGCGCAGCTGTTGTCGGACACACTTTTGCCCGACGAGATCGCCCGTCCCAAGCGGCTGATGGAAGCCATGCGCTATTCCAGCCTCGGCGGGGGCAAACGCTTGCGGCCCTTTCTGGTGGTCGAGAGCTCGGCGGTGTTCGCCGTGCCGCGCGAGGCGGCGCTGCTCGCGGGCGCTGCGCTCGAATGCATCCACTGCTATTCGCTGATCCATGACGACCTGCCGGCGATGGACAATTCGGACCTGCGCCGCGGCCGCCCCACCTTGCACAAGAAAACCGATGACGCGACCGCGATCCTGGCCGGCGACGGCCTGCTGACGCTCGCCTTCGACATCATCAGCCGCGACGAGATCCATCGCGATCCAAAGGTGCGGCTGCTGCTTACCCGCGCGCTGGCGCGCGCCTCCGGCATCGGCGGCATGGTCGGTGGCCAGATGCTCGATCTCGCCGGCGAAGGCCGCTTTGGCGATCGCGAGCCGGTGGACGTGGCACGACTGCAGCAGATGAAGACCGGCGCACTGCTCCGCTATGGCTGCATCGCCGGCGCCATCCTCGGCGAGGCCTCGCAAAAGGAATGCCAGGCGCTTGACGATTACGGCCGCGCGCTCGGCGAAGCCTTCCAGATCGCCGACGACCTGCTCGACGTCGAGGGCGATGCGGCCGCGCTCGGCAAGCAGACCGGCCAGGATGCTGCGCTGGGCAAGACCACCTTTGTCACACAGCTCGGCATCGACGGCGCCAAGCAGCGCGTGCGCGATCTCCTGGCGCGCGGCGATTCCGCACTGTCGGTTTTCGGCGCCAGGGGCGACGTGCTGCGCGCCACCTCGCGCTTCGTGGCCGAGCGGAAGAGCTAGCGCATGATCCGGATCCGGCGGGCCGCGCTAGTGCAGACCGGGTGAACAAAAGGGAACGCCCCGATGGCCGACGGCAGGGAGTTCGAGGAGCGCCTTGCCCGGTTTCGCAAACTGCCGGTGTTCCTGCGCGTGGTCGTGTCGCGGCCGCGCACCTTCGTCGCCATCGCCGTCGCGCTTGCCGTATTCTTCCTGCTGCCGGAGTCGCTGCGGCTGGTGACGCGTGCGCTGCTGAGCTGGGATTTGTTCGCGGCGATCTATCTCGTGCTGGCCTATGTGATGATGCTTCGCTGCGGTCATGAGCATATCAAGCCGAGCGCCATCTTGCAGGACGACGGCCGCTTCTTGATCATGATCGTGACGCAGCTTGGCGCGCTCGCCAGCATCGCGGCGATCGTTTTCGAGCTCGGCGCTTCCAACAAAAGCGCCCAGGGGCTTACGCTCGCCGTGATCACGATCGCGCTGTCCTGGACGCTGGTGCATACTACCTTCGCGCTACATTACGCGCATGAATATTACCGCGGCAGGAAGCCCGGCGGCCTGCAGTTTCCAAGCGGCGACACCAGGGACCACGCCGACTACTGGGACTTTGTGTATTTTTCCTTCGTCATCGGCATGACCGCGCAGGTCTCCGACGTCGGCATCACCGACAAAATCATCCGCCGCACCGCCACCGTGCACGGCATCATCTCCTTCGTATTCAACACGGCGCTGCTGGCGTTGATGGTCAACATCGCGGCGAGCGCGATTTGATCTGCCCACCCTCCCATGGAGGGTAAGTAAAGTGCCGGGGGAAGGGCCAGCAGTTACGGGCACACGCCCGACATGATGGCGCCGTAGGAGTTGCAACCCACCTGACGTTCCTGGCCGGTGAGCACCTGGCCCCTCTGCCCCAGGCCCGCACCATTCGGACGTCCGGCGGTCGCCTGCCTGGCTTGCGGAGCGCGGATGCCCTGCACACTCTGCCTTGCCTCGGGAGCGGGCCTCGATTGCGGCCTGTCGCGGGCGGCGACCGGCTTCTTCTCACGGCGCTTTTCGCACTCGTTGTCGTCGTTGAGGAACGAGCCTTCGGCGCAGACGATCTTTACGCAAGCCTCTCCTTGCGCCTTGAAGCCGTGATCGCAGACCAGCGGGCAGACCCGCGCCGTCTTGGTCTTGATCGTATCCAGCGCATCGGTGGAGGCGAGCTTGGTGTCGAACTTCGTCTTGGCGTAGCGGTTGAACAGCGACAGCGAGCGCTGCGAAGCCGCATTCCAGTTGCCGTCGGCCTCACCCGAGAGGCAGCCGACGCGGCGCAGTTCGGCCTGCACTGACTTGGTCACATCAGCCCGCGGCGTACCCGTGCTCAGCGCAGCGAGGTTCGGCTGGTCAGCCGAGGCGGGCGGCGAGAGCGTGGCAACCTTGGCGCCGGCCTCGGGCGCGACCTTCTCGGCCTCAAGCCGCTTCTGCTCGGCGGCGGTGGCCTGGGCTTGCGCGACTTCCTTGGCCTTTTCGGCCGCAATGCGCGCCTGTTCGGCGGCCTTGGCGTCGGCCTCAGCCTTGGCTTGCGCCGCCTTCTGCGCGCCGTCGGCGGCAAGACGCGCGCGCTCCTGCTCGGCAAGACGCGCCTTTTCGGTGGCGGCTACGCGGGCATCTTCGGCCGCAAGCTTCTCGAGCTGCAGCTTGGCAAGGCTCGCATAGAAGCCGTCGGGATGCTGGCTGAGGAAAGCGCTCAGCGCGGCCTTGTTGCCGATCTGCAGCGCGAGCTCATAGTCGCGGCGCATATCGGCCTGCGGATTGGCCGCCGGCTCAGGCGCGGCAACCTTCGGCGCAGGCACCAGCGGCACATCCTCGCCGCCCAGCGAACCGTAAACGAACGGCTCCTGGCGATTGTTGGTGGTCTTCAATACGTCGTCGCGGACGTAGCCGAAGGCGCGGCGCACATCGAGGCCGGGCGTCGTGAGATGCTTCGACAGCGCGATCGTGAACGGGCTGTTCTTGCCGTCGCCGTCGGCCGCGGTGGATCCTGCTTTCGCTGAATAGGCGATCAAGAGGTTCGGGCTGCTCGGCTCGATCTTGGCGAGGCCCTGGCCGATCGCGCGCGATGCCACGGTGCGCTTCATGGTCTTTGCAAAGGGATTGTCGCGGCAGGCATCGAGGATGACCAGGCGCAGCTTCTTGGCCGGCTCGACGGCGAGCAGCACGCGATCGAGCGACAGCCCCTCGTCGTACACGTCGGTGTCGCGCTC
>DASWVJ010000227.1:0-2846 GCA_036406295.1 Bradyrhizobium sp.
TTGGTATTGAGATCGCACACTGCGACCCTGGCACCGAGCGAGGCCAGCCGGCGCGCGGTCGCAGCGCCCAGTCCCGATGCGCCGCCGGTGACGATGGCTGCCTGATCCTTCAACTGCATGACGTTCTCTCCCTGAAAAAAACCTTAGACTTGGCCGGCCACGATGACCTGCGCCGGCGGTTGATCTGCGTACAGCGTCTCGATCAAGGCGGCCCGATGCTCGAGCACGGCGCGCTGGTTGATCGATCCCTTGTCGGTGACCTCGCCGCGGTCGATCGACAGCGGCGTATCAACCAGCACCGCGCGCACGATGCGGTTCGAGGAACCGGTCGCGGTCGCAAAGAATTTTGCAAAGCGCTCGCGGAAGGCGGCGCGCACCAATGGATCGGCTGCGACGACGGCAAGATCGTCATGCGGCAGGGTCGGATTGATCAGCCGGCAGCCGTCGAGATCGAGCACGACCAGCGCGCAAATCTCGTCGCGATTGATGCCGGCGATGACGACGTCACGCACCAGCGGCGCGCAGGCGGCAATGAAGCGCGCCCTCAAGGGGCCGACGGAAACCCAGGTGCCGCTGGCGAGCTTGAAGTCCTCGCCGATGCGGCCGTCGAAATCGAAGCCCGCGTCGAAATCGTCGGGGTCGGCCGGCCTGATGGCATCGCCGAGCTTGTAAAAGCCTTCCTCGTCGAAGGCGGCTGCGGTGAGATCGGGCCTGCGCCAGTAACCCGGCATCACGTTCGGCCCCCTGGCGCGCACCTCGAGCTTGCCGTTGTTCGGCAGCAGTTTTGCGTCATTGCCCGATACGGGAAGGCCGACATGGCCAGAACGGCTGGTGAAAGGATTGACCGACATGAAGAAGGGCGCGGTTTCGGTGGCCCCCAGTCCGGTCAGCATCGGGACGCGATATCCTTTCGCCTGCACCGCGAGCTCATCGAGGCTGTTCCAGACGAAGGGCGACAGCGCCGCGCCCGAGAAGAACATCGCGTGCAGCCGGCCGAAGAACTTTTCGCGCAAAGCCCTGTCGTCGCGCAAGTATGGCAGCAGCGACTCATAACCCTTGGGCACGTTGAAATAGACCGTCGGCGAAATTTCGCGAAGATTGCGCACGGTCTCCTCGATGCCGCCGGGCATCGGCTTGCCTTCGTCGAGATACATCGAGCCGCCGTTGTAGAGCGTCAGCCCGATATTGTGATTGCCGCCAAAGGTGTGGTTCCACGGCAGCCAGTCGACGATCACGGGAGGCTCATCCTTCAGGAAAGCCAGCGTCTCGCACAGCATCACCTGGTTGGCGCAGATCATGCGCTGGGTGTTGATGACGGCCTTGGGATTGCCGGTCGAGCCCGAGGTGAGCAGGAATTTTGCGATCGTGTCCGGACCGATCGCAGCATTGATGGCGTCGAGCCCGGAATGGATCGGCGTCGCCATGAGGTCGGCGAGCGCCGTCACCGTGCGGCCGGGCACCGCGCCAAAGGACGCGACGATCTCTGTCCCCTCAGGTACATTTGCTTTTAACGCATCGGAAAACTTGTCAGCGTCGTCGGCGAACACGAGCCCGGGCGTCAAGAGGCCGATGACATAGCCGAGCTTGCCGTAGTCCCTGGAGATCAGTGAATAGGCAGGGGATACCGGGCAGAAGGGAATACCCGCATACAGCGCGCCGAACGCCAGCAGCGCATGATCGATGGAATTGCCGGAGAGGATGACGACAGGCCTTTCCGCCGAAAGCCCGCGTGCCAATAGCGCCGACGCAATATGCCGGCTGGAGACCAGGAACTCCGCATAGGTGATCTCGCGCCAGCCGCCGCTTCTGTTTCGTTCCGCCATGAACACGCGGTCGGGCTCGGACGCGGCCCAGTGATGCAGGCGGTCGGTGATGCGCGCGGGATAGTCGCCGAGCCGCACTTTCGGGCGCAGATAGATGGTGCCGTCCGCACGGCGCTCGACGTCGACGGCCGGAGTGCCGAAGGAAATCGGACGCAGCGGATGACCGCTTGCGCCACGCGCGCCGCTGTCGAGGACAGACGTGCCCGGTTTTGCGTTCATTTGCCCGGCTTCACCTTGGCGGTCTTGTGGTCGAGGAAGGCGCGGATACGGCGCTTTGCCTCTTTGTCGCTCTGCGCGACAGTGGCCATCAGCGATTCCATCAGAAGGCCGGTCTGCGGATTGGCTTCCGCGATCATCGGCAGCGCCTGCAAGACCGCAAAGTTGGTGAGCGGCGCATTGGCCGCGACGCGTTCGGCCACCTCCAGCGCCTTCGACAACGCCGCTCCGGGCTCGGTGAGATACTGCGAGAAGCCGTAAGAAGCGCCCTCGGTCGCGGAATAGACGCGGCCCGTCAGCATCATGTCCATCATGCGCGGCACGCCGATCAGGCGCGGCAGCCGCACCGACCCGCCGCCGCCGACGAAAATGCCGCGCTGGCCTTCGGGCAGCGCGAAATAAGCCGACGGCTCGGCGATGCGGATATGCGCAGCACAGGCCAGCTCCAGCCCGCCCCCGATGACGGCGCCCTTCAGCGCCGCGATGACGGGCACACGGCTGTATTGGATGCGGTCGAATACGCGGTGCCACATCTGCGAATGGCGCAGGCCTTCGGTCGCATCCTGCTCGGTGAGTTCGGAAAGGTCGAGGCCGGAGGAGAAGTGGTCGCCGACGCCATGGACCACGACGGCGCCGACGCCGTCCGGAAGATTGGCGAAGCAGTCGCCGATGGCGAGAATGATGCCGTCATTGAGCGCGTTGCGCTTGGCCGGACGGTTGAGGCCCACGGTCAGCACCGCGTCCTTCTGCTCGATCTTCAGCAGTTCGGATGAACCCGCAGCTTGTGCGGGGACGGCGTTTCCCATG